>CANRKN010000059.1 GCA_947631215.1 uncultured Oscillospiraceae bacterium | reverse complement strand
ACAGCTATTGTATCACGGGCATCTCTAAGCCTGCTGATATCTGGATTATTAACTTTCAAACTTATTATACGAGGAGAACCACTATGAAAAAGGCACTTTCCATCCTGCTCGCGCTGGTCATGGTCCTGAGCCTGTGCGCCATGGGCTTCGCCGCCGAGGAGAAGACCGTGGGCATCGCCATGCCCACCCGTTCCCTGGAGCGCTGGAACCGTGACGGTGAGTATCTGCAGGAGCAGTTTGAGGCCGCCGGCTACGGCGTTGAGCTGGTGTACTCCGACAACGACATCACCCAGCAGAACAACGACATCGGCAACCTGATCGCCGACGGCGTGGACCTGCTCATCATCTCCGCCATCGACGGCGAGAGCCTGACCCAGACCCTGGCCGACGCGAAGGACGCGGGCATCCCCGTCATCGCGTATGACCGTCTCATCATGAACACCGACGCCATCAGCTACTATGTCTCCTTCGATAACTACACCGTCGGCGTGCTGCAGGGCCAGTTCGTCATCGACACCCTGGGCCTGGACCTGGAGGACACCTCCAAGACCTACAACATCGAGTTCACCGCCGGTGACCCCGCCGACAACAACGCCGGCTTCTTCTTCGGCGGCGCGTTCGACACCCTGAAGCCCTACATCGACGCGGGCATCCTGAACATCCCCTCCGGCAAGACTGAGTTCGAGCAGGTCGCCACTCCCGCCTGGAGCACCGACACCGCTCTGACCAACATGCAGAACACCCTGGCTTCCTACTACTCCGACGGCACCGTCCTTGACGTGGCCCTGTGCTCCAACGACTCCACCGCTCTGGGCGTCGCGCAGGCCATCACCTCCGACTATGCCGGCGACAACCAGCCCCTGGTGACCGGTCAGGACGGCGATATCGCCAACCTGGAGAACATCGTCAACGGCCTGCAGACCATGACGGTCTACAAGAACGTGTCCGACGAGGCCGGCGCTACCTTGGAGCTCGGCAAGGCCATCCTGGCCGGCGAGACTCCTGCCGAGGAGCTGCTGGAGAGCCTGGGCGCGGAGGCTTCCTATGATACCGAGAGCTATGACAACGGCACCGGCATCATCCCCTCCTACCTGCTGGTCCCCTACGTGATCACGAAGGACAACCTGGACCTGCTGGTCGATACCGGCCTGTATGAGTGGGACGGCGAGTACCTGGTATCCACCGCCGCTACCACCTGATAGGTACATAAGCCTTATCTGACGCATAGCTAGACCGAGGGGCGGGGGATGACCCCGCCCCTCTTTCCATATCCGCCTGTCCCGGCATGGCCGGGCGAGGCAAAGAGGAGGCATGGGATTTGGCAGAAAACATTCTTGTGATGAAAAACATCACAAAGGAATTCCCCGGCGTAAAGGCCCTGGACAACGTGAATCTGGAGGTGGAGCGGGGCGAGATACACGCCCTGGTGGGCGAGAACGGCGCCGGCAAATCCACCCTGATGAACGTGCTCAGCGGCATCTATCCCTACGGCACCTATACCGGCGACATCATCTACGAGGGCCAGGAGTGCCGGTTCAAGACCCTGCGTGACAGCGAGGAGAAGGGCATCGTCATCATCCACCAGGAGCTGGCGCTGATCCCGGAGCTGTCCATCGGGGAGAATATGTTCCTGGGCAACGAGCGGAAGGGCAGGCTGGGCATCGACTGGGACAGGACCTACCATGAGGCGGAGCAGCACATGAACCAGGTGGGCCTCAAGGACGACGCCACCACCCTCATCAAGGACATCGGCACCGGCAAGCAGCAGCTGGTGGAGATTGCCAAGGCCCTCAGCAAAAACGTGAAGCTGCTCATACTGGATGAGCCCACCTCCTCGCTGAACGAGGAGGATTCCCGCATGCTTCTGAACCTTTTGCTGGACTTCAAGAAGCAGGGGCTCACCTCCATCATCATCTCCCACAAGATCAACGAGATCGCCTACGTGGCCGACAAGATCACCGTGGTCCGGGACGGTGCCACCATCGAGACCATCGACAACACCGACCGGAAGGTGGACGAGGACCGGATCATCCGGGGCATGGTGGGCCGGGAGCTCTCCGACCGCTATCCCGCCCGGGAGCACAAGATCTCCCCGGAGATCGGCATGGAGGTCAAAAACTGGACCGTCTACCATCCCGTATACATCGAGAAGAAGGTGGTGGACAACGTCTCCTTCAACGTCCACAAGGGCGAGATCGTGGGCTTCTCCGGCCTGCAGGGCGCGGGACGCACGGAGCTTGCCATGAGCATCTTCGGCGGCTCCTACGGCACCAACATCTCCGGGGAGCTCTCCATCGGCGGCAAGCCCATAAAGCTCAAGAGCGAGCGGGCGGCCATCGAGGCGGGCCTTGCCTACGTCACCGAGGACAGGAAGGGCAACGGCCTGGTCCTGGAGGAATCCATCGCCCAGAACACCACTCTCGCGCGGCTGGAAAAGGTCTGCTCCCACGGCGTCATCGACGTGGACAAGGAGAACGCCGCCGCCGAGGAGTTCCGGGAAAAGCTGAACACCAAGACGCCCTCCGTCCAGCAGCTTGTGGGCAACCTCTCCGGCGGCAACCAGCAGAAGGTGCTGCTGGCCAAGTGGATGTTCGCGGACGCGGACGTGCTGGTGCTGGACGAACCCACCCGCGGCATCGACGTGGGCGCGAAATACGAGATATACTGCATCATGAACGATATGGTGGCCCAGGGGAAGTCCGTCATCATGATTTCCTCCGAGATGCCGGAGCTGCTGGGCATGTGCGACCGGATATACGTCATGAACGAGGGCTGCATGGTGGCGGAGATGGCCGCCGCCGACGCCACCCAGGAGAAGATCATGGCCGCGATCCTCAAATCCGATAAAGCTTGATAGCGGGGGAGTTAAAAATGACGACAAAGACAAAAGCTGCTCAATTCATCAAAAAATACACCATGGTCATCGCCCTGGTGGTGGTATTCGCCCTGTTCGCCGTGCTGACGGGCGGGCGGCTGCTGTATCCGCAGAACATGTCCAACCTTCTTCTGCAGAACGCCTACGTGCTGGTGATGGCCTGCGGCATGCTGCTGTGCATCCTGACCGGCGGCAACGTGGACCTGTCCGTGGGCTCCACGGTCTGCCTCATCGGCGCCATCGGCGCGCAGCTCCTCTCCAAGACGGACCTGAACGCCATCCTGGTCATCCTCATCTGCCTGGCCGCGGGCGCGGTCATCGGCGTGTGGCAGGGCTTCTGGATCGGCAACGTACATATCCCGCCCTTCATCTGCACCCTGGCGGGCATGTTCCTGTTCCGCGGCCTGGGCCGTGTGGTCCTGGGCTCCCGGACCGTGAGCATCAATAACCAGCTGTTCCTCAACATCTTCGCCTCCTACATCCAGATACCCGGCATCGACGGCGACGTGAAGTGGTCCGCGTTCATCGTGGGCGCCATCGTGGCGGTGCTGCTGTTGCTCAACACGATCCTGAGCCGGGCCAAGAAGGCCCGCAAGGGCTATAAGATGGCCTCCGCCACCAGCGCCTTCGGCAAGATCATCGTCATCGACGCGCTGATCCTGGTCTACACCTGGAAGCTGGCCCACTACAAGGGCATCCCCGTGATGGCCCTGTGGGTGCTGGCGGTGGTGCTCATCTACGCGTTCATCACCTCCAAGACCGCCTTCGGCCGCTACTTCTACGCGGTGGGCGGCAACGAGAAGGCCACCAAGCTCTCCGGCATCGACACCAAGCGGGTCTACTTCATGGCCTACGCCTCCATGAGCTTCCTGGCGGGCCTTTCCGGCCTGCTGATGGCCGCCCGTATCGGCTCCGTCAACGGCGACACCGGCACCTCCTTCGAGATGGACGCCATCGGCTCCTGCTTCATCGGCGGCGCCTCCGCCTACGGCGGCTCCGGCACGGTGTCCGGCATCATGGTGGGCGCCATCCTGCTGGGCGTCATCAACCAGGGCATGAGCATCATCGGCCTGGACAACAACTGGCAGTACGTGGTCAAGGGCGCGGTGCTGCTGGTGGCCGTCATCTTCGACGTGGTGTCCAACCACAAGACCGGCAAGGCCGGCTGATAAGGAGCGTATCATGCTGTACATAGGCGTAGACCTGGGCACCTCCGCCGTCAAGCTCTTGCTCATGGACGGCGGGGGGAAGATCCTCAACATCGTATCCAAAGAATACCCCCTGAGCTTTCCCCATCCCGGCTGGTCCGAGCAGGACCCGGCGGACTGGATGCGCCAGACCGTGGCGGGCATCCGGGAGCTCACCGAGGGCTTTGACAAAACTCAGGTGGCGGGCATCGGCTGCGGCGGCCAGATGCACGGGCTGGTGGCGCTGGACGCGGACGACAACGTCCTGCGCCCCGCCATCCTCTGGAACGACGGCCGCACGGCGGAAGAGGTGGAGTACCTCAACGGCGTCATCGGCAAGGAGAAGCTGTCGAAGTATACCGCCAACATCGCTTTCGCCGGGTTCACGGCGCCGAAGCTGCTGTGGATGAAAAAGCATGAGCCGGAGCTGTTCGCGAAGATCGCGAAGATCATGCTGCCGAAGGATTATGTAAACTACATGCTCACCGGCGTGCACTGCACCGACGTGTCCGACGCCTCCGGCATGCTCCTGTTCGACGTGGAGCACAAATGCTGGAGCCGGGAAATGCTGGACATCTGCGGCATCCGGGAGGACCAGATGGCCCGCATCTTTGAAAGCTATGAGGTGGTGGGCACGCTCAAACCCGAGATGGCGGAAGCGCTGGGCCTGCCCCAGAGCGTGAAGGTCTGCGCCGGGGCGGGGGACAACGCCGCCGCGGCGGTGGGCACCGGCACGGTGGGGGAGGGAGGCTGCAACATCAGCCTTGGCACCTCTGGCACCATCTTCATCTCCAGTGAGCATTTCGGCGTGGACCCCCATAACGCCCTGCACGCCTTCGCCCACGCGGACGGCAATTACCACCTCATGGGCTGCATGCTCTCCGCCGCTTCCTGCAACAAGTGGTGGATGGACGACATCGTGGGCACTACGGACTACCCCGCCGAGCAGAAGCCCATCATGGACGAAAAGCTGGGCGCCAACCACGTGTTTTTCCTGCCCTACCTCATGGGCGAGCGCAGCCCCATCAACGACACCGACGCCCGCGGCTGCTTCGTGGGCCTGACCATGGACAACAGCCGCTCCGACATGACCCAGGCTGTGCTGGAGGGCGTGGCCTTCGGCATCCGGGACTGCCTGGAGGTGGCCCGGAGCCTGGGCGTGGACGTAAAGAAGAGCCGCATCTGCGGCGGCGGGGCCAAGAGCCCCCTGTGGAGGAAGATCATCGCCAATGTGTGCGATATCCAGCTGGAGCTCATCGAGTCCGAGGAGGGTCCCGGCTATGGCGGCGCCATCCTCGCGGCGGTGGCCTGCGGGGAATACGCCTCCGTGCAGGAGGCCGCGGATAAGCTGGTGAAGGTCACCGGCACGGTAGAGCCCGACCCGGCCATTGCCGCCCGGTATGAGACCCAGTACCGGAAGTTCCGGAAGATTTACCCCGCCCTGAAGGGTGTGTTCCCGGCGCTGAACGGCTGAGGAGGACTATGGACGGGAGAAAGACGCAGCCCCAATATGACCCCCAGAAGCGGTCCAAGGCCACCATCAGCGCGGTCCTGCGCTCCATCGTGGCCTTCTATCTGGCGTATCTGGGCTGGACCGTGGCGCAGAACGCCGGCGGCCCGGACACTACCATGAAGCCCTGGATGGGCTGGGCCATATGCGCGGTGTTCATGGCGGTGGCCATCGTCTTTGGGGTGTATACCCTCAAACGCTATCAGGCGGACCTGAAGGCGGCGGAGCTGCCTGAGGAGAAAAAACAGGAGGACGAGGATGAGTAAACGCCCCCTGCGGGAGACGGCGGTGCGGGTGGCCCTGCTGCTGGCGGGACTGTGTATCGCCCACCTGGGCGTGACGCTGTTTCTCCAGTCCGACCTGGGCTCCGACCCCTTCAATGTACTGATACAGGGCCTCTTTAGGTCCATCCCCTGGCCCGCCTGGGCGGGGATGACCCACGGCCGGACGCACCTTTTGGTGTCGCTTCTCATCATGGCTGTGCTCTGGTTCGTGGATAGGCCCCAGGTGCGCATCGGCACGGTGCTGTGTATGGCCCTGGGCGGGCCCATCATCGACATGTTCACCGCCCTGCTGGGCCCCTGGCTCAACGCGGGGCTGCCCATGTGGGTGCGGGTGGTGATGCTGGCGGCAGGGTGCGTCATCCTGGCCTTCGGCATGACCATCGTCATCCGCTCCGAGGCGGGCACGGGCCCCAACGACCTGGTGGCCGTGGTCATCAGCGAGAAGACGAAAAAGCCCTTCGGGGCGGTGCGGGTGGCCGTGGACCTGGCCTTTGCCCTGGCGGGGTTCGCCATGGGCGGCGTGCTGGGCGCGGGCACGGTGATATGCGCCTTTCTCGTGGGCCCGGCGGCCCAGCTGTTCATGCCATGGAGCGGGCGCATATGCGCGTATTTCCTGAAAAAAGCAGGGGCGGCCCCGGCTGTCCCGGAAAGGTGAGCCTATGAAGATAGAATCGGTCTATGACCCCTCCTTCGCCCCCTACGGGAAGGTGCTGGAGGGCTACGACGTCGGGTGCCTCGTGAAGGCCATGAAGACCATCCCCCTGCCGGAGAGCGGCACGGCCTATGAGGCCTCCATCCCGGCCCTGGAGGCCACCTGCCTCTTCGGCCAGTTCCAGAACAACGCCTACGGCGGCATGCCCATACAGCTGGGCATGTGCTGGGGCCGGAACACGAAGCTGAATTGCCTGGAATACCACCGGGACAGCGAGGTGAACGTGGGCGAGGATGAGTTCATTCTGCTGGTGGCCAAGGAAGACGATATCGTGGACGGCGTGCTGGACACGGCGGCGGTGAAGGCCTTCAAAGCCCCCGGCGGCGTGCCGGTGGAGGTATACGCCACCACCCTGCATTATGCCCCCTGCCAGACGGAGAAGGACGGCTTCTTCCGGGTGTGCATCGTGCTGCCCAAGGGCACCAACGGCCCCAAGCCGGCCATCGACCCCCTGAACGGGGAGGACAAGACCCTGTGGGCCTGCAACAAATGGCTGCTGGCCCATCCCGACAGCGCCGAGGCGGCCCAGGGGGCCGTGCAGGCGCTGAAGGGCGAGAACATCGACATCGCGGCCGATCTCTGAACGGCGAAAAAATATGATTTATGAGGTGGAAACTATGCTTACGAACATTCCTGTGGTAAAGCTGGGCATCATCGCGGTGAGCCGCGACTGCTTCCCTATCGAACTGAGCCAGAAGCGGCGCAAGGCCATCGTGGAGGCCTGTAAGGGCGAGATCTATGAGTGCCCCGTGACCGTGGAGAACGAGAAGGACATGCTGAAAGCCGTGGAGGACGTGAACAAGGCCGGGTGCAACGCTCTCGCGGTGTTCCTGGGCAACTTCGGCCCCGAGACCCCGGAGACCCTCATCGCCAAGAACTTTGACGGCCCCTGCATGTACGTGGCCGCCGCCGAGGGCGACGGGGACATGATCAACGGCCGGGGCGACGCCTACTGCGGCATGCTGAACTGCTCCTACAACCTGGGCATGCGGCACCTGAAGGCCTATATCCCCGAGTACCCCGTGGGCACGGCGGAGGAGCTGGGGTCGAAGATCGGCGGGTTCGTGCCCATCGCCCGGGCCATCCTGGGCCTCAAGGACCTGAAGATCATCACCTTCGGCCCCCGGCCCCAGGACTTCTTCGCCTGCAACGCGCCCATCAAGGGGCTGTACGAGCTGGGCGTGGAGATTGAGGAGAACTCCGAGCTGGACCTGCTGGTGAGCTACAAGGCCCACGCCGGCGACGAGCGCATCGACGCTGTCTGCAAGGACATGGCCGCCGAGATGGGCGAGGGGAAGTACTATCCCGACCTGCTGGCCCGCATGGCCCAGTTCGAGCTGACGCTCCTGGACTGGGCGGAGGCCCACAAGGGCGCCAGGAAGTACGTGGCCTTTGCCGACAAGTGCTGGCCCGCCTTCCCCGAGGCCTTTGGCTTTGAGCCCTGCTACGTCAACTCCCGCCTCGCCAGCCGGGGCATCCCCGTGTCCTGCGAGGTGGATATCTACGGCGCCCTCTCCGAGTACATCGGTATGTGCGTGTCCGGCGACACGGTGACGCTGCTGGACATCAACAACTCCGTCCCCAGGTACATCTACGACGAGGACGGCATCGGGAAGATGGGCTACGACATCACCGACACCTTCATGGGCTTCCACTGCGGCAATACGCCCGAGTGCAAGCTGTGCTCCAGCCGGGCGGTGAAGTACCAGCTCATCCAGCACCGGCTCCTGGAGCCCAAGGGCAGCGAGCCCGACTTCACCCGCGGCACCCTGGAAGGGGACATCGCCGCCGGCGACATCACCTTCTACCGCCTGCAGTGCGACAGCGAGGGGACGCTGCGTGCCTACATCGCCCAGGGCGAGGTGCTGGACGTGCCCACCCGCAGCTTCGGCGGCATCGGCGTGTTCGCCATCCCGGAGATGGGCCGGTTCTACCGCCACGTGCTCATCCAGAAGCGGTACCCCCACCACGGGGCGGTGGCCTTCGGCCACTACGGCAAGGAGCTGTTCGAGGTCTTTAAGTTCCTGGGCGTGGGCGACATCGCTTATAACCAGCCCAAGAGCCTGCCCTATCCCACGGAGAACCCCTGGGCGTGAGCTGGCCGGAACAGGTCCGGGCGCTCTGGGAGACGTATATCGCTGAGACGGAGCGGTTGGAGCGGGACAAAAAGCCCGGCGCCGGGATATTGGGTCTGACGCCGGGCCCCAAGGACGACCCCTGTCACGACAGGTTTCTCGCCCAGGCGCAGGAGCTGCTGGGGCAGATAGATGAGGCGGCGCCGCCCTCTGGGGAGGTGCGGGAAACGCTGGCGTACATCTACCGCGCGCCCCTGGACCACCCCGAGCCTCTGACGGCCTACTGGTCGCTGCAGGCTATCCACGGCGCCACGGCGCCCTTGGCGGCGCGGCTGTCGCCGGCGGACGCCCGGGCCCTGCGGGATGAGTACAAGGGAATGTACCGCCGCTGGGAGCGGCTCCCGGCCATGAAGGAGGCCATGGCTGCCCTGGACAGGGCAGCAGGGAAGAGCTGAATATCGAAAAGCCCGGAAACAGTGTTTCCGGGCTTTTGCTTATACCAGCTTTACCTTATACGCTTGCAGCCAGTAGTTCACCTGGAGCATGTAGGCGATGGTCTGAGGGGTGGTCATGAGCTGGCCGTACCAAGGCTGGGCCTTGTCGTCGTTCAAAAGCGCTTCCAGCGCCTCCCGGCGGACCAGGTCCAGCAGCGGCGCGTGGGGCTGGGCCAGCACCGCCCGCAGGCGCTTTGACACCTCTTGCATGTATTCGGGATTGTGGGTCTTGGGGTAGGGGCTCTTCTTCCGCCACAGGATCTCCTGAGGCAGGTAGTCCTTCATGGCCTCCCGGAGAAGACCTTTTTCATAGTGCCGGTAGTCCTTCATCTCCCAGGGCACGTTGTAGAGATATTCCGCGATACGGTGGTCGCAGAAGGGCACCCGCACCTCCAGGGCGGACCACATGCTCATCCTATCCTTCCTGTCCAAAAGCGTCTGCATGAACCAGTCGGTGTTGAGGCGCATCATCTCCCGCATGCGCCTGTCGATGGGGCTGTCGCTGTCCAGGGTGTCCGTGTCCGCCAGGGTCATGCGGTACTTCGCCATGAGGTATTCCCGGCTGTCCAGCCCCCGGGCATATTCCGGGCGCAGGAACCCGGCCCGGTACTGAATGGACTGGGCCCAGGGGAAGCCCTCCGCCATGCGTATCTTCTCGTCCCGGTACCAGGGGTAGCCGCCGAATATCTCGTCGGCGCACTCCCCGGAGAGCGCCACCGTCACCTGCTCCTTGATGGGCTTGCAGAACTGAAGAAGGGAGGAGTCCACGTCGCTCATGCCGGGCAGGTCCCGGGCCTCCACCGCTTCGTAGAGGCCGTCCGCCAGAGCCAGGGTGTCCAGCACGGTGAGATGGTTTTCGCACCCAAGCCAGTCGGAAAGCTTTGGGATATACACCGTGTCACTGGTGGGCTGGAACTTCGTCTCGTGGAAGTACTTCAAGTGGTCCTTGTAGTCCACGGAGAAGGTGTGAAGCTTCCCGCCCCGCTCTTTCATATGCAGGTTCGCCACGGAGCTTATGATGCCCGAGTCCAGGCCGCCGGAGAGGAACGTGCCGATGGGCACGTCGGAGACCAGCTGCCGGCGGATGGCGTCGGTGACCAGGTACCGCACCGTGTCGATGGTGGTGGGCAGGTCGTCGGTGTGCTCCCGGGCGGTAAGCTTCCAGTACCGCTCCGTGCGCAGGCCCCGCTCATCGAACCAGCCCCGCCAGCCGGGGCGCAGCTCGTATACGTCCTTGAACACCCCGTAACCCGGTGTCCTGCCCGGGCCGGTGAGCAGCACCTCCAGCACGCCCTCCCGGTCCACTATGGGCTCCACCAGCGGATGGGCCAGCAGGCCCTTCAGCTCCGAGGCGAACAAAAACGCCCCCCGGCGGATGGCGTAGAAAAAGGGCTTCACGCCCATCCTGTCCCGGGCGATGAAGAGCCGCCGCTCCCTGCTGTCCCAGATGGCGAAGGCGAAGATGCCGTTCAAATGGTCCACGCATCTTTCGCCCCACTGGATGAAGCTCTTTAGGACCACCTCCGTGTCCGAATGGCCGGAGAAAGTCTGCCCACGGGCGATCAGGTCACCCCGGACCTCGTCGGTATTGTATATCTCCCCATTGTAGACGATGGTGTAGGAACGCAGGCCGTCTCCGGCGGTCATGGGCTGGCGGCCGTTTTCGATGTCGATGACGGCGAGCCGGTCGTGCAAAAGCGCCGCGTGCTCCGTGATATACTCGCCCTTCTGGTCCGGCCCGCGGCGGACCATGGCCCTCTGCATGGCCCGCAGGGCGCCGGTCTGGCCCCGCAGGTCCGTCTGAAAATCAATCGCTCCCGCGATGGAACACATATGTATCACCTCATATCCCAAATGAAAAGGGCACGGCCCGCTTAGGTCGGCGGAACGTGCCCTTTGTTCATTTCAGTCTATGCGGCGGCGGGGAAGGGGTGCGTTACCCGTTTCGTGTCCTGTCATTTTTCTCTTACCTATGGTATCATGGAGCCGGAAAGGGAGGGGGCAGCCTGTGGACCAGGAGAAGATAGGACGATTTATCGCGCGGCTCCGCAAGGAGCGGGGCATGACCCAAGAGCAGCTGGGCGAGCGATTGGGCGTCAGCCAGCGGACGGTGTCCCGCTGGGAGACGGGCCGGAACATGCCGGATATAGGGCTGCTGCCGCCCCTGGCTGAGACGCTGGGCGTGACCATGGCGGAGCTGCTGGAGGGGCAGAGGCTGGACGGCCCGGGGAGCATGAGCCCGGAGGAGGCGCAGGCGCTGGCGCAAAGGGTGCTGAAAAGCGCGGATGATCCCGCCCGGGGCGGGCCGGACCGGAAGAAATGGGCCGTGCGCTATGGCGTGTGTCTCGTCGTGTCTCTCTTGGAAATAGGCGTATTGGCTTGGCTGATGGCCCGGGACCCGGACCACTGGGATGTATACTGGCCCGGTCTGCTGATGACGGCGCTGGCCGCCGGCTTCGGCGCCTACTTCTGCCTGTTCGCCAGGACCCGGCTGCCTTGGTACCACGATGTGGAGAAGATCAGCGTGTACTGTGACGGCCCGCTGCGCATGAACGTGCCGGGGGTGCGGTTCAATAACCGCAGCTGGCCCCATATCCTCCTGTGGGTGCGGGCGTGGTGCCTGCTGTCCATGTCACTGTGCGGGGCCCTGTGCCTGGGGGCGAGGGTGCTGCTGGGGCCGGGGTTCATAGCCCAGTGGCTGCCTATGGCATCTTTGGCGGGTCTGTTGGCGGCGATCTATGTGCCTGGGAGAAAGTATGAATAGGGCTTTGAACGTAGCAATGCGCCCCTCGCAGGAGGGGCGCATTGTGATTTGTTGCCGTCAGTAGGTGATGATGACGCCCTGGTCCTGGGCGTAGAAGCTGCAAAGGCCGGCACAGGGGACGATGCTGACCATGGCCTTCTTCCACCGGGCCAGGATGTCCTCCTTGAGCTTCTGGGCGGCGGAGGGGTTCTGGCTGTGGCTGATGACCACGGGACGGGAGCCGTCATAGCCGGTGCGCTCCATCTCCTCCAGTATCCGGGCCAGCACCCGGTGCTCGCCCCGGGTCTTGAAGAAGAAGTCGATGCGGCCGTCCGCTGTGCGGCGGCCTAAGACCCGCATGTGCAGATGGCCGGCGATGAAGCCCACCACCCGGCCCACCCGGCCGTTCTTCACAAGGTTCTCAAAGCTGCAGAGGGCGAACATGATGTGGCCGGCGTCGTTGAACTTTTTGAGGGCCTTGCAGATATCGTCGAAGCTCCTGCCCTGGCCGATGAGCCGGTTGGCCAGCTCCGCCGCGCTGGCGAGGGCCCCCGCGTCGCTCAGGGTGTCCAGGACGAATATTTTTTTATTGGGGTGGGCCTCCAGGACGATGTCCCGGGCCGCCATGGCGGCGGCGTAGC
>CANRKN010000058.1 GCA_947631215.1 uncultured Oscillospiraceae bacterium | reverse complement strand
TCCGCCATCATGCCCCGGATGTCCAGCTCCCGGGACACCGACGCGGTGCGAAGGGCTCTTCCCGCCGCGGCGGCGACGGATATCTTCTGCTTGCCCGGCTTGTCCACGAGATTGACCTCCTCCGGAGAGACGGTCACCTTCATGGCGCCCATCTGGAGGGACAGTGTGCCGTTTCCGTTGATGGCCAGCACCTCCGCCTGCCGGCCGGTGGAGAGAAGCTCTACCGTGTCCCCCGCCACGATGGGACGGGACGGGTCCTTCTTCCGGGGGGCGGCTATCTCCTCCCGGCTGCGGACGGACTCCTCAGCCAGATTGAGCCTCCGGCGCAGGTCCGCCCGGGCCTCGTTGATCTTCTGGTGGTCCAGCTCCTCCAGGCCCATGGCCCGCTCCCTGTCGATCTGCCGGTAGGCCTCGTCGGCGGCGGCACGGGCCTCCTTGATGATGCGCTCGGCGTCCCGGCGGGCCTTCATCTCCGCCTTCTCCAGGCGTACCTCCAGCTCCCGGCGCATACGCTCGGCCTTGGCGGCGTCCTCTTGGGCGGCCCGGTTGGCCTTTTCCCGCTCCTGGGTCTCCTTCTCCATGGCGAGACGCTGCTGCTCCAGCCGCTCGATGGTCTTTTCAAAATCCGTGGAGCCCGCGTCTATCCGCCGGCCCGCGTCCTCGATGATGCTCTCGGGAAGTCCTAAGCGCCGGCTGATAGCGAAGGCGTTGGACTTGCCCGGAATGCCCACCAGCAGGCGGTAGGTGGGCCGCAGAGAATTCACGTCGAACTCGCAGGAGGCGTTCACCACGCCCTTGGTGTTGGTGGCGTAGACCTTCAGCTCCGCGTAGTGGGTGGTGGCGGCCACGGTGGCCCCCGCCTCACGGGCATATTCCAGGATAGAGATGGCCAGCGCCGCTCCCTCCGTGGGGTCGGTGCCCGCGCCCACCTCGTCCAGCAGCACCAGGCTCCCTGGCCCACATTCCTTGAGTATGGCCACGATGTTCACCATATGGCTGGAGAAGGTGGAGAGGGACTGCTCGATGGACTGCTCGTCGCCGATATCCGCCAATATCCGCTCCACCACGGGCACGGCGCTGCCGTCCCCTGCGGGGATATGCAGCCCGCAGCAGGCCATGGCGCACATGAGCCCCAGGGTCTTCAATGTCACGGTCTTGCCGCCGGTGTTGGGGCCGGTGATGACCATGGCGTCGTACTCCCCGCCCAGGGTCACATCGATGGGCACCGCCGTGCCTCTCGGCAGCAGCGGGTGCCGGGCTTTTTTCAATATGAGCTCGCTCTCGGTGAGGATGGGTTCACCGCAGTTCAAATCATAGCTCAGCTCCGCCTTGGCGAAGATGAGGTCCAGCTCCGTGAGGACGGTGTAGTCCAGGTCTATGCCGCTTCTCGCCCCGGCGCACTCGGCGGAGAGCTCCATGAGGATGCGCTCGATCTCCGCCTTCTCCTTGGCCCCCAGCTCCCTGAGCTCGTTGTTGGCCTTCACCACGCCCATGGGCTCCACGAAGAGGGTGGCCCCGCTGCCGGATACGTCGTGGACCAGCCCCGGCAGGTCCCCCTTCTTCTCCGCCCGCACAGGCACCACGAACCGGCCGCCCCGCTGGGTGATAATGGGCTCCTGCAGGACCTTGGCGTAGCTGGGGGCGGTGATGATCTTCTGCAAAGCGTCCCGGGCACGGGCGGATGCCGCCCGCATCTTCCGACGGATGTCCGCAAGCTCGGGGCTGGCCCCATCGGCGATCTCCTCCTCGCCGGTGATGGCGGTGGTGATCTTCTCCTCCAAAAACCGGTTGGGGCTGATGGCGGTGAAAAGGCGCTTTAAGCTCCCGCAGTCCCCCCGGCCGGAGGCATAGGAGCTCACCGCCCGGGCGCAGAAGAGCACCCCGGCGATGTCCAGAAGCTCCCGGGTGTTGAGCATGCCGCCCATGTCCGCCCGGGCCAGGGACGGGCGCACATCCTTGAGCCCCGAGAAGGAGGGGCTGCCCTTTGTCTCCACCATGGTCTTGGCGTCGGTGGTCTCCCGCTGGCGCTCCCCCACCCGGTTCTTGTCGTCGAAGGGCCGCAGCGCCCGGGCCAGGGCCTTGGCCCCGTCGGAGGCGCACTTGGCCGCCAGCAGCTCCAATACCGCCGGCAGCTCGATGGTCTGTAAGGATTTTTCGTATAAGCTCATTTTACGCTCTTCCAATAGTCCAGTGAGTAGAAATTCTTGTCCAGCTGATACCGTGCGAACAGCTCCGCCGCCCGGCCCAGCCGCTCCAAAGAGGCATCCGGGATGTGGAAGGAAAATTCCTTTTTGGGCGGGGCGGCGACGATATGCCGCATGGCGGCCAGCGCCTCCCCGTCCAGAGCCACCGAGGGCCCCTCCGCCCCCGGCGCGCATCCGGCGCAGTGCACCAGCCCCGACGCCGGGGAGAACATGGGACCGTCCGGGTCCGGCCTTCCGCACACGCCGCAGGCCTCCACCTCCGGCTGAAAGCCCTCCAGGCTCATGAGCCGCAGCTCGAATACCGCCTTCACGTGCTCCGGCCCATAGATGCCCCGGCTCAGGGCGTACAGGGCGTTGAGGGCCAGCTGCAGCGCCGGGCCGACTGGCTGTTCCTCGGGGCATACCGTGTCCAGCAGCTCCGCGAAATAGGCTCCCAGGGCCAGCTGGGAGATATCCTCCCTGAGGCCCAGAAACTGCTCCAGCGTGGACCCCTCGTCGGCGGTCCACTTGCCCCGGTTGCCGAAGAGGGTGAACTCCGACCAGCAAAGGTCCTGGCTGGCGGCGGCCATCCTGCTGCCCTTTCTAAGGGCGCCCCGGGCCTTTACGGTGAGCTTGCCCTCGTCCTGGGTCAATACGGTGAGGATGCGGTCGGCCTCCTTGTAGCGCACCGAGCGCAGCACCAGGCCCCTGGTCGTCAGAAACATCTATGTACCCCGTCCGTCACCGGCGCTCCATGCGCCGGTATAGCATCCAGCACACGGGGTCGCCCGTATCCATGAATATCTGCCAAAGCAATTCGCTTTTCAAATCCATCACCCCACGGCGTTAGTGTGCCACGGGATGAATGCAAAAATCACTCGTTGGTAAATCCAAAATTTCGCAGCAGCGCGTCGGAGTCCCGCCAGTTCTCCTTCACCTTCACCCAGGTCTGCAAAAACACCTTCGTGCCCATGAAGGCCTCGATGTCCTTCCGGGCCAGCCCCCCGATGTGCTTGAGCATGGCGCCGTGCTTGCCGATGATGATGCCCTTGTGGGACTGCTTTTCGCAGTAGATGGTCACATCCAGGTCGATGATGTCGCTGCCGTCGTCCCGCTCGGCGAACTTGGTCACCACCACGGCGGTGCCGTGGGGTATCTCCTTATCGAGGCACAGAAGCAGCTTCTCCCGCACGATCTCGGCGCATATCTGCTTCTCCGGCTGGTCGGAGATGACGTCGTCGGGGAAAAGCGCGGGGCCCTCCAGGGCGAACTTATCCAGCTCCGCTAAGAGCTCCTCCACGCCCTCGCCTGTCTGGGCGCTGATGGGCACGACGGCGGCGAACTCATACTCCGCGCTGTAGGCCGCGATGACGGGCAGGAGCGTGCGCTTATCCTCCAGGGCGTCCACCTTGTTGATGGCCAGCACCGCGGGCACGTCCGTCTCCTTTATGCGGGCGATGAGCTTTTTCTCGATGTCCCCCACCTGGGGCACCGGCTCCGCCATCAGCACCACCGCGTCCACGTCCGCCACGCTCTGGCGGACCACGTCGTCCATGTAATTGCCCAGCTTCGTCCGGGCCCGGTGGAAGCCCGGGGTGTCGGCGAATACGAACTGGGTCTCGCCCCGGCTGGCCACGGCCAGGATGCGGGTGCGGGTGGTCTGGGGCTTGGGGGATACGATGGCGATCTTCTCCCCCACCAGGGCGTTGGTCAGTGTGGACTTGCCCACGTTGGGCCGTCCGCATATGGTCACCATGGCGGTCTTTTTGATCATCGGGCTTCCTCCGTGGCCGTGTCCGGCTCCAGCTGCGCCATGACGGCCTTCTCCCGGGCCCGCATGGCCTTTTTCATCTCTCCCTCGTCCACATGGTCATACCCCAGCAGGTGCAGCACGCTGTGGACGGTGAGGTAGCTTATCTCATGGTCCGCCCCGTGGCCGAATTCGGCGCCCTGCTTTTCCGCCTGGGCCGTGTTCAGCACCATGTCCCCCAGCAGGAGCCGGCCCGTCTCCGGGTCCGTATCCCCCATGGGAAAGCTCAGCACGTCTGTGGGCTTGTCCACGTCCCGGAACTCCTTGTTGATGGCCCGGATGCCCTCGTCGTCGGTGAGCAGCACCGAGAGCTCCCAGGGCCCCTCCACCTTCTCCGCCTCCAGCACCGCCCGGGCGGCGGCCTTGATGCGCTTTTTAAGCTCCGGCGGGCACTTCACGCCGTTCTCGCAGCGCAGGGACAGCTTCAGCTTTTCCATCAGCGGCGGCCTCCGTTATTTTTATATTTGGGCTTGTACGTTTTCACAGGAGGCTCGTCCTTGGCGTGCTTTTCATAGGCCTCGATGATGCGCTGGACGATGATGTGGCGCACCACGTCCGCGCCGGTGAGGCGGCAGATGGCGATGTCCTCCACGCCCTCCAGCACCCGCATGGCCTCCTTGAGGCCCGACACCTTGTCCGCGGGCAGGTCGATCTGGGTCACGTCGCCGGTGATGACCGCCGTGGAGCCGAAGCCCAGGCGGGTCAGGAACATCTTCATCTGCTCCCGGCTGGTGTTCTGGGCCTCGTCCAGGATGATGAAGCTGTCGTCCAGCGTCCGGCCGCGCATATAGGCCAGGGGCGCCACCTCGATGTCCCCCCGCTCCAGGTACTTGTTATAGGTCTCCGCCCCCAGCATGTCAAAGAGGGCGTCGTACAGAGGCCGAAGGTACGGGTCCACCTTGCTCTGCAGGTCCCCGGGCAGGAACCCCAGCCGCTCCCCGGCCTCCACCGCCGGGCGGGTCAGCACGATGCGGTTGACCCGCTTTTCCCGGAAGGCCGCCACAGCGCAGGCCACGGCGAGATACGTTTTGCCCGTGCCGGCGGGGCCCACCCCCAGGGTGACGGTGTTATTTTTGATGGCGTCCACGTAGGTCTTCTGGCCGATGGTCTTGGGCTTCACGGGTCGGCCCTTGGCGGTGACGCATATGACCCCCCGTGCCAGGTCGCCGATCTTGTCCTCCTGGCCGGCCAGGACCATCTTGATGATGTAGCGCACGTTCTGGCTGTCGATGGCCTCGCCCCGGGCCGCCAGGGAGAGAAGCCCGTCGATGGCCTTCTCCGCGTGCATTACGTTCTCCGCCTCCCCGGCGATCTTCAGATTCTCGTCCCGGTTGGTGATGGTCACGCCCAGCTCTGTCTCAATGATGCGCAGATTCTGGTCAAAGGAGCCGAATACGCTTATAACGTTCTCCATTCTATCGATCTGCATCGTTCTCTCTGTCATTGCCACTGTTCCTTCGCATGTAATACTTTATCCTGGACGTCCGCCAGGTCGTTATCCGTAAAGGGCACCGTTTCGCCGATCTGCTCCCGGCACTCCGCCCGCAGGGTGCCGTAGAGCGCCCCGTCCTCCATGGAGGCGGAAAAGCGGCTGGAGAGCACCTCGCCCTCTTCGCCTATTTCATCGGCCAGGGTCTCCCTGAGCCGGGCCTCCAGCTGCCCCCGCAGGTCCCTATCCTCCCCGGCGCTCTCCTCATAGGGGGCGTAGGTGGTCTTCACCAGCGTAAGCGGCAGGGCAAACAGCCCGCTTTTCGCCAGAGGGTATTCCTCTATGATTTTATCACAACCGACAGGGCAAATACTACTGTCTTTATAAAAATTTATCCGGGTTTTTCCTATCACCAGCGCCCAGCGGGTATGGCCGCGCCCCGTATAGGTCTTTTCCATGGCCTGAGCGGTCATTTTGGCCGTCAGCTCGTACCAGGTCCGGGCGGTGACGGCGCCCACGGCCCGGACGGGGCCCTGGACGCCGATGCGGCCTGTGACGTACCCGCCGATGAGGGTCTCTCCGGGCAGGACGGCCTTCGTCTCCTCCGTGAGAGCGGTGCCCTGAAAGGCATCCACGTGCTCGATGAGCCCCGCCTTTTGGGCCACGATGTTGGCGTACTCCCGCTCCGGCACCACGGGCAGGTGCTCATACTTTTCCCTTATGATTACCCTCGCGTGGCTGCCCCGCATGGTGACGGTCATCCAACGTATCCCCGGCACCCGCAGGATGACGCCGTTTCGCACGCCGTCCTGGCTCATGCCAGGCCAGTAAGCGCCGATGTCCACCCCGCACTGGCTGAGGGCCTGGCGGATGACCCCGTCGGGGATGGCGTCGTTGCCCTCGATGTCTATCTCCCATATGAAGGCGCTGCCCACGTACAGAAGCCCCAACACCAGAGCAAAACCCGCCCACAGGAAATATCGGTTCCTGAGCCTTCTCGCCAAAGCCGGCAGGCCGTGACGGCGCAGGATGGTCCCCTCGCAGCCCAGCGATGCCGCCAGGGGCTCCACCAGCCGGGCCGCCCGCCAGGGGATGCGCACCGTGAGGGCATAGTCCACCGGCGGGCCCGCCTCCCAGAAGGGTATGCCCCGCTCAGCCAGGGCGCACAGGAACTTTTCCGGCGCAGCGCCGCTCACCCGGGCCGTCACCCAGCCCATGATATACCGCGCCCACGTCATTGAAGCTCCACCGCCCACAGACGGCCTGACACCACCATCTCCCGCCGGTTCATGGCCACCAGGCCCAGGCCCTCCCCTTTGATGAGGATGCGGCAGCCTGGCCCGGCGGCGGCGATCCGGTCCCCGGCATACTCCAAAAGCCCCCGGTGGCCCTCTACCAGCACCCGGCCGTCCCCGGAGATGGTGATACGGGGCGCGGCCGTGGCCGCCTCGGCGGGGATATCCAGCCGGGAGAGCATCTTTCGCGCGATGGTCCTCTTTTCCATTTTCATCACCCGAAGGATAGTATGCCGGGCGAGGCAAAAAAAGGACTGAGGCCGCATAGGCTTTCCCCATGAAAAAGTACTTGCCTTTGTTTTCCGTCCTGGTCCTGGGGATAGGCCTCATGTGCCTTTCTCAGGAGGCCGCAGCCGGGGCGAGAAACGCCCTTTCCGTCTGCGGGGCCACATTGGCCCCCTCCTTGCTGCCCTTCTTCACACTTTCAAATCTGCTCACCGCATTGGGCCTGCCCGCCCTTCTGAGCGGCGGCCTGGGCCGGGCCGTGGGGCGGCTGTTCCGCGTCTCCCCCGCCGGGGCACAGGCGTTCATCCTGGGCCTCTCCGGCGGCTACCCCCTGGGCGCGTCGGTGACGGCGGACCTGCGCCGGGCGGGCCTCATCTCCCGTGACGAGGGGGAACGGCTCGCTGCCTTTTGCAACAACTCCGGCCCCGCCTTCATTCTGGGCGCGGCGGGGGCGGTGTTTCAAAGCCCCGCGGCGGGGGCGCTCTTATTTGTTACCCACGCCCTGAGCGCCGCCACGGTGGGGCTCCTGTTTCGCGGCAAAGCGGTCCCTTCCGGAGACGCTCCCGCGCCCGCCCAGGTCCAGCCCTTTGCCAAGGCCCTGCCCGCCGCCGTGGGAAAAGCGGTGAGCTCCACCTTGGCCGTGTGCGGCTATGTGGTGCTCTTCGGGGCCATCGCGGGGGCGCTGACGCCCTTTCTTACCCTGCCGCCCCTCATTCGGGCGCTGGTGACCGGCTTCCTGGAGCTGGGGGGCGGCGTGGCCGCCTTCGCAGGGCTTCCCCCTACGCCGGCGCACCTCGCCTGCGCGGCCCTCGTCATCGGCTGGGGCGGCCTATCCGTCCACTGCCAGACCATGGGGGTGCTGTCGGACACGGATATAAGCTGCGCCCGGCACCTTGCGGGCCGGGCGCTGTGCGGCGTGTTCGCCGCGGTATACACTTATGCGGGGGCGCTGCTGCTTCAATAGGGGAACTGCAATGCCGTGCCGCCGTTGGCGGCGTCATACTCATTGCCCAGCAGGCCCATCAGGTCCTCCACCCCCTGCCGGGCCGCCTCATAGGCCCCGGAGGACAGGGGGCCGCCCTGGCTCTGCTCATACATGCCCATGGCCTCCCGGGCGTCCAGCACCCGGTAGCGGAACAGGGGGTCCGTATAGCCCTCGTAATCGCTGGTATCCACCATGAACAGGGGCTTTGCGGCCACGGAGCTTACCCACACCTCGTTGCTCTCGACGTCCCGGCTCAGCTGGATGTCCACCACGGCGGAGATGTTGGTGTAGTTGTCGTTGAAGCAGCTCATGAGGTTGGAGAGGCTGTAGCAGGCCACGCAGTTGGCCTTGGTGCCGTCGGAGCGCTCCACCACCTGTACCTGGATGGGCTGGGGCACCTTAACCCCGCCGCCGATGAGCACGTCCACGCCGTTTTCAAAGAGATACTGGGCAAGCTCTGTCTGGCTCTGGCGGGGCTCGGTGTAGTACTGGGCGCTGTCCCACCAGTAGACGAAGCACACCACGATATCCGCCCCGGCGTCCTTCACCGCGGATATATCGGCGTCGATCTTATCATAGTCAACGGTCTGCTTCTCCGTCATATAGTCCGTGGTCAGAAGGTCGATGCACCAGGGGTTCTCCGCCACGGACACCGGCTGGGCGCCTGTGCCCGCCGTGCCGTAGGAATAGCTCAGAAAGGCGATCTTCATGCCGTTCTTCTCCGCCATGGGCAGAGAGCGGCTGCCCTCGGTGCTGTAGGCGCCCAGCACGCCCAGCCCTGTGTTGCGCAGGGTATCCACCGTCTCCACGAGACCCGTGAGTCCCCGGTCCAGCAGGTGGTCCGTGGCCGCGTTCACCAGGTCGAAACCGGCGTTCTTGAGCCCGTCGGCCATGGAGCGGGGCATCTGATAGGCCTCATAGGCGCCGGAGCTGGTGAGGGTGCTCACCAGGGTGCAGGCCGAGAGATCCGCGTTCTCCACCAAAGCCCGCACGCCGGAAAGCTCATCGGTGAAGTCATAGGTGGCCACGCCGTTTTCCGTGCGCTGGGCCTCGGTGGTGAGGCCCGCCTGGCCGATGATGTCCCCGGCGAAGGACAAAGTCACGTTCTGTGTGTTCCTGTCCGGCTCCGCCGTGGGGGCCGGGGTGGCCGTGGGTGCCGGGGTCGGCGTGGCGTTCAGGGCCTCGATGGCCGCCTGGATGGCGTCGTTCTGTTCCTTATTGGCCCGGTAATTGAAAAACACCAGGAATACCAGGCCCACGATCAGCAGCACCAGCATCACGTACATCACGCCGGTGCCCAGTCCGTTCTTCTTCACGCTCTCACCTCAACTGCGTAAGTTGTCATAATATTGTATTTTACAACAATATCGCAAAAAAGAAAAGCATTTTTTCGCAAAAAGCGGAATGCCGGGCAGCATTCCGCTTTTTAAATGCGTCGTCACAGCTTGTCGTAGCGCATCAGCATGGCGCAGACCTCCGCCCGGGTGGCTGAGGCCCCCGGCGCCAGCGTGCCGTTGGCGTTGCCCCGGACGATGTCCTTGCTCACGGCCCATATGAGGGCGTCTTTGGCGTAGGACTGGGCGGAGCCGCCGTCGGAGAACTGGCTCAAACTGCCGCTGACAGCGGGACTTCCCGCCATGCGGTAGAGCATGGCGGCCAGCTGCTCCCGGGTGATGTTGTTGCCCGGGGAGAAGGTGGTGCTGGAGGTGCCGCTGACGATATCGTTGGCCGCGGCCCAATTCACCGCGTCCTTATAGTAATCCTGCGTAAGGTCCAGGAACGCCGCCGCCTTCGGCACGGCGGGCTCCCCCGCCATGCGGTAGATCATGGTGACCACCTGTCCCCGGGTGGCGGTGGCGTTGGGGGCGAAGACCGTGTCGGTCTGGCCCTTCACGATGCCCGCGCCATAGGCCGCCAGCACATCGTTATAGTACCAGCTTCCGGAGGCCACGTCCCCGAAGGGGTTTTTGAGCTCAGGTGGCTTCGGGGTGGGCTGAGGGGTTGCCGTGGGCTTTGCCTGCTGCTGGCTGGGAGGGGTCTGCTTTCCGCCCGGGTCGAACCAGAAGTCCATGTCCACCACGCCCTCGATGCCGCTGATCTTGTCATAGCCGCACTGCCAGTACTCATAGGGACCGGTATAGGTGGTCTGCTTCGCCCAGTGGGCCAGCCACAGCCTGCCCAGTTGCTCCCGGTACAGGTCGTTGTACAGCATGGAGAGGTTGGAGTAGACCATGCTCTCATAGCCGCCGGCCTCCACGGTCTGGCAGAAGGCGTTGCACACGTCCGTGCCCTCCTGGCGGGAGAGCTTTCCCTGGTAGAGCCGGCCGCCGGCGTACTCAAAGTCGAACACCAGGGGCAGGTCGATGGTGTAGCCCTGCACCAGCTTCATGAGGTACTGGGCCTCCTCCCTGGCCTCCTCCACAGTGATGGCCTGGGAGAATATGTAGGCGCCAACCTTGAGGCCCGCGGCCCTGGCCCCGGCCAGGTTTTGGGCAAAGTAGCCGTCCGGCTTCAGCTCCCCGGAGCCGGTGGTGCGGTAGGCCACCCGGATGATAGCGAAATCCAGCCCGCTGGCCGCCGCCTGGCTCCAGTTGATGTTGTGCTGGTAGGCGGACACGTCCACGCCCAGGCGCAGCGTCTCGTTGGAAGCGAGAGCACGGGGGGTGAACTTATCGAAGGAGTCCGTGGTGACGGACGCCATCGAGGGCAGATCGCCCGTCGGGCGGTTGCTCTCCTTGTAATAGATGGGGTCCTCCGGGTCATAGTCCGTAACGGATACGGTCTCCGGCGCGTCCTGGGGCTCCGGCGTTACTTCCGGGGCCGGTGTGAGCTCCAGGAGAGGCGGCTCCGTGGGGTCGGGCGCGGGCGTCTCCGGCACAGGCGACTCCTCCGGGGCGGCAGTCACCGCCGGCGCCGGGGTAATCTCCGGCAGGGGCCGGGCCGTCTCCTCCGGGACAGGTGTCTCCTCGGGGATGGGCGCCTCCTCCGGTACAGGCGCCTCCTCCCAGACAGGCGTCTCCTCCGCCGCGGGGGGCACCTCCGCCTGGGGCGGGGCCTCCGCCGCCATCGCCCCGGGCGCCATGCCCAGGATCATGGCCAGCGTCACCAGCAGGACCAGTACATTTCGCATCGCGTTGGTAGTTTTGCTCATTTTGTAACCTCGCGGTAAACTATGTAACAAAAGTTACGGGCATTGTAACACATATTTCCCTCAAATACAACCCTTTTCCGCGAAAACCTGCTCCCTGGAAAGAAAAACCGCCCATTTCCCGCCCATGTATGGTACAATGGGACCATGGAAAATGAGCTCAAGAAAAACGCCATATTCGACTGTACCGTGGACGGCGCCACCTCCCAGGGCGCCGGCGTCTGCCGCGTCGGCGGCCGGGCGGTGTTCGTGCCCCGGGCCCTGCCGGGGGAAGCTTGGCGGGTGCGCATCGTGAAGGTGACGAAGACGGCAGTCTTCGGCCGGGGCGAGGAACTGCTTATCCCCTCCCCCCACCGGCAGGTGCCGGGCTGCCCTGCCTTCGGCAAATGCGGCGGCTGCGACATGCTACACATGGACTACGAGCTGGAAAAGCAATTGAAGCTGGACCGGGTCAACGACGCCCTGCGGCGCATCGGCGGCCTGGATATACGGGCGGAGCGCATCGTCGGCGCGGACAACACAGAGGGCTACCGCAACAAGGCCATCTATAACTTCGCCCCCGGCCCGGTCTGCGGCTTTTACCGGGCCCGGAGCCATGATGTGGTCCCCGCAGAGCGGTGCCTTTTGCAGCCTGCGTGCTTCGACCGGGCCGCCGCGGCGCTTCTTAAGTGGATGTGCGATACCGGCGCGCCCGCCTATGACGAGTCCACGGGCAAAGGGCTCATACGCCACCTCTTCCTCCGCCGGACGAGCACCCACTTCGCCGCCTGCATTGTGACGGCCGGCAATGTGGACAAGAGCGCCGCGGACGCCCTGCGCCGGGCCTGCCCCGAGCTCACCGGCGTGCTGCTGTGCGTGGACGGGGAGCCGGGCAACGTGGTGCTGAACGGCGATATCCGCCTTCTCTGGGGCACTGACGCCGTGGAGGAGACCATCTGTGGGGCAAAGCTGACCCTCTCCCCCCTGGCCTTTTTCCAGGTGAACACCGCCCAGGCGGAAAAGCTCTACACCGTCGCGGGCGAATACGCCGAGCCCGCCAGGAAGACGGTGCTGGACCTCTACTGCGGCGCGGGGTCCATCGGCCTGGCCGTGGCCAGAGACGCCGCCCGGCTTATCGGCAGCGACATCGTCCCCGCCGCCATCGGGAACGCCCGGGCCAACGCCCGCCGAAACGGCGTGGACGCCCGGTATATCTGCGGCGATGCCAAAGACGTGGCCGCGGCTCTCGCGGCGGAAGGCCTCCGCCCCGACGTGATCATCACCGACCCGCCCCGGAAGGGCATGGACGAGGCGGTGCTCACCGCCATGGCGGACATGGCCCCGGAGAGGATCGTCTACGTCTCCTGCGACCCGGCCACCCTGGCCCGGGACTTAAAGCGCCTGGAGGAGCTGGGCTACAGGGCGGAGCGCTGCACCGCCGTGGACATGTTCCCCCGCTGCGCCCACGTAGAAACGGTATGCTTATTGTCCAAACTCAATGTCAAGCAGCATATCGAAGTTGAACTCACCATGGACGAGATGGATTTGAC
>CANRKN010000057.1 GCA_947631215.1 uncultured Oscillospiraceae bacterium | reverse complement strand
TCATAGCTCTCCTATGGCGTTTCCTTCTGTTGTTTCCGTGATTCACCCTCTTGACTTAATACCATTGGACTTATTTGCTACATCCCGAAGACCCAAAGCTTCCACATGGCGAAGGCCTCCCGGACGGCGTAGTTGACGAACAGGGGGAAGATGCTTGTTTTCGCGGCCACCAGCGCGGCCTCACAGCCCAGGTGCTCCGCCATGTAGCCCAGCCGGTGCAGGTGGTACTCGCTGGATAAAATGGCCACCCGGCCGTTATAGCCCGGCTCCCGGGCCCGGATGAGGGCGAGGGAGTTGGCGATGTTCTCGAAGCTATTGTCCGCCTGATCCTCCAAAATGAGCCGGGCGGGGTCCACGCCCCGGGCCGTGAGCCAGTCCACCATGGCCTGTCCCTCGGACAGGGCCTCCCGGGGCCCCTGGCTGCCGGTGAGGACGGCGGAGCTCTCCGGGTTTTCATCGAGCCATGCCAGCGCGGCGTTGAGCCGGTCCGCAAGGGAGCGGGAGGGCTTGTCGCCGTTGAGCCCCGCGCCGCAGACGATCAGATAAGGCGCGGAGGTGTCCGCGTCGGAGCGGCAGTCGGCGAGGATGGGTATCTCCGCAGCCAGAAAGCACCCGCAGCCGATGACGAGGAAGGCGGCCAGCGCGGCACGGGCGGCCTTGGCGGCTTTGGTAGTCTTCCCCGCGAGGAGGCCGAATATGGCAAGGACCAATGCGCCCACCAGCAGGAGCACCGCCGTCACCCGGTAGCCCACCAGGGCGAACTCAAATACCGCCGCCGCGATGACAAGCAGGCCGGCGCCGAGAAATAACGCCTTTTTCATCCCTCCGCCAGCGCCTCCCACTCCTCATAGAGGCCGTCCAGCTGCTCCTGCACGCTGGCGCGCTCTTCGGACAGCTCCATGAGCTTCTGGTAATCGGTGGCGGCGGCCTCCTCCCGGGCGGCTATGTCCGCGAGGGCGGCTTCCAGCTTCTCGATCTCCCGCTCCACCTTGGCCAGGCGCTTGGCCGGGTCCTTCTCCCGTGGGGGGCGGGGGGCCTTGGCCTTGGGCTCATGGTGCTTGGCGATTTGGGTGAGCTCTGCCTGCCGGGCCTTGTAGGCCTCGTACTCCGTGTAGCCCCCAGGAAAGTCCGTGAGCACGCCGCTTTTAAGCTCCCACACCCGGGTGGCGAACCGGTCTGTGAACCACCGGTCGTGGCTTACGAATAGGAGCGTGCCGCCGTAGTCGTCCAGTGCCTGCTCTATCCACTCGCGGCTGGCGATATCCAAATGGTTGGTGGGCTCGTCGAGGATCAAAAAGTTGATGTCCGATTTCATGAGCATGCACAGCCGAAGCCTGCTCTGCTCGCCGCCGGAGAGGCTGCCCACTGTCTTGAACACGTCCTCGCCGGTGAAGTTGAAGGCGGCCAGGCGGTCCCGGGCGTCCTGGGGCTGGGCCTTGTCGTCATAGATGAGGGTGTCCACCAGCGTCCGCTCCGGGTGGGCAAAGGTCACCTGCTGGGGCAGGTAGGCCGCCCGGATGGCGGGGCCCAGGCGGGTATAGCCCGTGTCCGGCGTGACCTCGCCCTGGATGATCTTCACCAGGGTGGACTTGCCGCTGCCGTTGTCGCCCATGACGGCCACCCGCTCGCCGGGGCGGATGAGAAGGCCCAGGTGCTCAAAAAGCCGCTTTTCCCCGTAGGCCTTGCCCAGGTCCTGGGCCACCAGCACCTCGTCGCCGAAAAAGTCCCGCTCCTTGAACCGGACGGAGAGCTTTTTTGCCTGGGTGGGCTTGGGGGCCGTCTGCAATTTCGCAATGCGCTTTTCCATGGAGAAGGCCCGCTTGTAGAGCTTGTCGTTGCCCAGGAACGCCCACAGGCGCAGGTTTTTGGCCGCCTCCTCCAGGTGGGCGATCTCCCGCTGGCTCTTTTCATACTGCCGGCGCAGCTCCTGGTACCGGCGCTGCTTTTCCTCGATGTAGAAGCTGTAGTTGCCCGCGTAGAACTGGCACACGCCGCCGTCCAGCTCGATGGTCCGCTGGGCGATGTTGTCCAGGAACCACCGGTCATGGCTGACGGTGAGGACGGTGCCCTTGAACTTGGCCAGAAATCCCTCCAGCCACTGGGTGCTTTTAAGGTCCAGGTGGTTGGTGGGCTCGTCTAAGAGCAGTATGTCCGTGTCCTCCAAAAGGAGCCGGGCCAGGTTCACCCTCGTCTTTTCCCCGCCGGAGAGGCTCTCAAAGAGCTGCTCCCGCATGGCGGGGGAGAGGTCCAGGCCGTTGGCCACCCGGTCCCGGGCAAAGTCCGCGTCATAGCCCCCCAAGCGGTCGAATTCCGCCGCCAGGCGGTCGTATTTGGAGAGCGTGGCCGGGGAATCATCCGTGGCCATGGCCGCCTCAAGCTCGGTCATCCGCTCCCGGATGTCGTCCAGGTGGCGCACGGCGGAGCGCAGCACGTCCTCGGTGGTGTACCCCTCGGGGTAGACGGGGATCTGGCTGATGAGGCCGATGCGCTTGCCGGTCGCCAGCACCACCTCCCCCTCGTCGGGCTCCAGCGCCCCGGTGAGGATGCGCAGGAGGGTGGTCTTGCCCGCGCCGTTGGGGCCTAAGAGGGCCACCCGCTCGCCGGATTGGACGTCAAAGCTGACGCCGCGGAGGATCTCCACGCCGCCGAAGCTCTTTTTTACGTTTTGCAGGGATATATCGATCATCAATATGTTTCCTTGTAAGCGTTGTAGAGGCCGCCCTATGCCCACTTGACGCCCGGCGGGAGCCGGCAGTGTGCCGGATGCGGTTGGTGAGCAAATTGGGGCCCCCATGAAAGCCCAGCGAAGTGGATTTCATGGGGAGAAGGAGGAGCCGCGGGCCACTCGAGCTTTGCCGCTTGCGGCAAAGGGAGACCTGGCCTGCGCGCTCCGACGCCGTTTAGCAGCAGGCATACTGCCGGGCTCAGCCGCCCAAGAACAATGCGGGTATAGCCCGGACGGGCCCGACAGTATCCCGGCTCACTTGTTACGCTGCGCTCACGAGCCGTGAGACCGTGACACTGCCGGCTCCCGCCGGGCGTCAGGTCGGCATGGGGCGGCCTCGCCCGTCGGGTCGGCGCTCACCCGTTTGCCTTTTGCACCGCTTTCTGCAGGGTGGCGTTGGCGATGGGGGAGGCCACGTAATAGCCGCCGCCGGCCCGCTCCGCCATGACCACGAAGGCATAGGGGGCGTTGGCGTTGGTGATGAAACCGGCAAACCAAGCGTGGGTGCCGCCGTAGGTCTCGGCGGTGCCGGTCTTGGCGTGCATCTCCAGCCCCGGGTATGTACCGGCGCCGTACTCATACTGCACGTTGTAGCCCATCATCTCGGAGAGGGTCTGGGCGGTGTTGGGGTCCATGAGCTGGGTGGCGCCGGCGCTCTCCCCGTAGAGGATGGTGGGCTCCACGCACACGCCCCCGTTGGCGATGGCGCCAATGAAGCGCAGGAAGGCGTAGGGGTTTATAAGGTCCTCATACTGGCCGATGCCCTCCCAGGCGGCGTCGCCTATCTCCCCGCGCCCGGCGGGCACGCTGCCCGCGGCGGTGGGTATCTTGCCGTTGAGCATATGGGAGGAGGTAAGGCCGTACTTCTCCGCGTACTGGCTGATGAGGGCACTGCCCAGCTGGGCGGCGATCTCGCCGAAGGCGCAGTTGCAGGAGTGGGCCAGGGCCTGCTCCACGGTGATGGTGCCGTGCACGCCGGAGCACTTCACCCGCTGGCCGCCGATGATGGTGTCCCCGTCGCAGTAGAAGGTCTGCTGCCATATGTCCGGGATGTTCTCCAGCGCCGCCGCGAGGGTGACCAGCTTGAACACGGACCCCGGCGTGAAGGTGGAGCTCAGGGCCCGGTTGATGAACGCGCCCTCATAGGCCTCGCTGTTGGGGTCGAAGTCGACGCCGTACTCCGGGTCCCAGGTGGGGGTGGAGACCATGCAGATGATCTCCCCGGTGCGGTAGTTGTACACGAGCACCGTGCCCTTCTTCCCGGCGATGGCGTTGTAGGCCGCGGCGCACACGTCCGCGTCCAGGGTGAGCTTCATGCTGGCCGCCTCGGCGGTGGTGCCGGTGAAGAAGGAGTAGTTCACAAAATCCGCCCGGTACATGGAGAGGATGCTGGTGCCTATGTTGCCCCCCAAGTCGCCCACGGCGTGCAGGCAGGCCTTGCGGATATCGGCGTCGTCGGCGTAGTGGAAGCCCTCGTCGCTGGCCGTGGCCAGCACAAGGCCGTTTCTGTCCGCGACGGAGCCCCGGTTCAGGACCCCCTCGGAGTAGATGCTCTGGTTGGCGTAGAAGGTGGCCCAGTCGCCCCCGTCCACGGCCAGACGGTAGATGAACACGCCGGTGCCGGCCAGGGTCAGGACTACTAAGAGCAGCACGGCGAAGGCGCGGGTAGTGACTTTTTTCATGCGCGCCCGCCTCCCCGGTAATAGCCATCCCTGGGGTCGTCAGAATAGCCGCCCTCAGCGCCGCCGTCATAGTAACCGTCCCCGGGGCTGTAGTAGTCCTCTTCCGGCTCGGCCTCGTCCTCCACGCCGGCGCCGCCGGTGAACCGCTCCGGGCGCACCACGGCAAAGCTGGCGTTGGCCCGGGTGTCGCTGCCCTTGACGAAGGCCAGCAGCATCCAGCAGGCCAAAAGGCTCGTGCCGCCCATGGACACGAAGGGGAAGGTGACGCCCGTGAAGGGCAGGATGTCCATGGCGCCGAACACATTGAGGCACAGCTGCACCAGCATCATGCTCACCGCCCCGGCGGCGGCGATGCAGAAATAGGAGGACCGGCCTGCGGCGGCGTTCTTCACCACGAAGCCAGCGAGAGCCAGCAATGAGGCGATGCAGCACAGGGCCGTGATGAGCCCCAGCTCCTCGCACAGCACCGCGAACACCAGGTCCGTCTCCGCGGCGATGATGCCGATGAACCAGCCGTTCCCGGCCCCGTGGCCGAAGAGACCCCCGCTGGCCGCGGCTGAGAGGGCTCTCGACTGCTGATAACCCCGCCAGTCCACGTCCTCCCACACGTGGCCCCAGGTCTCGAACCGGGCCACCACGTGGGGCTTCACCGTCACCACCAGCAGCACGCCAAGCACCGCCCCCGCCACGGCGAGGAAGACTGTGGCGAAGGAACCGGAGCGCATGAAGGAGATGACGAGGAACGTCACGAAAAACACCAGCGCCGTGCCGAAGTCGCCCATGAGGGCCAGAAGGCCCACGCACCCGGCGGAAAAGCCGATGTAGAAGATCAGGTTTCGGTTCACGAAGAGCCTATCCAGCGTGGCCGCCCCGGCGTAGATGTACAGGACCTTCACCAGCTCCGAGGGCTGGATGGAGAGGCTGCCGAAGTGGAGCCAGCTGCGCGCGCCGTTGTCCACCGGCGCCAGCACCAGCGTCACCAGAAGCATGCCGATGGCGGCGATAAAGGCGTACAGCCGCACGGACTTCACCCGGTCCAGGTTCCGGATCCACAGGCACATGAAGATGTATAGGCCGATGGCGGCGATGAGCAGAACAATTTGCTTCAGCATGTCGTCCGGGGTCTTGGACGCCGCCACGGAGAGGCCCACGGTGGACAGAAACAGCGCCAATATCTCCGGCTCGAAGCCCCGCTGGCCAGAGGCCCGCAGGACGATGAAGTAGCCCCACTGGACCGTGGCCAGCACGGCGAAGGCCATGATGACGCCCAGGCCCGCCTCGGCGTCATAGGCCAGGTGCTGGAGAAGCAGGCCGATCTGGAACACGGTCAGCAGCAGCAGCGTCACGCTGGGCCGCACCCGGCGGCCGGGGGCGTGGCGGTATTTTAAGAGGGAGGAGCGCTCCTGCTCCGTGAGGTCCACGAACCGGGCGGAGACGGTGCCCAATGTGAGCACGTCCGCGTCCTGGATGGGGGCGCCGCCGGGCAGCACCTGCTCGCCGTTGACGTAGGTCTTGCCCTTGCCCAGGTTGTAGACGGTCCATTCCCCCTCCGGCGTGCGGATGAGGCAGGCGTGCATCCGCTCCACCGCCGGGTCGTCCACCCGCCCGTCTACGGACCGGGCCCGGCCCAGGATACACTCCCAGTGGCGCAGGGGCACCATCACGTTGCCGTTGAGGTAGAGATAGGCCCAGGTCTCCGGGTCGTACCGCTCCCGGAGCATGCTCACGATGCAGCGGGCCACGATGAGCACCGCCACAAAGGGCAGGATATAGCGGGATATGTCGGCGATGCGGGGGGCATATTCGCCGAAGATGAAGGTGACCAGTTCCACGGGCGGCTCCTTTCCGGGAGGATGGGGGTGGGAAAAAGTTGGGAGACAGACCAAACCGTCTATTGACATTATACGATATTGTAACTAAAATGTAAACTATGAAAGGCAAAACATGGAAGGGAAAAACGGTATTCTGGGCGGTGCTGTTTGGGCTGCTGGCCGCCGGGGGGATAGGCGTATACATGCTGCGCCCCGCCGGGACTGTGGCGAAGGTTTCCGTGGACGGCGAGCTTTGGGAGACCATCGACCTGGCGGCGGTGGCGGCGCCCTATGAGAAGACCGTGGAGACGCCCTGGGGCTGGAATACCATTCGCGTGAGCCCCGGCGCCATCCAGGTCGTCGAGGCGGACTGCCCAAACCATGACTGCGTGAAGCAGGGGGCCATATCCGACGGGGCCATCCCCATCGTGTGCCTGCCCCACCGGCTGGTGATAGAGATAGAGCGGGATGAATAGGACACGTAAGCTGGTATTCATGGCGCTTCTGACGGCGCTGGAGCTGACCATATGGGTCATCGAGGCCCAGATACCCGCCCCTGTCCCCGTGCCGGGGATCAAGCTGGGGCTTGCCAGCGTCATCACCCTGGCCGCCATGGCCTCTCTGGGCCGGAGGGAGGCGGGGTGCATCCTGCTGGCCCGCATCCTGCTGGGGGCTCTGTTTGCGGGAAGCCTATCGGCGATGCTCTTCTCCCTGGCGGGGGGCGTGGTGAGCTGGTGCGTGATGGCGGCGCTTCTGGGGCTGTTTCCGGAAAAGCTCCTGTGGGTGGTGAGCGTGTTCGGCGCCATCGGCCACAACGCCGGACAGCTCTTAGCGGCAGTCATCGTCACCGGCACGCCGGGCATACTGTGGTATGGGCCGGCTCTGCTCGCGGCGGCCATCGTCACCGGCGTATTCACCGGCCTGGGGGCCATGTACCTGACCCGGGCCTTAAAGGCCTATACAGGCTGGAAATAAGGAGAAAAATATGATTTTTGACAGACGTCAGCTGAAACTGGAGGCAAAGGCCGCCATGGAGGCCGCCCGGCCCAAGCCCTACTGGGTGTGCCTTCTCTATATGGTCATCCTCGTGCTGCTGGAAATACTGAGCAGCAGCATCAACGGCAGCATCGAGGCCTACAAGCAGATGTTCCTGGGCGCCCGGATGGGCGTGCTGACCTATGTGGAGCCCACGCCCATGGGGGGCATGACGGGCTGGATCCTGGACGTGGCGCTGCAGATCATGAGCGCGGTGATCGCGGTGGGGTTCGTGCTCTACGCCCTGCGTGTCTGGCGGCATGTCCGCGCTTCCGTGGGGGACCTGTTCGACGGGTTCGGGGTCTTCTTCCGGGCCGTGTGGATACAGCTTCTGCCCTCGCTGCTGGTGGGGCTGTGGAGCATGATATACGCCTTCCCGGCGGCGGTGCTGGTGGTGATGACCCGGCAGAGCTGGTGGATGCTGGTGCTGCTGCCCCTGCTGGCGCCGGCCGTCATGGCGTCCTACTCCTACCGCCTTGCCACCTACGTGATGCTGGATAGGCCGGAGCTGCGGTGCTTCCAGTGTGTGGCCGTGAGCCGGGACATGATGCGGGGCCACCGGTGGGAGCTGTTCAAGCTGGACATGAGCTTTATCGGCTGGGGGCTTCTGTGCGCTATCCCCATAGTGGGCCTCTTCCTCGCCATATGGCTGTATGTGTACATCCAGGTGACGGATGCGGGGTACTATGAGACCCTGGCCCGGCAGGCCATGCCGGGATGGGCACCGCCGGAGCCGCCCCCCGTGTGAATCAAAAAGCAGCAGACGGCGACGCATCTGCTGCTTTTTCACGGTCAGAATTCCGTGGAGTAGGAACGGAACTGGGTGGGCTTCGGTCGGTATCGTATGCCCGAGACGATGCCCATGGCGGCGAACATGGTAAAGAGGCTGGACCCTCCGTAGCTGAAAAAGGGGAGGGTCAGGCCGATGACCGGCGTGAGCCCTGTGCACATGCCCACGGAGTTGAAAAGCTGGAAACATATCATAGCCGCCATGCCCATGCACACCAGCATGCCGAAGGTGCTGTGGCAGTGGAGCCCCACATACACGCACCGGATGATGATGGCGGTGAGGAGCAGTATCACCACGATGCAGCCCACCATGCCCATCTCTTCGCCGATGCAGGCGAAGATATAGTCGGCGTGCTTGCTCCGCAGACCGCCCTCGGCGGTCTGGGTCTGGGTGCCCTGGTACAGGCCCGTGCCCCAAAGCCTGCCGGAGGACAGCGCCAGCTGGGCCCGGGTGGGCTCCCAGCTCAGGCCGTAGCCGGAGGGGTCGATCTGGTCCTGCATGTAGGGCAGAAGGATGCGTATCTTCTGGTTGTCGCTGAGGACGTAGTTCCAGGCCAGGGGGATGGCGAGAGCCATGGCCGCGCCGCCGAAGAGGAACCAATAGAGCTTTATCCCCGCGGCGAACACCATCACCACGAATATAAAGAAGAACACCAGGGCGTTGCCCAGGTCGCTGGAGATGACCATGTACATGCCGAACAGCAGCACCAGGTGGCCCACCAGCTGGAACACGGACAGCGGCGAGGACAGGTTCCGGTATTCCTTCAAATACGTCAGGTGCTTGGCCGTCAGGACGATGTAGATGACCTTGATGATCTCCGCCGGCTGGATGCCGATGCCCAGGAAGCGTATCCAGGCCCGGTTGCCGGTGTCGTCCGTGGAGCCGAACACCACAAGGAGCAATATGAGGCCGATCTCCGCCACCAGCAGCAGCGGCCACTGGTCGGCGAACACGTCCGCGTCGATGAGGGTGAAGGCGAAATAGAAGGCGACGCCGATGAGCAGGGCGAATATCTGCACGTAGATCATGGTGGGGCTCATGGTGCGGGTGGCGCTGGATATGGCCACCAGGCCCATGATGGACGCGGCCATGCACAGGGTGAACAGCAGCATGTCCGCCCGCTTGAGAAAATCGCGGACCACGGCCAGCTTTCCTTTCACGTCGTTCCCTCCTCTCATCGGACTTGCTCCGACAGTATATCACACCTGATACAAAGTGGCAATTAACATTTCATTAAGAAAGAGATAATACCTATGGCAGATCACGCAGGACACCGCCGGCGGATGCGGGAGCGCTTCATCCGCTACGGCCTGGATAACTTTGACGACCACAACGTGCTGGAGCTGCTGCTGTTCTACGCCGTGCCGCGGCAGGACACCAACGCCCTGGCCCATGACCTTCTGGATGCCTTCGGTACCCTGGACGGGGTCTTCGACGCCTCCATCGACGCGCTCAAAAGCGTGAACGGCGTGGGGGACACCGCGGCGGCCCTCATCCACCTGGTGCCGGAAGCCGCCCGGCGCTACTTCATCTCCAAGGCCGGGCCCGGGGACATCCTGGCTGACAGCGAGGCGGCGGGTAAGTACCTCTTGCCCCGGTTCCTGACCTGCAGGGACGAGACCATGTACCTGGTGTGCATGGACGCGAAGCTGAAGGTGCTGGACTGCCGGCCGGTGGCCCAGGGCAGCACCACCGCCGTCAGCGTGAACCTGCGGCGCGTCACGCAGATCGCCCTGGGGCAGAACGCCTCCTGCGTGCTGCTGGCCCACAACCACACCGGCGGCATCGCCCTGCCCTCCAAGGAGGACATAGCCGTGACGCTGCGCATCCGGGACCTTCTGGAGCAGGTGGGTGTCACCCTGACGGACCATATCGTGGTGGCGGGGGACGATTTCGTCTCCATGGCCGACAGCGGTCTTTTGGCGCAGAAGTGAGGAAAAATGCAAGCGAATGGGCCCAGGCTGGCATACTGTCCGCCCGGTATGCAGAGCGCTGTGAAAAGTCCGGGTTATGTTATATAATAAATTGAAACTATTTGTTGCTTTACACGTTACAAGAATTTGAAGAAATTGGTAAATTTGGCTGAAACCGTTGGGAAATCGCGGTTTAATGGGTGTTGAAAGACCTGTTCAAAATGTTGATAACATTCTGCATTAGAAATGAAATAAAATATTATGTGAAGTGAATTATCGCAATTTCAGGAGCGAAAGAACGGTTGAAACACGGGGCTTTCCGCCCCTGGTCAAAAATGGAAACAGGTGGTCCGGCGGATGAAAATGCACGCTGTTGGGATGCAGACGGGGCGGAATTGCAAGACATAATACGGTCTGTAATCGATGGCCCATGCGGAACATTTCTGTTGACTTCCCGGGTGCCTGTATGCTACAATATGCGGGCGCGAAACGCTAGTGTAGCTCAGTCGGTAGAGCAGCTGATTCGTAATCAGCAGGTCGCCAGTTCGAGTCTGGCCACTAGCTCCACGTGAAATGGAGTCGCTTTTCGAACTTTTTTATCGAAAAGCGACTCCATTTTGTACGCAAACCCTTGATATAGGCGGATCTCAGAGAATCTCCAATTTGTCGGTACAAATCAAAATACGAAAAACAGACGAAAGAAAAAACAACGTGGTACGGCATTTTAGACACACGGATTCTCACAAGTCTTATGTTTTCTGTTTTCCGTACAACTCCTCAAACCGCGCCGGAGTCTTATAGGCCAGGGTCTGATGGGGGCGTATCTCATTGTAGAATCGGATGTACTCATCCGCGCTTTTGCGAAAATCTGTGGCAGAGGAATAGTCTCGGCGGTAGGCTTCTTCTTTTTTGAAGGTAGCAAAGAAGGCCTCGGATACCGCGTTGTCCAGAGGACGGCCTGATTGGGAGAATGACTGGGTCACGCCACATCGTATGAGCAATTTTCGGAACGTCCCAGATACATACTGCCCGCCCCGGTCACTGTGGAACGTCAATGCCACAGGCGTTCCACGCTCCTGGAATGCCATCTTGAATGTGGAAGTGACCAGTTGTGTGCTCTGCTTTTGAGATGCCCGATAGCTGACGACACGCCGGGAAAACAGGTCGATGATAACGCAAAGATACATCGGCTGTCTATTGACCTTGAAGCAGGTAATGTCGCTCACCCATATTTCGTTCATGCGGGAAGCGGTAAATTCACGACGAAGCAGATCCTGCTTTTTATAGGCCTGCCGCTTCTTGTAATTGCGCTTTGCGTTCTGTCGTATGCTCTCCAGGCCGAGCTCCTGCATGATCGCCCGGATACGCTTTACGCCGACATGTATGCCGCATTCGCCCAGCACTGCACAGATTTTTTGGGCACCATACCGTTGCTTGCTGTCCTCAAAGACCTGTTGGACTTGCAGCATGAGAGCCTGCTGTTCCTGAAAGTATGCCGTTCGATCTGCCCGGCGGAAGATGTGGTTATAGAACGTACCGCGGGAGACGTTCAGCGCCTCGCACAGCTCATGGACACTGTACTGCTCAAACTGTTCATGCAGTTTTGCCAGGATCTCAAGCCGGCGACGGAGGGGTGTGCCATCAATAATCTGCGAGAGCGCGATGATCTCCAGTAGGTGGTTTGATCGGGTGTTCTGCCGCAAGAGCGTGCTATATTCCACGGCGGTATGACCCTCCGGTGACGGGCCACACTCCCTCAGCCAGCGGTAGAGGGTGCTGATGGCCACGTTGAACTTCTTTTCAGCTTCTGACATCGGCATCCCGCTTTGGCAGAGATTTACGATTTGCTTTTTGAACTCTAAAGGGTACTTTTTTGGCATAGAAAATACCTCTTTCATTTTGGTGATCACTATGATATCATGCTATATCATTAAGAAAGAGAAGAATTGCTATGAAAACGCCTAATCCACTAATTGGATATGTCGATTATGATGGCATCCGGTTTCCCTTTAGGCAAAGCGGATATAATATCAATTTGTTTCAGCGCAAACTTATTTGACAAACCGTGAATCATCCGCTATAATACACATAGAATAAGTCAGTGGAGTCCACTGACTGGGCTGGTCGAAAGACCCTGGTCCACCGAATGGCGGGGAAATTCCCCGCCACTTTCTTTGGACAGAGATCGAGAGGGGCGCGCCATGCCGGAGAAAGTGCTGAGCGTATTCATCGACGAGTCGGGCGATTTTGGCCCTTATGAGGCCCACTCGCCATACTACATCGTCTCCATGGTGCTCCACGATCAGGCGTCAGACATCACCGGGGACATCGCCCGCTTCAACGAACGCTTGCAGAACTTGGGCTACCCGCAGCACGCCGTACATACCGGGCCGCTCATCCGGCGAGAGGCCGTCTATGCGAACGACCTGACGGAGGATCGCAAGCGGCTGTTCAATGCGCTCTTCCACTTTACCCGCAGATTGGACATTCGATACGCCTGCATCAAGGTCAGGAAACGGGATTGCCCCGACGTAATCTCTATGACGGCACAGCTTTCCAAAAAGATCGCCGAGACGCTGCGCCAGCATGAGGCATATTGGAACAGCTTTGACAGGGTGATCGTCTACTACGATAACGGGCAAATCGAGTTGACGAAGATCATCACATCGGTATTCAATACGCTGTACACCCATGTGGAATTTCGCAAGGTGCGGCCCGTTGATTACAAGCTGTTCCAGTCCGCCGACCTGATCTGCACGATGGAGCTGCTGGCAGA
>CANRKN010000056.1 GCA_947631215.1 uncultured Oscillospiraceae bacterium | reverse complement strand
TGCAAGGTCCTCTCGCCACGTTCAATCCTTCGCAGATGGTCAGCGGAGACCCCAAGGTCATATGACGCCTGCGCCATAGAGATATGCAGCTCTTTCCTCCTGTCACGGATTCTTTGCCCTGCCTCTTTTGCAGAAAAAACCATTGGAAGTTCCTTTCCCCAGTGTAGGGAAGGATGCAAAAGGTCCCATCAGTGAGAAAAAACGAGTACACAACAAAGGAGGCGTACCAATACGTCAATCTGCCGCCGTCAGAAGGGACGATATTTGCATCCTTACCTAGATGTATACAAACATATTAGGTTGTAGAGTGGGTTTTTGTAGAGAAGTGTAAAGTTAGAACCCGGTTTTTATCAATCTTATCACGCTCTTTTGTCGAAAGCCGTAGAATGCGGCAAAGGATGCAAAAAAAGACGCGCTTTTAGCAGTAAGCGCGTCTTTGAAGTCATTTTGTCATTGTTCTGTGCTTCCATTGCACTCGTTCTGATCCAGCGCCCAGCGCTAAACAGCAATGCTTATTGACCTCCCTCACGATAGACCATTCTTGTCGAAAGCTGTATCCCATAGTATTCCTCGATGGAAAACCCTTCGTCTTTCCTGTTGGCCCGCCTGATCCGTTGCTCGGATATGCTGAAAGGATGATCCTCTCCGCAAATGTGTATAGGGGCGGCGCAGATGCCGCTGCTTTCCAACTCGCGCCGATATCGCTCGGCATATGGCGCCAAATCGTTTTTTTCCAGTGCATATCGGAAGGCTTCCTCTGAGAAATCCGTGGCGCTGATGATGCTGTCAAGGACATCATAGAAATCGGTCAGTCCTTCCTGCGGGTATATTTTTTCTCCGCCATCCATGATCTCAAAAACATCCCGCGATAGTTTCTCATTATGGCGAAAGCGAAGCTGCTCAAAAATGGGATTAGCCTGAAGCGGGACCGAATCCTTCATATGCATGCTGTATCCGTATTGGGTGTGACAGCGCATGAATGGCTGATAACCTATCGGCAGGATCGCCCCCTCCGCGCTATTAAAGTCCTGTTGTCCGATCGCCACCATGTTATTTAGAGCAACGCTGAACGCTGGCGCGTGGAAGATCACACCGTATTTGGTGTTTTCCTTTGCCTCGGTCTGCTCTTTTGTCAGCGGGAACCACTTTTTTACAGTGTTATCCCAGTAACAGGTAGCAAAGAACAGCGCCACATTGAAATCGTTCGTGATATCCAGCCAATCCGTCTCCAGACCGTAGTGCTGCGCCAGAGCGCCCACAAGCACCGTTAACCCGTTATCATCCCAGCACTTTACCCGGTCAAACTTCCTGATGAAAAACTCAAATTCGGCGATACGCATGTCCGCCACGAGCCGATACAGCAGCTTGTCTTCATCTGATTTATAAGCCAGCAGTGCGCGGCTCAACGTAGTGCCGCTTTGCGGATATATCTTTTTCTCTCCGCGGTAATAGCTTCCCCTCTCGCCCTGGCGGATCACTGTTCCATGCGGAAGGCCCATCACAAAACCGGCTGTCTTCACATCCCGGTACAGGACCTCATTAAAGAACGCACGGAGGAAATCGCTATTCTTTTCAGCGCCGGGTCTCCCGTCATCCGCGTAATAGGACTCGCCGCGATGTGAGCTCTCTGTGACACGTTCACATTCCTGCGCATCTCGCAGATTCTCCTCGTACATTCGCTTGATATCATTGTATCCGATCATGGAATAGCCGTCCCGCTGTTCCCCTTCTGAGACGATTCCATCACGATCCGTATGTTCGTTCATATATACTCCCCCGATATCTCATTCTCCGTATTCTTTTGGACAGAAATAGCAGGCCTGGTTTTGACCATCTCTTTTCCTTGGGCAAAGAGGCGTTGGAGCCCCTCTAATGTCAAACTCTCCCTCATGCAGCAAAAGATCCGATAAATAAAGGTCTTCACACTCGTCCGGTGCGGCGTGTTTTAGCAGGAATTCTGTTCCGACATCACACAGAAGCAATGGGAGCTCTTCCGTATCATCCAAAAAGGAAAAGCCATCTTCAGCGGTATCATCCCTGCAGAGCACCGCACCATGCAGTATCCCTTCCACAAAATGGCCTTCTTCCCAGCGCCCATCTAGCCGTTCTTCACCAATGTGATGTATATTCAGGCTATACTCTACCCCTTTGCCGTGCCTGCGTCCCTCCACGAAATAACCCTGATAGTCCCTCTCTTTTTTCCATCCTGTGACCCTGCCCAAGTCATCTAAGTCCGCATTTATCAACAGCTCACCATCCGGGTCGTAGGCTTCCAAATGCCGACCGTTAGAAAAAAACACCTTTTTCCCGTCGTCGGTCTTTCTCCAGTCCTCATATACGATTTTCCTGTCCTCCGGCAGCAGACGGTTCAAAAGCTGAACGGTTTTTCTCTGCAGGCACTTTTCCATGGGAAGACGCTCCAAATCCTCGCAGTATTCCCTCCAGACCGGCTCAAAGTAACCCGCCGCCAGCTGCCTGTCGTACTCTCCCTCACAGGCTTCCTCAGTATCGGATCGCATTTTTTTACAGATATCCAAAATATCTGTTAACATAGCAAATTCATCTTCTGCCAGCTCGAACTGCAATAATGATGTCTGCTGCAGATGGAAATCCAATACGACCGGCTTCTGCACTACAGGGCCCATCAAAATCTTGGATACGGGCTCCGGCTCATCGTCTGACGTTGTTTCAGACACCCAAGTATAACGGAATGCGTCCATGATGAGGCCTGAAAGGGATGTCTTCACACGCTCTTTCGTTTCGGTCGGCTTTGTAAGGACACTTCTTATTGCCCCGGTCAGCTTTGCAGTCAGCTGCTTTTTTACACCCGCTGCATCACCTGACGTATCATAGTCGACGATCCTCCGATGACGCACGTCAAACGGAAGATCCTTGGTGGTTCCAGACTTACGGTTAAAGACGAGCAGTATCCTCTCCCACGACAGTTTGCCGGCTGCATATCCCAATTCGACCATCACATTCGGATTTGGCGTTTTTCGTTCCTGTACAGAATCAGGATTGATGATACTGATATCAGCTACAAAAACATCGGCGTTTTCGATCTTGGAAAAAAGCGTCTGTGGGATATCTGCCGCGCCGGAACTTCCCCGCGTGTCCTGCTCAATCACCACCTTCAGGCCGTCTTTTTCCAGTGTCTTGGAAGCCTTTTTCAGACAATCCCCAATGAAATAGCGGTATTCCCTGTCATATGGGCCCGATTGCCAGGAATAAAAAACTGATACTTGCTTCATGAGAAAACCTCCGCTTTACGCCGAAAATGCTCGTTAGTATAATAGCATGGTGCACTGCAAGGTGTAAAGAGAAGTATAAGATGCCAATAGACCACAAACAGTTCTACTGTCATATGTGTCCAAATCGATATTCATCGATTCCCTGTATTCTTAAGTGACGGTGTGGCATCGCAGCGTATTGTTCTTTTATCATTGTATTTTTGTGATACCATCTGGGCCGGAAGAAAACTGTGAGGGTGCAGTCTGCAGCCCATAGTCATTCGACATTGCCACGATGCCTGTTGTAGCCTCGGTATTCATCAAGAGGATTTCTGTGCCGCCAAGTTTGACAGAAAATGCTCCGTCATCTGCTGTGGACAATGAGATCGCTCCAAAACTGGAATTTGTATCTTGCCCCGGCTGTAACACGTTAACAGTTTTGGCCACTCTGTCCGCCAGCACCAGTGCCGGTCCCTGGGAGGGTAACGTACTGGCGTCAATACCTATATTGACCAGCAACGCCCGATATGGCCAAGACCAATGCTCGCTTTGTGCCAAGAACAGGCAGGCGCTCAAGTGCTTGCCTTGGAGGAGTACAAGATAAAACTATTTATGCACGAATAGTAATTATCTCAACACAAACGTACACGTTCTCAGCCATCGACATAGCTATTCCGACTGCTCTAGGCCAAAGACATTTTGCATCGCACGATACTGCTCCATTATCTGCGGATAATATGCTGTATATAGAGAAATTGCCTCCTCGTGTTCACTGCCTTCCAGCCCCGTCTCCCTATCATTATTGATACTCATATCCGCATTTACATAGAGAAGATATCCAACCATTTTATCAGCATTGTTTTCATCTTCTTTATATAGAATCAGGCCATACTCCTTTATTCCATTGCACATGAACCTGGGCCAAGCAACGATACCAATAGTACCGTTCTCGTTGCTACTTGATAGACAGCCAGAGAATTCAAACAATGCAGGTTTCCCAACCAAGTATGAATATTCGGTAGAATCTGAATCTGTCACAAACGTCCCAAGCGTCCTTGGGAAATGTTTGAAAGAACTGCCAACATACTTATGATATGTATAGTAATTTGCTCCCCAAATCATAAAGAATATCATAGAAACACAGAGAATAATAAGAAATACTTTTTTCTTCAAAATGATCACTCCGTTCTTAATTCGCATTAAAGGGTTATGATCCGGTCGCACATTCTTTTTATTTCCTCATCGTGCGTAACAAGGATAATTGTTTTTCCGGCTCGGTTGAGGTCACGCAAGATGTCCATTACGATCTCGGCATTTTCAGCATCCAGCGATCCCGTCGGTTCGTCGGCAAGAATGACATCATTCTTCTTGTAAAAAGCTCTGGCCAATGCTACACGCTGTTGTTCCCCACCTGAGAGTGTATAGACTTTTTGATCGACTTTCCCATATAGCCCTACCCGCGTCAGCGAATCCTCCAGCGTCACTCCGCTTCGGTTTTTCTTTCGGACCATATCCAGGTTTTCCCTTACCGTTTTTGTTTCCACAAGGCCGAAGTTCTGAAAAATAAAACCTACTTTGTTTCCCAAAAGAGCGGACTGTTCTCCCCTCGTCCGTATTGGCTGTCCGTCATACAGCATTTTCCCCTCAGTAGGATTCTCAATCGACCCAATGATATTGAGCAGAGTCGTTTTTCCCACGCCGCTTTTCCCGGAAAAGCACACAAATTCTCCGCCGCATATTATGAAAGACAAATCCGAAAAAAGAATGTGATCGCCAAAACGCTTGGTTATATCCTTCCCTTCGATATTCATAGTGCCCCCTTGATAACAGCATTCAAGCCGATTTTTTCAATCTTGTTCAGCTTCCTTACGGTCACATATAGCTCAAGAGCCAACAAAACCGTGCCCCATAGAATGACGCTTATGGGGCTGCCATAATTCGTTGTCTCTGCAATGAAAGCCCCAGCAAGTACACATATCGGTATCACGAGAAACGGTGTCAGATACACACATGGCGCGCGGGAGAACCTACTGTAGCCCAGGACTGTCTTGACAGCAAATTCTATCCCATTTGAAACATATATCAATTGGACCGTGAACGCGATGGAAATAAGCTCAATAACAAGCAACAGCACGGAAATACCAACCATAGCCTTTGCGCTTCGCTCCATTATCCATTGGTAATGCTTGTATCTCTCGTATGCGTTTGTGACTGTAAAGTTTCCCTCCCCCAAGCTGTGCTTGTCGAAGAATTGCTGAAGCTGCTCATTATCTATTGAATACAAAGTGTTTGTCGTTGTATACATAGGATTCAAGAACCAGGATGATTCTGTTCGCTCCATAGTATCTAGTATTATAATCGGGTCATCATGTATGTCACTCCCATATGGTCTGGAGTGGATGTCAATTGCCAGTACGTTGGCCCCTCCCGCATAAGAAGCCGTCACCAAAGCCTTGTCTTGCTCATCACGATCAAAACTATCGCTGTTCAAGAATATACTTTTTGTCGCACTAACAGAGCCGTCAATGACCATTTCTGGACAGCGACCCGGATAGAACAGATATACATGATTTTTCTCAATGGAATCCAACTCGGCGGCAAGCTCACTGTCACATTCCAGAAAGGTATGATTTATAGCATTTTCATTTAATAATACCGTACTGTATCCATACGTTTCTGTCATATCCACGGCACGGATAGCATGGGCAGAAAAAGCTTTATCGAATTCATACCAAATATGATTATACCAGTCACGCATCTCCTCTGGCGTCTGGCCGTTGAGAGAGCCATTATCTCTCAGCACATAGTAATCTCCGTCACCCATAGACAGAAACAACTGCTCTTGCTTGTTATACTCGCTAAGTATGTTGAGGATCACACTATTTGTAAGGACAAGGACTGTTACTGCAAGGGTAATCAGTCCTTTCATGATCTGCGTACAAGGCACAAGCCACTTGCCGCCAGACAAGAGGGCTAGATCCTTTCGGACAGAAATGCGCGAACCCAGCCAATGTATCATGGTATTGAACAACAAGAATACCACAAACAGCAAACAGATGAACCAGAACATGAATATATAGTATATTTTGCTTGAAACTACGGCTTCACCAATAAAAATCAATATGCAAAGGCCATTGTCCGTTACTGTATTATTTACGAAAGCATACAAGGGACTTCTGCCCATGGTGGCTTCTATGACCAACTTCTTTTTGTTCACCACTGTCTCATAGTACGTTATAAGGAGAGACAGTATCAACACGATGCCCCACACAAGAACAATCGTCGCATATAAGCCTTGCGTTGTGCCGTTTTTCTCTGAATAGTCTTTGACGCGATAATACTGGGTCAGTTCAGAGACGGACACGTTTTTAAAGCGGGCAGCATCCAAGTAAGTGCCGGTAAAATAAAACTGATCCGATTCATAGATATTATTGATTTCTGAAAAATCCTTAAATGCGATTTGAACATCGCCTGTGAAAATGCTATGGTATATGCCCGGTTTTATCCCTGACTTCTTCAGTTCTGCCAGCGCGTTATTTGTCCCATATACTGTTTTTACAGTTTCATATTCGGATTCATAGGCTGTTTCCACCTTGAAGACATCAAAGTTGCTGGCATATAGCGCGGCCTCCAACTCATCTTTTGCCAGATACTCTGTGTCCTTATCCCCATAGAGTTCATATTCAAAGGTTATCCCCATATATGTTTGCTCAAAGTTTTCCAGATGGTATATAAACCTCTCTCCCGTAACAAGGAAGGCTAGGGAAAAGAGTACACAGACGAGACAGAATTTTATCGCTTTCATTCGCTTTCACCAGCTATATGTGTAGTATCTTTGTGCAAGAGCTTTGAAGGCCGGTTTGGAATTGTAATAGGCAATTGACAGCGGCAAACCGATTTGCTGGACTGTAACCTTTTTGTTACTTATAGCACATATATCTCTATCTGTGGGCCGTTCATCCAAAAGTGTGGTTTTTCTGCGGTGAAATGCAGGTAAATGGATATGCAGGCTAGACAGAATGGCCCCGGTAGGGTAAGATAGCAAGACAGGAAGGGGGCAATGGCATGAAGATCATGATCTGCGATGATAACGCGGCGTTCTGTGACCTGTTCAGCCGGATGCTGGAAGAACAGTTCACGGCAAGGGACTGGCCCTGTGATTACGGGGTGCTGACCTCTGGGGCCGCTCTGCTGTCGGCAGACATGACGGACGTGGCCGTGGTGTTCCTGGACATTGATATGCCAGGGGTAGACGGCATGGAGACCGCCCGGAGACTTCGGGAGAAGTCCAAAGACCTGCTCATCGTCTTTGTGACGGCGTTCCCCCAATATGCCCTGGAGGGGTACAATGTGGAGGCGCTGCGGTATCTGTTGAAAGACGATCTTGCCGGGCAGCTTGTGCCATGCGTGGACGCGATCCTGGAAAAACTGTCCGACCATCGGAAGTATATAAAAGTCCAGACCCCGGACAGATTTCTGACCGTGAGCCTGGAGGACACTGTGTATTTCGAGGGCACCGTTTCCCGCCGGGTGCTGCTCCATGTCCGGGAGGGCGAGCCCATAGAGTGCATGGGCCGCATCGGGGACTATGAGGCGCGGCTGGCCTGTGACGATTTTCTGCGTATTCAGCGGAGCTTTCTGGTGAATATGCAGTACATTGAGGACATCCGCAACTATTGGGCAACGCTCACAGGTGGTGAGACGCTGGCTGTCTCCCGAAAGGATTACAGCGCCATCACAAGGAAGTATGTGACGTGGAAAGTGAGGCAGGCATGATAGGAGATCTGGCTCTCTCCTTTTTGCTCAATTTGCTGGAGGCATTGACAACATTCTTTTTGGCACTTTCCTTTGCGCCTCTTAAACGGCCAAAGCAGGTTTGGTGGGTGCTTCTTTTGGTCGTGTTACTGCTCGATGTGGAACCGCTGTTCAACATTTGGAACGGTATCGCCAACACCATTTTTCATACGTTATATGTCTTGGTGGCGTATATTTCTATGGTGTATTACCTCTTTGATACCCGTTTTTTGAAAGCCGCGTCAATAGAAATGCTGGCCGCTCTCTATACGAGCGTCATTGAAGCATTATTCTTGGCCATCTTGTTTTCAATCTACAATTTGGAAGAGCAACAGAACCATGAGTTTATCTCCTACTCTTTCGCGTTTATGCCGACTCTGATAGGGCTTAGTTTGATAATTCTGTTTTATCGCTGGCGCTGCCGCCGTCCATTTCAGCGCGAGCCGGATATGACGGGCTGGATGCTGATACTCCTTTTTTCCATTCCTGCATACGTTGCGATCCATTATCTAGCCCTCACCTTTTGGTATGACCCAAATGCCGTTTGGGTATGTTTCACCTTTTCTATACTTTTGATGTTCGTATGCGTGGGGTCTTTTTTCCTGTTGGACTACTCCGGCCGCCGTCAGGAAGCGGACCGGGAGAATACGGCCCTCCGGCAGAATTTGAAGTTGGAGACGGCCCACATCGCCGCGATGGAGGGCCGCTATACCCAGCAGCGCAAGCAGACCCACGATTTCAAGAATCAGCTTGCCGTTCTCCGGGACATGGCCCGGAGGAACGTGCCCCAAGAGGAATTTGCCGCCTATCTTGATTCTGTGATGGAGATGGATATGCCCGGCACCCTCTATGTCAACACCCACCGCACCGTGGTGGACATCATCATGAGCGAGAAGGTCTCTGTGGCAAAAGACAAGGGAATAGATTTTCAGTTCCAGCTTGACGACCTGACAGCCTTCCCCATGCCGGATGACGCCTTGGTGGTCGTGCTGACGAATCTGATCGACAATGCTGTGGAAGCCTGCGAAAAGATACCCCAGGCTGCCGACCGGCACATCCTTTTGAAAATGAAGATGGATGCCAGGACCGCCCTGTTGGGCATAGAGAACACTACGACGGAGCCGGTGGTGGTCCGGGACAATACGGTGCAGACCACAAAGGACGATCCAATGGCCCACGGCTATGGGCTCAAAAACGTGGCAGCCATGATAGAGCGGAGCGGCGGGATGTGGTTCATTGAATACCGGGACGAGGACAAGCGGTTCAGTTTCTCCGCCAGCTTGCCCAGGAAAAAGGAATAAGAGTTAGATAAACAAAATCCTAGCCTCACAATCCTGGCAAGCAGGGCATGTGTAGCACCACATGCAAAAAATGGTCATTCCGGCCCCGCGCCGGAATGACCATTTTGCTTGCCGGGGCAGCATCCCCGAACCCCTTTTGAACAGCTCCGTGCCGGAGCTGGCTGCGCGTTTCTGAAAACTAGAAGCAAAAAACAATTGGAGGACTGTCCATCCGCCTATTGACATCGCTCCCTCATGACAGCGCATTTCCTCTTCACGACTTGTTCCTCCGATTCCGTCAGGTCATATCCACGGCCCTTAATGATCGCGTGTTCCAAATAGGTGCCGTATGCAGAGAGGACGGCGTCCCGCAGGGCTTCGGGGGTGGGACAAAGCCGAACACCGTACCAGTCGCGGCCCATATCGTCCCAATTTAAGACTGTGTAGCCCCGGCTGGTCTGGATGACCTCAAATTCATCATCCGTGTTCATGTATTCACGAAAGACCTCAAATACTTTTTCAAAGGTCAGCATGGTATCAGCCCTTTCAAAACTAATCTTAAAGCATCAATACCATATAAGAACACATCACGCAAGGATGCGATAAAAAGATAATTCTTAAATTTAGTATGTACCCAGCCGCGTGAGCGGCTGGGTCTTTTAATACGCCGGGATGCCGTAGCCGCAGATCTGGTAGTAGCCCACAGAGTATTGCACCTGCCGGCAGCTGTCGCCGGAGTTGCCCTCTATGGTGTAGACGATGCCATTCTCGCACTTCTCCACGATGCCGACGTGATCGCCCCATCCGTCCAGACCATCGCTGGCCCAGTCGAAGAAGATGATGTCGCCGGGGTTGGGCTCATAATATCTGTCGGCCCACTGGCCCCGGTCCTTGAACCACTGCTGGCCGGTGGGGACGCCCTCAAAGCGGGGGATGACGCCGGTATCCAGGTAGCCGCATTGTTCAGCGCACCAGGACACGAAAATGGCACACCACGCCACGCGGAAGCTGTAACCGTACCACGACCAATATGGCTGGCCGCCCACGTTGCCCACCTGGGACAGCGCCACGGCCACGATGCCGTCATCGCCTATCCCTATACCGTACAGCACTGTGTTCCATACGGTGCGGTACTCGTCGGAGAGCAGCTCCGTGAGCTGTTTTCGCTGCTTGGCGTTGAAATGGAGCTGGTCGGCCATCTCTCCGGGGGCCTTATGGGTGACGGTGATATAGAGCGTCACCGTTTCAACGGTGGTCTGTATCTCTATGGGATCGCCGTTCTCGTCCGCGCCGGTTGTCGTTTCCACATGGGAGTCCGTGGTGGTGCGATAGGAAACAGCGTTCATCTCCCAGAAGATGTCCTCCAGAATATCCCGCTTTCGTTCCGTCATGGATGCAACCTCTTGGGCGTCCGTGGGGTCGGTGTTGGTCTTGACGGCGTAGACGGCCAGGACCTCCGGCCAGGTAGCGCGGGAGCCGGACATCTCCAGTTCATCATGGGCGACGGAGTTCTTGATGCCGTCTATCTTCTGCTGGTAGTCGGCGTTGATCTGGCGCACGGCGCTTCGCATGGACAGGCCGGTGCCCGTGTCCTCGCCGGAGAAGAAGATACCGAACACAGAGCCCACAACGAGCCCGATCAGGCATACGACAACAATGATAAGAAAGGCCACGCTGCCCCCGGCTGCGATGGCGGTGACAAGGCTCTTAGTCGCAGCGATTATGGCCTTGACGGAGGCGATCACCGCTTTGGTCACAGTCCTGGCGGTCGCGGAGGCTTTCTGAGCCGCAATACGGGCGGCATGGGCCGTGACTTGGGCAGTTCTGGCGGCGGCCTGGGCTGACTTCTGCGTTATGCGGGCCGTCTGCTCGGCGGTCTTGATACCGGCTTTAACGGAGCGGTCCGCGGTCTTGACCGCATATCGCTCCGTCTTGGTCTTTACGGCGCGTTCTGACGCGGAGGCCGCCCGTTCCGCTGTCCGCCCCGCAGTACGCCTGGAAACAGGACGCCCCCGGACAGAGCGGGGGGCCTGTCCGGGGGTGGTCATGACTGGTGTGGATGCGATGGGCGTGTCTGCGCTGCCGGGCACGGTACGAGCGACTGGGCCGCCGGGCACGGCGTGAACGGCTGTGCTGTCGGGCACGGTGCCAGCAACAGGGCTGTCGGGGGCGTTGGGAGTGACCGTGCCGCTTGGCGCGGTGCTGGGGGCGTTTGCCTGAGTCTGCCGCCGAAGCTGCTCCACCTGCCGACGATGCCGGAAGTTGGCCTGGGCCTCCTCCGGCGATTCCACATTTGCGGTCCGGGGGCCGGTCTGGGCCGTGTTCTCCTCCTGCCGCTTCTTCTGGATGCGCTCCTTTGCGGCGGTGACGGCCCGGTGGCCGGCCCGGTCAAGCTGGTGGACGCCCTCATGGGTGAGGACTTCCGTGCTGTTGGTGAACCGCTCAGAGGCGTATTCCTCCGGGGAGCCCTGGGCGGGACGGGCGGTGCCAACCGCGCTCTCCTTGGTGCGGATATAGGCTTGCTTCATCCGCTGGCCCGCGATGGCCGCCCGGTCCAGGGTCTTTATCGTGCCTCGGACTGCATCCCTGGTCTTGATGTCGGGCATGGCTCACACCTCCCATCAGTTGAACGGATCGTATTCGTCGAAGTTGAAGTAGACGCTGCCTCCTCCCTTCTTGGCGGGGGTCAGCTTCTCGCCGCCGAACACGCCCTCGCCGGGTCTCGTGGTCATGAGCTGATAGAGCTGGGTGTCCTTGGGGAACCTGTTGACAAAGGGCACCAGGGCGTTGCCGTAGCGTATCAGGCCGGAGCCTGCCTCGGCGTTGGTCACATAGCTCATCTGCTCATCGGAGATGTTCAGCAGCTTCGCCAGCTTCTCCCGGTCGGAGGCCGCCTGGTTAAGCATGACGATGAACTCGGAATTGGAGAGCATGGTGCTGGCCTGGACAGAATCCAGCAGGTATTCCACGTTTTGGGTGATGGCGGTGGGATAGGCGTTGCGCTTACGGAACTGCCGCCAGGCGGAGGTGAAGAACGCGCCGCTGTACTCATTTTCAAAAACGACATGGTACTCGTCTATGAAAACGTGGGTGCGCTTGCCCCGGCGCCAGTTGAGCGTGACGCGGTTGAGGATGGTGTCGGTGATGACCAGCAGACCTGTGGGCTTCAGCTGCTCGCCCAGGTCCCGGATGTCGAACACCAAAATGCGCTTGTTGAGGTCCACGGTGCTTTCGTGGCCGAACACGTCCAGAGAGCCGGTAGTGAACAGCTCCAGAGCCAGGGCGATCTCCTGTGCCTCCGGCTCCGGCTGTTCCAGCAGCTTCTCCCGGAGGGTGCAGAGCGTGGGGACCTTCTGCGTCTTGGCGGCGTCCATATACACGGCGGCGGTGCAGCGGTCGATGATGGACTTATGCTGGGGGCCGACGCCG
>CANRKN010000055.1 GCA_947631215.1 uncultured Oscillospiraceae bacterium | reverse complement strand
CGATGCGCTCAAAATCGTATGCCATGTCCTTATGCCTCTACTATCTCCTTGATATCCACGTCCAGAGCGTCGTTCCAAAGCCGCTCCAGGCTGTAAAATTCCCGGGCCTCCCGCTGGAAGATGTGCACCACCAGGCACCCGAAGTCCAGCAGCAGCCATGTGCTGTTGCGGCTGCCCTCCCGGCGGACGGGGGGCATCCCCGCCTCGGAGAGGCGCTTGTCCACCTCGTCATACAGCGTGCGCACATGGGTGGTGGAGTTGGCCGTGCAGATGAGGAAATAGTCCGCCAGCACGGTGAGCTCCGTGGTCTTCAAAAGGCGTATATCCGTGGCCTGCTTGTCCGCAAGGGCCTTGGTCGCCAGCTTTGCCGCGTCAAATGGTTCCATGGTACATCCTCCTCTTTATTCGTTGGCGTCCCCATCCAGTCGGATGGGCGATACGCCTTTATCTTCCAGTTTTTTCAAATAATACGCTTGCGTCCGGGCCGTGTCCGGGTGGACGGGCAGGTCCCGCTCCGCCACATAGGCGAGCGTCCGCCGGGCGCACAGCTCCACCGCGGCGTCCAGGTCCTCAAAGGCCGCCTTTCGGATGGCCTCCAGGGCCGGATAGGGCTTTCGTCCCATTTCTATCGCGTCCGCGAGGTACACGATCTGCTCCAGCCGCATCATCCCCGGCCGGCCGGTGGTGTGATACCGTATGGCGTCCGCGATATGGTCCGGCACGCCGAACATATCCTTCGCGAAGACTGCGCCGGTCTTGGCGTGCAGGAGCTCAAAGTTCTCCCGCTCCCACTTATCGGCCATGATACCATACTTTTCGCCCAGGCGCAACTGGTCCGGGCCCGCGGTTTTCTTCGTTATATCGTGCAATATGGCGGCCTCCGCCGCGTCGGATTCATCCTCCCCCCAGCGGCTCGCCAGCCGCCGGGCCATCTCCTCCGCGCCCCGCACATGGGCCACCCGGGTGGGCTTGAGATGGACATACGCCTTTTCCCGCAGCCAGTCCAAGTCCGGCCTCGCGTCATAGAGCCGGTACCGGATGATGTAGGCGTACACGCCGTCGGTCAAATATTCCCGTCCCCGCCGCTGAGGCAGCAGCGCCCGAACCTGGGTAGAGGACACGGTCACCGGCTGGCCGTCAAGGACGTACACCGTCGCGCCGTATACCCCCCGCAGGTGCTCCGCCTGGGCCTCGATCTCCCCCTCCCGGCCCGCCTCCCGGGCGAACACGGCGAGGGAAGCAAGCGCCATGATGACCTCCGGCTCGTGCCACGTCTCGATGGACAGGAGCATGTCCGTACCCATGAGAAAGATGAGCTCCGCCTCGGGAAACTGCGCCCGCAATTCCCGCAGGGTGTCAGACGTATAGCTGGGGCCGGCGCGGCGTATCTCCATGTCCGAAGCCTCGCAGTCCGGCAGGGCCTCCGCCGCGAGGGCGGTCATGGCGAGGCGGTGCTCCTTCGCCGGGGTGCCCGCCGCCAGTCGCTTGTGGGGCGGGTCCGCCGCCGGGATGAGCAGGGTCTTGTCCGGCGCCAGCGCCTTTACGGCGGTCTGGACCGAGCGGAGGTGGCCCAGATGGGGCGGGTTGAAGCTGCCCCCGTAGATAAGCACGCGCATCGTTACGCCTTGGGCAGTATTATCTTGGCCCCGTCGGGACGGGCTTTATACAGCACGAACACCTTTCCGATGACCTGCACGCCCTCGGCGCCGCACGCCTCGCACAAGGCTTCCTGGGCCTCCCGGGCGGTGAACATGCAATTCTCCTGCACCCGGCCCTTCACCAGCTCCCGGGCCGCCAGGGCCTCCTTGGCCTGGGCGATGACCGGGTCGGTGACGCCGGCCTTTCCGACGTACAATATGGCCTCCTCCTTCTGCGCCAGGGAGCGCAGCCAGGCCCGCTGCTTTCCTGTCAGCATATGCCTCTCTCCTTCAATCTCTCCGCCAGCGCCGCCAGGGCCCGCGCCCGGTGGGAGAGGGTATTTTTCACTTCCGGACCAAGCTGGCCGAAGCTCTCGTCATATCCCTCCGGGGCGAACACCGGATCGTAGCCGAACCCGGCGTCCCCGGCGGGGGCCAGCAATATCCGCCCGGGGCACTCCCCCCGGACCGCGATACGCTCACCGTTGGGGAACAGGCACACGATACAGCTTACGAACTTCGCCCGCCGGTCGGTAACGCCTTTCAACTGTTCCAAGAGGTACTGATATTTCTGCTTGTCCGTCCAGGCCTTGCCGCCCCCATAGCGGGCGGAATGGACCCCCGGCGCGCCGTCCAATGCCTCCACGCACAGGCCCGAGTCGTCCGCCACGGCGGCGTGGCCGGTGGCTTTCAGCACAGCGTCGGCCTTCAAAAAGGCGTTTTCCTCGAAGGTCTCGCCGGTCTCCTCCACGTCCAGGTCCAGGCCCAGTTCCCCCTGGGACAGGATCTCGTATCCCAGCGGCTCCAAGATTTCCTTGAACTCTCGCAGCTTCCCCTTGTTGCCGGTGGCCAGGATGAGCTTCATCGGACCATGTCCTCCGCGAACTCCCGGGCGTCGAATACCTTCAGGTCGTCCACGCCCTCGCCCACGCCCACCAGCTTCACGGGCACGCCCAGCCGCTGGGCGATGGAGAACACCACGCCGCCCTTGGCGGTGCCGTCCAGCTTGGTGAGCACGATGCCGGTGACCCCGGCGGCCCCGGCGAACTGCTCCGCCTGGATGAGGCCGTTCTGGCCGGTGGTGGCGTCCAGCACCAGCAGTATCTCGCAGTCGGCGCCGGGAAGTTCCCGGCCCACGATCTTCGTGAGCTTGGTGAGCTCATTCATCAAATTCTGCTTATTGTGCAGACGCCCGGCGGTGTCCACGATGACGATGTCGGAACCCCGGGCCTTGGCCGCGTTGCAGGCGTCGAACACCACCGCGCCGGGGTCGCCCCCCTCGCCGTGGCGGACGATGTCCGCGCCGGTGCGCTGGGCCCATATGCCCAGCTGCTCCGCCGCCGCGGCCCGGAAGGTGTCCGCCGCGCATAAGAGGACCTTCTTCCCCTGGCCGGCGAATATCTTTGCCAGCTTCCCGATGGTGGTGGTCTTGCCCACGCCGTTGACGCCCACCATGATGACCACGGCGGGCTTGGTATCCAGATGCAGCACGGGAGGGCCGGCCTTTTCCATCTCCTCGGTGAGGATGTCCACCAGTTTATCCTGCACGGCGCCGCCCTTCAGGCCCTTTTCCCTGCGCAGTGCCTCCACGGCGGTTTCGGCCACCTCCACCCCGGCGTCCGCCAGGATGAGCCGCTCCTCCAGCTCCTCCAAAAAGTCCTCGTCGATGCGGGAAAAGGCCGCGAACAGCCCCGACAGCAGACCCTTTTTCTTCTTCTCCGGCTTCTTCTCGGGCACGGGCGCGGGTACAGGCTCCGGCTCGGGTTCAGGCTCCGGTATGGGTTCCGGTTCGGACACGGCGGCCTCCTCCGGCGCGTTCTCAGCGGCGGCCATCGCCTCCTCCGCAAGGGCCTCGTCCCACTCCTCGTTCTGTTCTTCTTCGAGCGGCTCCGGCTGTTCAGCCTGGAGGCGCTCTTCGTCTTCTCTGTCCTTATTCTTGTTTCTGAACTTGCTGAAAAGTCCCATGATCTTCTCCTTACCTATCGTGATATGCCCCGCCGCGCGAATGGGAATCTATTGTTTACGTTCCTCCCATTCCCCGCGGGTCATGGCATAGGCGTATGATATACCGTTTTCCTCGTCGGGATATTCTTTTACCTTTTTCATACCGATGGCGGCTGCAGTGGCATACGAGCCCACATTTGTGTACTTCATATACGAGTACAGCCGGTCATAGCGCGTATTCCCGAAGGCCCAATCTCTGACCGCTTTTGCCGCTTCGCTCCCGAAGCCATTTCTCCAATATTTCTTGTGGATGTGATAGCCTATTTCCGGAAGCCGCTCTCCGTCAATGTTCTGGAGCGTGAGCCCGCAGTCGCCGATCAGTTCTCCCGTCTCTTTCAGGATGACCGCCCACAGTCCGAAACCATATTCTTCATAATTGTGAAGATTCCACGCGATCCAGTCTCTGGTCTGCTCCTCATCAAACGGCTTTGGATAGTGCCGCATCGTCTCCGGGTCGGAGAAGATCTCATAGATCGCGTCAACATCCTGCCAGGTATACTCTCTCAGGATCAGCCGCTCTGTCTCGATCATCGTCTGTCATCCTCCGTCCAGAAGCGGCCTGCGCCGGCAGTCAGTTCTCGGCCGTTTTTTGCGCCTCGGCCAGGTCCAGCTCAATGACCTGGCTGACGCCCTTCTCCTGCATGGTCACGCCCAGGAGCACGTCCGCCTTCTCCATAGTGCCCCGGCGGTGGGTGATGACCACGAACTGGGTCTTGTCCAGGCGGTGGAGATAGTCCGCGAAGCGGAACACATTCTCCTCGTCCAATGCCGCCTCGATCTCGTCCATGACGCAAAACGGCGTGGGCTTCAGCTTCAAGATGGAGAAGTACAGGGCGATGGCCACGAATGCCTTCTCGCCGCCGGAGAGCAAACTAATATTGCTCACCGCCTTGCCGGGGGGCTGGACCTTGATCTCGATGCCGCAGTTGAGGCAGTCTGTTTCGTCCTCCAGCCGAAGGCTGGCCCGCCCGCCGCCGAAGAGCTCCAGGAACGTGGCGCGGAAGCTCTGGTCGATGGCGGCGAACTCCCGGGTGAATATCTCCTCCATCTGCCGGGTGATGTCCCCGATGATACCTAAGAGCTCCTCTTTCGCCTTGGCGATGTCGTCCCGCTGGCCGGCGAGGTAGTCGTACCGCTCCCCCACCCGCTTGCTCTCCTCGATGGCCCCCAGGTTGGGGGTGCCCAGCTCCCGGATGGACCGGCGCAGTTCGGATACCCGCCGGTTGGCCGCCGCCATGCTCTCCAGGGGCTGGCGCAGGCCTTGCGCGGCGGTGCGGGTAAGCTCGTAGCTGTCCCAGAGCTTATCGACGAGCTGCTTTTCCTCCATCTCCGCGGCCAGGGTCTGGTTTTCGATATTGCCCACCAGCCGCTCCTGGGCGATGAGGGCCTCGTTCTGGCGCTGGGCGTCCTTGTCCGCCTGGGTGCGCTTGGCCTCCAGGTCCAGCTTCTGGGCGGTGAGAGCGCGTATCTCCTCCCGGAAGGCCTCCGCCTGTTTGGCCAGCTCCACGCCCCGCTGCTCATTCTCCTCCAGGTCCCGGTCGATGGCGTCATTTTTCTTCTCATAGGCCGCCATGAGGCTCCGCCGCTGGCTGCCGCCGGCGGTCATGGCCTCCTTCACGTCGGTGAGCTGCCCGGCGCTGGTGCGCTTGGCCTCCCGCTCCGCCTGCAATGACGCCGCCTGCTGCTGGACCTGGCTCAGCTCCTGGCCGGCCACGTCCATGTCATACCGGGCCGCGGCCAGCTCCCGCTCCGCCTCGGCCAGGGCCTCGCTTCTCTCCTGCTGGCGCTTCAAAAGCCCCACCCGCTCCTCCCGGAGGCGGGCCAGCTCATTGGCCCGGGACAGGATGCCGGTGCCCTTGGCGGCGCTGCCGCCGGTCATGGAGCCACCGGCGTGGATCATCTGCCCGTCCAGGGACACGATGCGAAACTCGTTGTTATGGCGCCTCGCGATGGCCACAGCATCTGCCAATGTCTCCGTCACCACGGTCCGGCCCAGGAGGCTCTCAAAGATATTCTGATACTTCCCGTCGAATTGGACCAGGTCCAGGGCCAGGCCCAAGTAGCCCCGCTCCCCCTCGGGAAGGCGGCGCAGGGTATTGCCCCGGATGGCGCTGATGGGCAGGAAGGTGCCCCGCCCGGCGTCCCGGCGTTTCAAAAACTCAATGGCGCTTTTGCCGTCCTCGGGCTCATCCACCACGATGTTCTGGGCCGCGGCGCCAAGGGCTGTCTCGATGGCGAGAGCGTAGCGGTCCTCCGTCCGGACGAGATTCGCCACGGGTCCGTGGACGCCCCGCAGGGCGCCGGAGCGGCTCTCCCGCATGACGGTCTTCACCGCCCGGTTGAAGCCCTCGTAGTCCTTCTCCATCTCGGAGAGCATATTGATCCGAGCGTCCATGCTCCGGCCGTCCACCGTAAGGCGGGTCACCTCGTCCCGCAGAGCGTTCACCTTACTCTCCCGGCCCGCCATCTTCATGCGATGGCCGTTCACGATGTTGGAAAGCTGATTGATCCTGCCGGAGAGCTCCTGCTCCGCCGTTTCAATTTCCGCGATGCGGTCATTGAGCTGGGCTATCTGCTCCTCCAGGGCCTTGATGCGCCCGGCGTCCTCGCTCATGTCGCTCAAAAGCCGCTGGATGCTCTCGTTGTTGCTGTTTTTCTCCGCCGCCAGCACCGCCGCCGCCTGGCGGTTCTCGCCGATGGCGGCCTCCTGGGCGGTCAGTTTTTCCCGGACGGCCTCCGCCTCCAAGTCCTTCTCCCGCATGCGCTCGGTGATGGTCTCCGAGCGCTGGTAATTTTCCGTGACCTCCGCCCGCATGCGGGCAAGCTCCGCCTTGGCGGCCTCGTGGCTGGCCTGGATGGAGGCGGCCTGATCCGCCAGCTTGTCCAGCTCCGCCATCCATACGGAAACCTCCAGCCCCTTTAGCTCCTCCCGGAGGGTCAGGTACTTTTCCGCCACCGCCGCCTGCTTACGAAGGGGCGTGAGCTGCATCTCCAGCTCGTCGATCTTGTCCCCCACCCGGAGAAGCGCGTCGTCTGTGGCGGAGAGCTTTCGCTCCGCCTCCTCCTTGCGGAAGCGGAAGCGGGAGATGCCCGCCGCCTGCTCGAATATCTCCCGGCGGTCGGTGCTCTTGGCGGAGACGATCTCGCTTATGCGGCCCTGGCCGATGATGGAGTAGCCGTCCCGGCCCAGGCCCGTGTCCATCAAGAGCTCGTTCACGTCCCGCAGGCGCACGGATTCCTTGTTTATGTAGTACTCGCTGTCCCCGCTGCGGTAATACCGGCGGGTGATGGCCAGCTCGTCGCTGTCGATTGGGAAGATATGGGCGGTGTTGTCCAGCACCAGGGTCACCTGGGCGAAGCCCAGCTTGCCCCGCTTCTCGGTGCCGCCGAAGATCACGTCCTCCATCTTCCCGCCCCGGAGGGCCCGGGTGCGCTGTTCGCCCATGACCCACAGCACCGCGTCGGATATGTTGGACTTGCCGGACCCGTTGGGCCCGACGATCATGGTCACGTTCCGGTCGAACTCGATGCGCGTCCTGTCCGGGAAGGACTTGAAGCCCTGTATCTCCAGTGCCTTTAAATACAAAATCTTATACCTCTACGCCGTTTCTATGCCGAAAATAACACAACATATAGTATACCCCAATCAGGGCCTCACGTCAACCAGAACTATGCTCTCCCCCGCCGTTTCCAGGCCCTTCACAGCCAGGGAGCGAAGAGAGAATTCCTCCATCAGCGCGGCGATATTGGACCGGTGCCGCCCTATGAGGGCGGACACCCGCCTGGGGTCCACGCCCAGGGTCACGGCAAAGCCCGCGGGGACGCCCGCCAGCACCTTTTCCGCCTGCCGGCGCAGGATCTCCGAGCGGACCAGCTCCCCCAAAGCGGGATGATAGGCCCCCGCCGCGGCCCCTCCGGCGGAGAGCTCCGCCGTGGGGTTGAGGCCTAAGCGTATCACCGGGATATGGGCCGCCTCAAACAGCGGCAGGATGTCCGCGCACACCGACACCGCGTCGGCCACGGTGTGCTCGGCGTAGGTCCCAGCCCGCCACATGTCCTCCAGCGCCGTTCCCTTCACGATGACGGTGGGATAGATCCGCGCCCCGTCGGGGGCGAGGTCAATGACGCGCCGGGCCGTCTCCAAGTCTTTTTCCCGGTCCGAGCCGGGCAGACCGGTCATCATCTGCAAGATGAGCCGAAGCCCCGCGGCCTTCACCAGCCCCACCGCCCGGACCGTGTCCCCGGCGGTGTGGCCCCGGCCGGAGGCTTCCAGCACGGTGTCATCCATGGACTGGGCCCCCAGCTCCACGGTGGCCACGCCATAGCTTTTCAGCATGGCGAGGCTCGCCTCGTCCACCGCGTCGGGCCGGGTGGAGAGGCGTATGGCCGCCACGGTCCCGTCCGCCCGGTAGGGCTGGGCCGCCTCCAGGAGCTCCCGCTGCAATAGGGGGCTCACCGCCGTGAAGCTGCCCCCGTAAAAGGCCAGCTCCAGGCCGGTGAGGCCCTCCCCTTTCGCCCTCTCCAGGGCCGCGGTCACGTCATGCCCGGAAACAGGCAAAGGGCTGCCGGAGATGCGCTTCTGGTCGCAGAAGACGCATTCGTTCGGGCAGCCCCAGTTGGGTACGAACAGGGGGAGTATCCTCGCTCTCGCCATCAGCTTTTCAGCTTCTCCAAGGCCGCCCTGGCGGCGGCCTGCTCCGCTTCCTTCTTGCTCTTTCCCTCGCCGGTGACCGTGGCGCCGTCGTGCAGGGCCACGCTGGCCACGAAGGTCTTGTCGTGGTCCGGGCCGGACTCGCCGATGATGGCGTATACCGGCGCTGCGCCGCCGGCGCGCTGGAATATCTCCTGCAGCTGGGTCTTGTAGTCCGTCCGGGCGGGACGGTGTCCCGCCTGCACGTCCTTCAATATGCGCTGGTCTATGAACCGCTCCGCCGGCTCCAGGCCGCCGTCCAGGTAGATGGCGGCGATGATGGCCTCCACGCAGTCGGCCAGGATGGAGGTGCGGGTGCGCCCGCCGTTGCACTGCTCGTTCTTCCCCAGGCGGATATAGTCCCCCAAGTCCAGCGCCAGGGCCACCTGATGGAGGCTGGCCTCGCACACAAGCTCCGCCCGCAGGCGGGTCATGCCCCCCTCGGGCATATCCGGGTACAGCCGGCAGATGGTCTTGGCCGCGCAGAAGCCCAGCACCGCGTCGCCCAGAAATTCCAGGCGCTCGTTGCTGTGCAGCTTTTGGGGCTGTTCGTTGGCGTAGGAGCTGTGGGTCAGGGCCGTCTCCAGGTAGGAGCGGTCACGAAAGGTGTAGTCCAGGCGCTGTTCCAGCCGCTCCATCAGCCGGCGCTGTGGGCGGTGACGTAGGCGGCCAGGTCGCCGATGGTGCGCAGCTTTTTCAGCTCCTCCTCGGGGATCTCGTCCAGGCCGAACTCGTCCTCCACCTCCACGATGAGCTCCACCACGTCCACGGAGTCGATGCCGATGTCCTCCAGGAAGGTGGTGTTCTCGTTCAGCTCAGAGGCCTCCAGGCCGAACTGCTCGCAGAGCATCTCGATGATCTTATCGTATACCATAGTCTTATTCCTCCCCGGCTTCCGCCGATTTTGGTTTTTCCAGTTTCATATATTCCATATTGGCCTCGATGGCCCCGGCCACGTCCGCCTCGACGCAGGCGATGGCCTGGCGCACGGCGTTGAAGATGGCCCGGTCGTCAGAGCTCCCATGGGCCTTTATCACGGGCTTTGATATGCCGATGAGGGCCGTGCCGCCGATCTCAGCGGGGTCCAGCATGGCCTTCATGCCGTAGAGCTCCTTTTTGATGAGCAGGGCGCCGATCTTCGTCTTGAGACTGCCGTACATGACGGTCTTGAGCTGTTTGAACATGAACTTGGCCAGGCCCTCGGTGGTCTTGAGCATCACGTTGCCCGCCAGCCCATCCGTCACCAGCACGTCCGCCTTTCCGGCGAACAGGTCGCTGCCCTCGGCGTTGCCGACAAAGTTGATGCGCCCGGCGTCGGAGGCGGCTTTCAGAAGGGCAAATGTCTCCTTTTGCAGCTTCCCACCCTTGGTGTCCTCGGTGCCCACGTTCAGCTGGGCCACCCGGGGGTTGGCGATGCCCATCATCCGCTGGGCGTAGAACGAGCCCATGTAGGCAAACTGCAAGAGGTATTCCGGCGTAGAGTCCACGTTGGCCCCGCAGTCGATCAACAACACACCTTTCTCCCCATTCGGGAGTACCGGTCCAAGCGCCGCCCGGCGGATGCCCTTGATGCGCTTGACGAACTGGGTCGCCCCCGCCAGGAGCGCGCCGGTGCTGCCCGCGGACACCACCGCGTCGCCCGCGCCGTCTTTGAGCATTTTCAGCGCCACGGTCATGGAGGAGTCCCGCTTGTTGTAGCAGGCCATGCCCGGCTCGTCCTCCATGGTCACCACCTGGGAGGCGTTGACCACGCTGACGCGCTTTTCATCGGCGCCGCCGCAGGCGGCAAGGCAGGCTTTTACCTCGTCCCCCCGGCCCACCAGCACGACGTCCGTATCCAGCTCCCGGGCGGCTCGCACCGCGCCGGATACGACGGCCTGGGGGGCGTTGTCGCCGCCCATGGCGTCCAGGATGATCTTCATACGCCCGCCCTCTCTCTTTCTATGATCTTCTCAAGCTCCCCCAGGGCCCGCTCCGATACCTTCAGATACCGGTCCCGCTTGCCCCGGATGCGCTCGTCCAGGTGCTCGATGATGCCGAAGTTCACGTTCATGGGCTGGAAATCCCCGCTGGCCGCCCCGCCGGACACATACAGCGCCAGCGCGCCGATGGCCGTGGTCCGGGGAAAATCCAGGGGCGGCAGGCCACGGAACCTTCTTGCCGCCTCCAGCGCCGCCAGCATCCCGGAGGCACAGGATTCCAAGTACCCCTCCACGCCGGTGACCTGCCCGGCGAAGCCGATGCGGGGCTCGGAGCGCAGGCGGTAATACCGGTCCAGCAGCTTGGGCCCGTTCAGGAACGTGTTGCGGTGCATCTTCCCGTAGCGGAGATATTCCGCGTTCGCCAGCGCCGGTATCATGCCGAACACCCGCCGCTGCTCCGGGAAGGTAAGGTGGGTCTGGAACCCCACCAGGTTGTAGACCGTGCCCTCGTCGTTGTCCCGGCGAAGCTGCACCACGGCGTGATAGCTCTCGCCGGTGTCGGGGTTACGGAGCCCCACGGGCTTCATGGGCCCGTAGCGCAGCGTGTCGTGCCCCCGCCGGGCCATGACCTCCACGGGCATGCAGCCCTCAAACACCCCCGCGTCCTCGAAGCCGTGGACCGGGGCCTCTTTGGCGGCGGCAAGCTCGGTCACAAATGCGTCGTACTGCGCCGCATCCATGGGACAGTTTATATAGTCCGCGGTGCCCTTGCCGTACCGGGAGCCGAACCAGGCCTTGGACATGTCGATGCTGTCGAAGGCGATGAGGGGCGCGGCCGCGTCGAAGAAGTGGAGAAAATCCGCCTCGCCGCAGGCTTTCGCGATGGCCGGGATGAGCCCGTCGCTGGTGAGGGGCCCGGTGGCGATGATGCACTCGCTGTCAGGAAAGTCGGTGACCTCCCCCTCCACGATCTCAATATTTGGATGGCTGCGGATGGCGTCGGTGATAGTCTGGGCAAATGCCTCCCTATCCACCGCCAGGGCGCCCCCGGCGGGGACCCGGTGCTTCTCGGCGCTCATCATGATGAGGCTGCCGAGCCTGCGCAGCTCCTCTTTTAAGAGCCCCACGGCGTTGCTGAGGTCGTCCCCCCGCAGGGAGTTGGAGCACACGAGCTCGGAGAAAAGGGGCGATGAGTGGGCCGGGGTCATCTTCTCCGGCTTCATCTCATAGAGACGCACCTTCAGGCCCCGCCGGGCCAGCTGCCACGCGGCCTCGCTGCCCGCCAGACCCGCGCCCACCACGGAGATGTCCGCCGTCATGCCTTCGCCTTCCCGGCCGCCGGCTTCTTGGCGGCGGTCTTTTTAGTGGTCGTCTTTTTGGCGGCAGCTTTCTTCGCCGCCGGCTTCTTCTCCTCCGGCGCGGCGCCCTCGGCGGCGCTGTCGGTTCCTGCGGAAGCCGTCGCATTCCGGCGGTAGCGGTAGCCCCGCTTGTCCTCCGGCAGGAAGTTGGAGCATTCCTCATTGATGCAGAAGGGCTTTCTCTGGCCCTTGCCGGAGAGCTTGAACATGGTCTTGCCGCAGACGGGGCAGTTGTCCTTGGTGGGCACGTCCCAGCTCATGAAGCCGCACTCGGCGCCCTTTTCACAGGCGTAGTAGGTGTAGCCCTTCTTGCTGGTGCGCTTGAAGATGCGACCGCCGCACTTGGGGCATTTGCCGGGCATCTCCGTGACCAGGGGCATGGTGAAGCTGCACTCGGGATACCCCGGGCAGGCGAGAAACCGCCCGAACCGGCCGGACTTGACCACCAGGTTCCGCCCGCAGTTGGGGCATATCTCCGCCGACACCTCGTCGGGGACCTTGATGCGCACGCCCTGGAGGGCGTCCTCCGCCTTCTCCAAGTCCTGCTCAAAGCCGTCGTAGAACTCGTGCAGCACGCCCTTCCAGTCGGCCTTGCCCTCCTCCACCTCGTCCAGGGTCTCCTCCATCCGGGCGGTGAACTTCACGTCCACGATGTCGGGGAACCGCTCCTCCATGAGCTGGGTGACGGTCTGGCCCAGGGGGGTGGGCTTCAAATACTTGCCCTCCTTCACCACGTACTCACGGGCGGTGATGGTGGTGATGGTGGGGGCGTAGGTGCTGGGCCGGCCGATGCCCTTCTCCTCCATGGCCCGGATGAGGGTGGCCTCGGAATACCGGGCGGGGGGCGCGGTGAAGTGCTGCTCCGGGTCCAGCTTCGCCAATTTCACGCTCTGGCCCTTCGTCAGCTCCGGCAGGGGCTTTTTGCCCCCCTCCTCCGCCTCCTCATCCTCCCGGTTATCGTCGTACACGGCGGTGTAGCCGGGGAAGGCGATCTTGGAGTGGTAGGCCCTAAAGACGTGGCCCTCGCAGACCGCGTCCACGGTGATGTTGTCATAGACCGCGTTGGCCATCTGGCTGGCGGTAAAGCGGCCCCATATGAGGCGATAGAGCCTGTACTGCTCGCCTGTGAGGCTCTTTTTCACCATCTCCGGCGTCAGGCTGGGGACGCTGGGGCGGATGGCCTCATGGGCGTCCTGGGCGTTGGAGCCGGTCTTGTAGCGCCGGGGCTTGCCGTAATAATATTCCTCGCCATAGTGGCTGCGGATAAAGCTGCCCGCCGCCGCCAGGGCGTCCTCGCTCAAACGCAGGGAGTCGGTACGCATATAGGTGATGAGGCCGATGGTGCCCTCTCCCTCCACGTCCACGCCCTCATAGAGCTGCTGGGCGATGGACATGGTCCGCCGGGGGGTCATGCCCAGGCGGCGGGA
>CANRKN010000054.1 GCA_947631215.1 uncultured Oscillospiraceae bacterium | reverse complement strand
GTATCCAGGGAGCCGCGGATGATGTGGTAACGCACGCCGGGCAGGTCCTTCACACGGCCGCCGCGGATCATCACCACAGAGTGCTCCTGCAGGTTGTGGCCGATGCCGGGGATATAGGCCGTCACCTCGTAGCCGTTGGTGAGACGCACACGGGCGATCTTCCGCAGCGCGGAGTTCGGCTTCTTAGGGGTGGAAGTACGAACAGCGGTGCAGACGCCGCGCTTCTGGGGGGAAGACAGGTCGGTCTCCTGGTTCTTCAGGGTGTTGAGGCCCTTCTGCATAGCGGGAGAGGTGGACTTGTAGGTCACCTGCTGTCTGCCCTTGCGGACCAGCTGGTTAAAAGTAGGCATTTATTTTCCTCCTTTCCTCAAAAATGCGCGCAATGATGCCAAGGCACGCTATCACGCAAATTAGGATTTTAACAGATAATCCCTGGTGTGTCAAGGATAAAATCACCGTATTTCAGGTGTTTTTTCCTCAAATATGCCGTCATAATCATAGGCGCCGTACCAGTCCCGGATGCGGGCGATATAACCGTCGAGATCATCCTCCGTGAGCTCATGCTCCCCCGCCGCCATCCACCGCAGTATTTGAGAATTGATGTCCTCATTGTAGTGGGCCAGGTCCTTGTAAAGCGACAGGTCCCCGGTCACGTCGAAGGCGTCGCAGAAGCCGAAGAGGCGGATATTCTCCTCCCCCAGGAGCATCTGGGCCGCGGCCTGCTGCATGTCGATGGTCTTCTCCAGGGAGCCCAGGCGCTGCTCCTGGTCCCACCACACCACGCTGTAGGGCGGGAAGAAGAGATAAAACTCCGTGTCGGGATGAGCCCGGGTCAGGGAGAGGATGTTGCCCTCCAGGTTCTCCTCCAGACGCTGTCTGTCCTCCGGGCCGAAGGTCTCCGTCTCCTCCGCCTCGGGCCGCTCATAGAGCGAGAGCACCGCCTCTTTGCCGAAGTCATAATACTTTGTCCAGTTGGCGTACTCATCGAAATCTGTGGTCTCCAAGCCATAGGCCGTATAGGCCAGGGTCTCCGTCAGGTGGTCCAGGAGGATATCCTTGTTCAGCAGGTAGTTCACGTCGTTGACCGGGTCGTCGTCGTAGAGGTACGCGGGGTAGCCCTTGTACATCAGGTCGTCCCGGTCGGCCATGAGGCAGAACTTGTCCAGGCTGAACAGCACGCATTTTATATCCGGGTGGGTCTCGAAGGCCCGCTCCAGGTTCTCCCGCAGTTCCCGGAAGGTGGCCCCGGAATAGGAGACCTTCACGGCGTTCACTCCAAACAGCTCGTTGAACTCAGACGTCTTGAAGTTCTCCGTCATGGACGTGCCGGTGACGATAGCGTCATAGTCGAAATGCCGGACGACGCCGTCGTTCTGGTACCGCTCGTCGGTGATGGCGTAGCTCATGCCCTCCAGGGGGGCATGGAAGTGGAACAGCGGGTCGATCACCGCCGTCGCCGCCGCCGCCAGCGCCAATATCAGCCCCGCCGTCAGGAGGCATATAAGGGTCCATTTTTCACTCTTCATGGCCCGCCTCCTAGAAGTTGAAATAGAGGAACGTGCTCACGCCGGAGAAGCTCAGCACGCACCATACCAGCAGCACGACGGTGACGGCGGCCCGCTTCCACTCGGGGGCGAAGGCGCCCGCCCGCTCATAAGCGTTTTTCCGGGCCAGCAGCCAAGCCGCCAGGACGAAGAACACCACCATGAACGTATAGGGCCACAGCGCCCCCAAATTCTGGCGCAGCACCCGCTCGACCAAAAACCGGCACTCGGCCAAATTGAAGCATTCCGCCATCTCCGGGGCCAGCGGCCCGGGGGCCAGGGTGAATATCCGGCCCAGGAGACGCCCCGCGTCGGCGATGGAGTCCGCCCGGAAAAGCACCCACGCCATGGTCACGAAGAGAAACGTGACGAGCCAGCCTATGGCCTTGGGCAGGCCCTCAAAGAACTTCTTGAACCGCCGGGTGAGGACGGAGAAGAGCCCATGGACCGCGCCCCAGAGCACGAAGGTCCAGTTGGCCCCGTGCCACAGACCGCTGACGAGGAACACCACCATCATATTGAGGTAGGTCCGCCCCTCCCCTTTCCGGCTGCCGCCCAGGGGGATATAGACGTACCGGGTGAAGAACCGGGTCAGGGTCATGTGCCACCGGTCCCAGAATTCCGTGATGGTCCGGGCCTTGTAGGGTGAGTCGAAGTTCAGGGGCAGGTCGATGTTCATCATCTTCCCGATGCCGATGGCCATGTCGCAGTAGCCGCTGAAGTCGAAATATATCTGTATGGTATAGCTGAGGGCCGCCGCCGCGGCGCTCGCGGCGGAGAGCGTCGGGATATTGGCAAAACCCCAGTTGGCGGCGTTGCCGAAGGTGTCCGCGATGAGCACCTTTTTGGCCATGCCCATGGCGAAGAGATAGAGCCCCGCGGCGAACTTGTCCCAGTCTATGCGCCGGCGCTTTTCGTCCCGGAACTGGGGCACCAGCTCGTCGTGGGTGACGATGGGCCCGGCGATGAGCTGGGGGAAGTAGGTCACGAAAAGGGCGTAGTCCAGAAAGCCGTAGTTATCCACCTGGCCCCTGTAGGCGTCGATGACGAAGGAGATCTGCTGGAAGGTGAAAAAGCTGATGCCCAGGGGCAGGATGAGCCGACGAAGAGGCAGGTCGCTGCCGAACAGGGCGTTTATATTCTCCGTGAAGAAGTCAAAGTATTTATAATAGAACAGGATACCCAAATTGAACAGGAGCGCCCCGGCCAGAGCCAGCTTCCGCGCCGCTCCCCTCTTCGCCGCGCCCATGGCCCGGTAGAGGGCATAGTTCACCCCCACGCTGGCCAGGATGATGGGCAGGTAGGACAGGTTGAAGTACCCGTAAAACCAGAGGCTCATCCCCAGCAGGAACAGGTGGGCCGGCGTATCGCTATGCAGTTTGTTCAAAAGGTAGTACCCTGTCACCGTCACCGGCAGAAACAGGAGCACGAAGATATAGGAATTGAACAGCATAACTTGATTCTCCTCACGCCGACGATTTTATAAAACTCTCCCGCCCTTGTCAATATATTCCCGTTCCCAGGCATGCGTAAGCCCCCGTCTCACCGACGGGGGCTTGAAACGCGGTATACGTCTGTTCAGAAATCGTCGTCCATTTTCCTGCTGTTCTGGGGCCGGCCCCACTTCACCTTGGGCTCCCGCTTGTTGAGGAGCTTGAAGATGTGGCCGCGGTGCCGCCACAGCAGCACCAGCGCCATGAACAGCGCCAGCGTCCCGCACAGGCCCTTCAGGTTCTCCGGCGCCACAAATATCCACGCGGCGATGGGGCCCGCCACGGCGGCGGCCATGCTGGCCAGGGAGAGATACTGGGCGAAGGCCACCACGATGACGAACACGCCCGTGGCCACCAGGCCGACGCGCCAGTCCGCCAGCCAGAAGGTGACGAGGCAGCTCACCACGCCCTTGTTGCCCCGGAACTGGTGATGGGCCGGGTACATGCCGCCCAGCATGGCGCAGAAGCCGGCGAACAGCTTGCCCACGGTCACATAGGTGCCGTTTCTATCCACGATCAGCATCAGAAGCCCGCCGGCCAGCACCGCGATGGCGCACTTGAGCACATCCGCGGCGATGACCGCGGCGCCCCACTTGGTGCCATAGACCCGGACAAAGTTATTGTAGTCCGGCCGCTTGTTGCCCTGCTTCGTCAGCTCCTTGTGAAAGACGAAGCGGCTGAGGAGCACGGGCCCGTTCAGCGCGCCCAGGCCATAGCCCAACACGGCGGTGAGGATGAGAAGAACAGGGATCATTCGTTTTCTCCTTTCTGTCGGATCGTGATCCTGACGGGGGTCCCCTCCAGTCCGAAGGCGGCCCGGATGCGGTTCTCTATATATCGCTGATAAGAGAAGTGGAACAACTCCTTGCTGTTGCAGAAGATGACGAAGTGGGGCGGCTTCACCCCGGTCTGGGTCATATAATATACCTTCAGGCGGCGGCCCTTGTCGGTGGGGGGCTGCTGCCGGGCCTGGGCGTCGGCCAGGATGTCGTTGAGCTTGCCCGTGGAGATGCGCAGGGACGCCTGCTCGTTGGCGGCGTTTATCATATCAAATATACGCCCCGTTCGCTGTCCCGTCAAGCAGGAGATGAATACCACCGGCGCATAATCCATGAAAGCGAGGTCCTGTTTGATGCGCCTGCGCATCTCCTCCATGGTGCCCGTCTCTTTTTCCACCAGGTCCCACTTGTTCACCACGATGATGCTGGCCTTGCCCGCCTCGTGGGCCAGCCCCGCGATCTTCGTGTCCTGCTCGGTGACCCCGTCCCGGGCGTCCAGCATGATGAGGCACACGTCGGCCCGCTCCACCGCCAGCTTCGCCCGCATGACGGAGAACTTCTCCACCCGGTCGTTGACCTTGGATTTGCGGCGGATGCCCGCCGTGTCGATGAAGAGATAGCTGCCGGAGGCGTTGTCCACGGGGGTGTCCACCGCGTCCCGGGTGGTGCCGGGCATGTCCGCCACGATGACCCGCTTCTCCCCCAATATATAGTTGATGAGGGAGGACTTGCCCACGTTGGGCTTGCCGATGACGGCCACATGGATGCGCCCGTCCTCCTGCTCGTCCTCCCCGGGAGGCGGGAAATGGGCCACGCAGGCGTCCAGCAGGTCCCCGGTGCCGTGGCCGTGGACGGCGGAGACGGCGATGGGATCCCCCAGGCCCAGGTTATAAAACTCATAGATGCCCGGGTCGTCCGGGCCGATGGCGTCCATCTTGTTCACCGCCAGCACCACGGGCTTGCCGCTGCGCTGGAGCATGCCGGCCACCTCCTGGTCTGCGGCGGTGATGCCGGTTCCGATCTCCGTGACCATGACGATCACGTCGGCGCTGTCGATGGCCATCATGGCCTGCTCCCGCATGAAAAGGAGGATCTCATTGGCCGTGTTGGGCTCGATGCCGCCGGTGTCCACGATGTCAAAGCTCCGCCCGGTCCACTCACAGGGGGCATAGAGCCTGTCACGGGTCACGCCGGGGGTGTCCTCAACGATACTGAGCCGCTGCCCCGCCAGCCGGTTGAAGAGCATGCTCTTGCCCACGTTGGGCCGGCCCACGATGGCCACCAATGGCCTCGCCATTACGACCGCCTCCTTTCCTTTAGTATAGCACGCAAGGGACGGCCTATGCCGCCCCGAATGGGATGTGTCCGGCGCAAAAAAGGGAGGCGTACAGCCCCCCTTATCTTGCCGGTGATTACTTCTCCTCGCCTACCGTGACGACAGTGCGTCCGTCATACTGGCCGCAGGCCGGACAGGCGCGGTGAGGCATGTGGTACTCGCCGCAGTTGGGGCAGGCGACCAGCTTGGGAAGGCGCAGCTTCCAGACGCTGGAGCGCCGCATGCTCTTCCGGGCATGGGACTGTTTTCTCTTAGGGACTGCCATGGGTCACACCTCCTGTATATCATCCAAAAGCTGCCCGAGGGCCGCCATTCTCGGATCGATCTCTTTTTTGCAATCGCAGGGTCCGTCGTTCAGGTCCTTCCCGCAGGTGGGGCAAAGCCCCTTGCAGTCCGGCCGGCAGAGAAACTTTCCGTCCATGTCCAGGATGAGCAGGGTCTCCGCCACATCGGACACGTCAGCGCCGTCGCCATCAAGCGGAAACACGTTCTCGCTGTCGGCGTCCTCGGCGTCGGCCTGGAGCACCGCCGTGTACCGGGGCGTCAGCTTCCGCCTAAAGGGCTTTCCGCACCGGTCGCAGCGTACCAGCATATCCACCGTCACGTCCGCCTCCAGGTGGAGCACCCCGGCCTCGTTCCGCACCCGGCCCCGGGCCGTCACCGGCCCTTCAAAGGCCTCCAGCTGGGGGAACGCCAGCCGCTCCTCGTCCAGCTCGCACTGGAAGGGGACGCTCTTTCCCGGCATCTCGATTATCTCGTGCAGGTCTAAGATCATCGGACAAACCTCATACAGTCGCCAAAGTATTATAAATTATGCGTCCGCCATTGTCAACCAAAAATTTTCATGGTACACTGAAAAGCGCTATGAGAGAATATACCGTCACGAAAAACGACGCCGGCCAGCGCCTGGACCGCTTCGCGGCCAGGGCGGTCCCGTCCATGCCCTCCTCTCTGCTGCAAAAATACTTCCGCCGGAAGGAGATAAAGGTCAACGGCCACTGGGCCCGGCCCGACGCCCGCCTGGCGGAGGGGGATACCGTGCGCCTTTTCATCCCCGAGGAGTTCTTCGGGGAGCAGAAAGAGGACGCCGGCGCCTGGCTTAAATCCGTCAAGCCCAATTTGGAGATACTCTATGAGGATGAGAACATCCTCTTGGTGAACAAGCGGCCCGGGGTATTGTGCCACGCGGCGGAGGGCTGGAGCGCCGACACCCTCATCGCCCGCATCCAGGCCCACGTCTACCAGGCCGGCCAGTGGGACCCGGCCGACGAGAACGGCTTTGCCCCCGCCCTTTGCAACCGCATCGACCGGGGCACCGGCGGCATCGTCATCGCCGCCAAGACCGCCCCCGCTCTGCGGGATATGGACGAAAAGATACGCGCCCGGGAGGTCACGAAGGAATATCTCTGCGTGTGCCTGGGCACGCCCCGGCCCGCTCAGGGGCGGCTGGAGGGGTGGCTTTTTAAGGACGCGGTGAAAAACCAGGTCTATGTCAAGCCACGCCAGGAGCCCGGCGCCAGCTTCGCCGCCACGGATTATAAGGTGCTGGAAAGCCGGGATGGCCTGAGCCTGGTGACCTGCCGGCTCCATACCGGCCGCACCCACCAGATACGGGTCCAGATGGCCCACGCAGGCTTTCCCCTGCTGGGAGACGGCAAATATGGCCGGGAGAAAATGAACCGCCGCTATGGGGAGGACCGGCAGCTTTTGTGGTCCTGGCGGCTTTCTTTCGACTTTGTCTCCCCGGCGGAGACGCTTGACTGCCTGCGGGGGAAAGTGTTCACCGTGTCCAAAGTGCCCTTTGTGGAAAAATACTTTCCCGATTTCCATAACACCATATAATTTCGACAAAAAGACGAATCCCTTCCTTTATCTGGATTTCCTTTTGACTATGGGAAACAGCTTGTTTATAATGTGTTTACAAGAGCCCCAACACCTATTATTTTAAGGAGGACATCACATGAAGAAGCTCTTTACCCTGCTTCTGGCCCTTGCCATGGTGCTGAGCCTGTGCGCGCCCGCCCTCGCCGCCGAGGCGGAGGCCGAGACCGTCAACGTGCTCTACACCAACGATGTGCACACCTACATCGACAAGGACCTGAACTACACCCTGGCCGCCATGTACCGCGACACCCTGGACAACGTCCTGATGGTGGACGCCGGCGACCATGTCCAGGGCACCGCCTACGGCTCCATGGACAAGGGCGAGACCATCATCGAGCTGATGAACGCCGTTGGCTATGACCTGGCCACCCTGGGCAACCACGAGTTCGACTACGGCATGGAAGGCTGCATGAACGCCATCGAGTGGGCCGAGTTCCCCTATGTGTCCTGCAACTTCTACCATGAGGAGAACGGCGTGAAGGGCGAGAACGTCCTGGACGCCTACAAGGTCTTTGAGATCGGCGGGCAGAAGATCGCCTTCATCGGCGTCACCACCCCCGAGTCCTTCACCAAGTCCACCCCCGCCTACTTCCAGGATGAAGAGGGCAACTACATCTACGGCATCGCCGGCGGCGAGGACGGCTCCGACCTGTACGCCACCGTGCAGGAGGCCATCGACGCCGCCTCCGCCGAGGCCGACGTGATCATCGGCCTGGGCCACCTGGGCGTGGACCCCGCGTCCAAGCCCTGGACCAGCGAGGAAGTCATCGCCAACACCACCGGCTTTGACGCCTTCATCGACGGCCACTCCCACACCGAGGTCCCCATGGAGGAGGTCGCGGACAAGGACGGCAACACCGTCATCCTCACCCAGACCGGCTCCTACTTCAATAACCTGGGCCACATGACCATCGCCCCCGATGGCACCATCTCCACTGAGCTTCTGAACATGGAGGCCGTGAAGGCCGACCTGTTCGACGCTGTTGACGCCGCTCACCGCGCCGGCGAGGAGGCCAACTCCGAGGACGGCGTCTATGAGATCCAGTCCGCCTGGATCGGCCAGGTCAACGACGAGCTGGGCCAGGTCATCGGCACCACCGAGTGCGTGCTGAACAACTACACCGAGGACGGCACCCGTCTGGTCCGCAGCCAGGAGACCAACTCCGGCGACTTCGCGGCCGACGCGCTGTACTATCTGTTCTCTGAGACCAGCGCCGTGGACGGCTACCCCGTGAACATGGCCATCATGAACGGCGGCGGCATCCGCAACGAGGCCATCACCGGCGAGATCAGCTACCTGACCTGCAAGAACATGCACACCTTCGGCAACGTGGCGTGCCTCATCCAGGTCACCGGCCAGCAGATCCTTGACGCGCTGGAGTTCGGCGCCCGCGGCGTCGGCACCGGCGAGGAGATCGGCGGCTTCCTGCATGTCTCCGGCGCCACCTACACCATCGACACCTCCATCCCCTCCTCCTGCACCATGGATGACAAGGGCGTGTTCACCGGCGTGGACGGCGAGTACCGGGTGAAGGACGTCATGATCGTGGATCCCGCCACCGGCGAGAGCACGCCTCTGGACGTGAACGCCACTTACAACCTGGCGGGCTACAACTACACCCTCCGTGACCTGGGCGACGGCTTCTCCATGTTCCAGGGCGCGACCAACATCCTGGACTACGTGATGGAGGACTACATGGTCCTGGCCAACTACGTCCAGGCCTTTGAGGACACCGACGGCGACGGCCTGCCCAATGTCACCGGGTATGACAACCTGGAGGGCGCCGGCCGCATCACCATCAAGTGATGGACTCCTGACGCAAAACCTATAAACAGCATTCGCCCCCGGTCCGATCGGACCGGGGGCGTTTTTTATGTGTTCGGTTTTCAGACCCAGGCGGCGAATTCCTCGTCGGTGCACTTGACGTAGTGGGTGCCCTCCACCAGGTGGTTGGTGCCCTTGTCATAGTCTATGCCGGAGGTCTTGTAGTCGTAGCCCTCCGCCACCCGCTGCTTCTCCACCACCGGGTTGGGAGCCGGTATGGCGGACAGCAGGCTCCTGGTGTAGGGGTGGACCGGGTGGGCAAATATCTCATCCGTGGTGCCCGTCTCCAGAAGGTGCCCCAGGTGGAGCACGCCGATGCGGTCGGAGATGTACTTGACCATGCTCAGGTCATGAGCGATGAAGAGATAGGCCGTGCCCGTCTCCTCCTGGATGTCCTTCATCAGGTTCACCACCTGAGCCTGGATGGACACGTCCAGCGCCGAGATGCACTCGTCGGCGATGATGAGCTTGGGGTTCATCACCAGCGCCCGGGCGATGCCCACACGCTGGCGCTGGCCGCCGGAGAACTGGTGGGGGTACCGGCCCGCGTGCTCCGGGGCCAGGCCCACCTTGGCCAGGATGGCCCGGACCATCTCGGAGCGCTCCGCGCCGCTTTTGCACACATGGTGGATGTCCAGGCCCTCAGCGATGATGTCCTCCACCTTCTTCCGGGGGTTCAGGGAAGCCATAGGGTCCTGGAATATCATCTGCATCTGGGTGCGCAGGGCCTTCTGGTCCGCCGCTTTCATCTTGCCGGAGATATCCATGCCGTTGAAGCGGATGGTGCCGGCGGTGGGGTCGTAAAGACGTATGACGCTGCGGCCGATGGTGGACTTGCCCGAGCCGGACTCCCCCACCAGACCGTAGGTCTCGCCGGGGTAGATGACGAAATCCACGTTCTCCACGGCCTTCACGGTGAAGGTGCGGCTCACATGGAAGTACTGCTTCAGACCCTCCACCTGCAATAGAGGTTCGCCGTTATAGTTCGCCGCCATGCTTGTTCGCCTCCTCCTTCATCCGCCTGATGCGGGCCTTCAGCTCCTCGGGCATCTCCACCTTGGGCGCCCGGGGGTCAAGGAGCCACGTGGCCGCGTAGTGGGTATCGGTGATCCTGAACATGGGCGGCTCCGCCTTATCGTCCACCGCCAGAGCATACCGGTTCCGGGGGGAGAAGGCGTCGCCGGTCTTTTCATAGAGAAGATTCGGCGGGGAGCCGGGGATGGTGTAGAGCCGCTCGTCCGCCGTCTCCAGGTCCGGCATGGCGGACAGGAGGCCCCAGGTATAGGGGTGGCGGGGATCGTAGAATATCTCGTTGATGGTGCCCTTCTCCACGATCTTGCCCGCGTACATCACGTTCACGTAGTCCGCCACCTTCGCCACCACGCCCAGGTCATGGGTGATGTAGATGACGGAGATGCCCCGCTCCTTCTGGAGCCTGCGGATGAGCTCGATGATCTTGGCCTGGATGGTCACGTCCAGCGCCGTGGTGGGCTCGTCGCATATGAGAAGGTCCGGGTCGCAGCTAAGGGCGATGGCGATGACCACCCGCTGGCGCATGCCGCCGGAGAGCTGGTGGGGGTAGTTCTTCATCCGCTTTTCCGGATCGTCTATGCCCACCTCCCGCAGCAGGTCGATGGCCTTGGCGCGGGCCTCCGCCTTGGGGGTCTTGTAGTGCCAGATCATGCCCTCCATGATCTGCTTGCCGATGGGCATGGTGGGGTCCAGGCTGGTCATGGGGTCCTGGAACACCATGGCGATGCGCCGGCCGTTGATGTGGCTGCGTATCCACTTTTTATCCTGCTTGAGGATATCCACGCTGGCGGGCGAGCCGTCCGCCAGGTGGTGGTAGTTGAACTGGATGGTGCCGCTGTTCACCGTGGCGTTGCTGGCGAGAATGCCCATGGCCGCCTTCATGGTCACGGACTTGCCCGAGCCGGACTCGCCCACGATGGCCACGGTCTCGCCCTTGTAGAGGTCTATATCCACGCCCCGGATGGCGTGGACCACGCCCGCGGTGGTCTTGAAGGAGATGTCCAGGTCCCGTATATCGATGATCTTTTCTTTTTCGTCCATATACTCTCCCTCACATTTCCTTCATCTTGGGGTCCAGGGCCTCCCGCAGGCCGTCGGCCACCAGGTTGAAGCTGAACATCAAAAGGGCCATGACCACCACCGGCGGGATGATCTGGAAGGGGTGGGTGGTGAAGCTGTTGTAGCCCTCGGAGATGAGCGAGCCCAGGGAGCACCGGGGCACAGGGATGCCCAGGCCCACGAAGCTGAGGAACGCCTCCGTGAAAATGGCGGTGGGGATGGAGAACATCACCTGGGTGATGATGGGCCCGATGATGTTGGGCAGTATTTCTTTGAATATGATGAAGAACTTGCCCGCGCCCAGGGTCCGGGAGGCCAGGACGAACTCCTGCTCCTTTAATTTGAGCATCTCCGCCCGGGCGATGCGGCTCATGCCCACCCACTCGGTGAGCATCAGGGCGAAGATAATGGTGAGCATGCCCGGCTCCAGCACCAGCAGCAGCAGCGTCACGATGACGAGCCGGGGGATGCCGTTCATGATCTCCAGAAACCGCTGCATGAGCATATCCACCTTGCCGCCGAAGTAGCCGGAGATGAGGCCGTAGCTCATGCCGATGATCATGTCGATGAGGGTGGCGGCAGCGGCGATGATGAGGCTGACCCGGGTGCCGGACCAGGTGCGGGTCCAGATGTCCCGGCCGAAGTTGTCGCTGCCGAACCAGTAGTACACGTCCTCCAGGCCCTTTTCGATGTAGTTGTTCACGGTCTTGGAGCCGGTGGTGGTGCGCATGGTCTCGGTGCCGTCGAAGATGCCGAGCTTCTCCAGCGCCGCCACACGGGGCGCCAGGTTTTTCTGCGTCAGCTCCTGGCCGGAGTAGGTATAGGCGTTCATGCCCGGGCCCACGATGGCGAGAATCGTGATGAAGATGATGAGCACCATGCCGATGACGGCGCTCTTTTTGCGGAAGAAGCGGATGGTGACGTCCTTCCAGAAGCTCTGGGAGGCGAAGTTGGCGTCCAGGGCCAGCTCCCCGGAGGCGTTTTTGAGGACGAAGTCCTCCGCCACAGGCACATAGGGCACGGCGGCCATGGCCGGGGTCTTTGTCTTTGCCATTTCAGTCGCCCTCCTTTGCCAGTCGGATGCGGGGGTCGATGACGCCGTAGAGGATGTCCACCACCAGCATGATGGCAATATACATAGCTGAGTAGATGAAACTCAGAGAGATGACAACATTATAGTCGTTGGATTGGATGGCGTTGACAAGAAGGCTGCCCACGCCGGGGATGGCGAATATCTTCTCCACCACCAGCGAGCCGGTCATCAGGTCCACGATCAGGGGGGCCAGCACGGTGATGATGGGGATGAGCGCGTTGCGCAGGGCATGGCGGAAGATGAGCGCCGGGCCGGAGATGCCCTTGCTCTCGGCCAGGAGCATGTAGTCGCTGTCCAGCACCTCCAGCATCTCCGTCCGGGTGAACCGGGCGATGGAGGCCATGGTGAACATGGATAATGCTATGCTGGGCAGCACGCTGGACTGGGTGGCCAGCTGCGCGTTATAGAGCATGGGGAACCACTGCATACGGAACCCCAGCGTATAGGAGAGGCCCAGGGCGAACACATAGGAGGGCACGGACACGCCGATGACGGAGATGATGGTGGCGATGGTATCCCAGAACGTGCCGTGCTTCAGCGCGGCGATGAGGCCCAGTATCAGCCCCATCACGGCCCCCAGGGCCACCGCCGCACCGCCGATGCCGATGGAGATGGGCAGGCGGGTCTGGATGAGCTGGGAGATGGGCGTGTTCTTGGATATGTTATAGCTGACGCCGTAATCGCCCTTGAGCATGTTGCCCACGTAGCGGAAAAACTGCACCAGCACCGGCTGGTCCAGGCCGTACTTGGCGTACAGGGCCGCCCGCTGGTCGTCGTTCAGCTTCTCGTCGTTGAAGGGAGAGCCGGGCATGAGCTGCATCAGGATGAACAGCACCAGCAATATCGCCAGCAATGTGAACAGGGATGTCAGCAGCCGTTTTAACGTGTATTTTTTCACGGTAGCCTCCTCGATAATGGAAAGGCCGCGCCAAAGTTCTGCGCTTCGGCGCGGCCAGAGTCAATGCTTTAGGTCAGGTTTCAGCCCTTGACCACGTTCTTGAACACGCGGTTCAGAGCGCAGGGGTGATGCTCGATGCCGGTGACGGCGGAGGAAATCATCTCGGCGTTGGCCTGGGTGTACAGGGGGAAGATCACGGCGTCGGCCATGACCAGCTCCTCGGCGTCATAGAGCGCGGCCCACCGGCCCTCGG
>CANRKN010000053.1 GCA_947631215.1 uncultured Oscillospiraceae bacterium | reverse complement strand
TTTCGCAAGGTGCGGCCCGTTGATTACAAGCTGTTCCAGTCCGCCGACCTGATCTGCACGATGGAGCTGCTGGCAGAGAAGGCCGACAGCGCATCGTTCACCAAATCGGAGTTGGAGTTCTTCGGCAGCGTCCGGGCCTTTCGGAAAGACTATCTTCGGACGCTGGAGAAGAAAAAGCTGTAGTTCGTGGTGTATTTCAAAAAGCCTCGTTTCGTTATGGAATATGAGCGCGCTGAGGGGATGTTACGATGACTGAATTTGATAACCTTAAAAACAGCTATATTACAACAGTCCAGTGTGCAATGGCTATGGGCGCTGGATGTCAACAAGCAAAACACGGAAATGACGTACTGCATAGGCTTTGCGAGATACTTGTTGACCACAGCAATTATTCCGACGCCGACAAGCAAGCCATGAAACAGTATTTGGAAATGACAAAAGAAACGCTTGGTTGTGAGATCGATGTGTTCTATGAGAATGGCCAAGTCTGATTATCTCGGTGCAACATCAAAACACCGCCATTCCAGCTATCAGTCATATGAGGTAGCAAACGGTTTTTACACGGCTACCTCAAAAATTGGTGCAAGCGCGACAATTTGCATGGGTAGGAGGGTTCAACCTCCAAACCTGACGTGCAAGGGCAAACCAACATAATCCGAACCCAAGACCCGTGGGACCGTATCCCGTAGGCGATGGGTTCGGATTTGTGTTTAACTTTGAGCCATACAAAGCGACACATTTTAGGAATGGGGTGCGAAAGAGGGCGACATCGAAGCCAAGGGGGCAAAGAAGAAAAAGAGTAATGGACGCCAACAACTAAACAAGGGCCACTCTAATGAGCGGCCCTCATTGTTTTCCCGTTGCTCATGCAACAGAATATTGCCTCCAGGGGATACACTGCATCGGCGTGTGGGACAAAAAGCGAACGATATCGCTGCGCCCCCAGTATGTTGGGACTCCACGGCTGTTTTGAGCCATGAGGATGATTGGCATAACACCAAACGCCTGTACGCCAAACCTCTGCATATCCTCTCGAGAGGAAGGACTATTCAGCACATGCGGCTTTACAACCACAATGCCAAAGGTCACGCCCTGCTCCCGCACAACAGCACCTTGGAACCTCATTACGAGCCTCCCTTGTGCTTGGTCTGATCGACCAGTGTGAACTTTGTCGCACCAGTGGGGGTGGGGGGAACGCGTTTTCCCTCGACAAAGGTCACTTCGGTCTTGCTTCCAGCAGGTTTATACTGACCCGAAACAGGGGCTTTTTGCCCGGTTTTTACTGTGGTTCTCATGTTGGAACCTCCTTTCATTTGGTTGATGAAAGGCACGAAGTCTCGCTTACTTTTCCTTTCTGCCAGCAAAAATATATTGCAAATCGGTCGTGGCCGTGGTAAACTTCTAATGCCACTTAGTTGAATACCCAGCCGGTTGCTTTTGCCGGCGCGAGGAGACGCCTGACCACGGGCGTCTTTTCGTATTCCTTCACCCGCGAGTGATCAGCAGCCCATATTGCAGTCCGCTGACTTCACCACATAACATAACACAACATCTTGTGCCTGTCAATAAGATTTTTATCGCTCTTTTCAGAGAGGATTTCTATCGAATTTTGATAAAAATTTTTATCCATGCAATAATAACGCTTGCTTTTCGGCTCGCGGTATGAGATACTACGGGTAGGGGTGATAAGATTGTTTACAAAAGTAAGGCTTAAGAACCTCCGTTCTTTCGGCGAAATAGTATTTGACTTGACCGGGCGTGACCATGCCCCAAAGCACTTGGTCACTGTTTTCGGAGAAAATGGGGCCGGAAAGTCAAATCTAATGTCTGCCTTTGTATTGCTCAACGAATTGATGGCAACCATGGACATTAGAGACACTTATGAGGAACTTCTTAACCATAAACAATTCTTCAATGACGAAAACATAGAAAAAGCAGTTCGACAGCAACTTCTGTCTGGCCTCCGGGATATACCGGCGATCATCCGTGATTATCGAATGATTGGAAATGAAGATCCGATCACTGTAGAATACGAGTTTTCAATATATGGAAAGCACGGATCATACCAAATAGAATTCGGTGATTCAGAGATCGTCCGTGAACGGTTAGAGTATCTTCTGAACAAAAGGAGAGGCGTGTATTTCAATTGCACCAAAGAGGGGATCTCTATCAACTCCGGAATAGTCGAAGACAAAGACTTGCTCTCTGATATCAAGGCGGTCGCAAAACGCTTTTGGGGCAAGCATTCGATGCTTGCAATATTCCAACACGAGCTGATTGATAAATCCTCGTCGTATGTAGGAAATAACCTATCGCCTAATTTTGAAGACTTTTTTGCAGAGGTCTGGATGCTGTCATGTTACGTCGGCATTGGTTCTAGGCGCTGGGAAAGGCTTCGGTCTCGTTATGAAGTGTTTGAAGAACCTGACCAAGGCAACCTTCAGCAAGAAGATGAGTACCAATTGGATTTAGCAGAAAGAGTTTTTTCTCAGTTTTTTTCATCGATCAATTCAGAAGTCAGAAAAGTTTACTACCGACGCGGATACAGCGGCAGACTTGTGAACTATCAACTCTATTTTGAAAAGAAAGTAGCAGGTACTTATCGCAGTATTCCGTTTTCTATTGAATCTACAGGAAACCACCAAGTTCTACGCGTTCTCTGCTATCTCTTAAGTGCATGTCTCGGGGAAACAGTAGTTATAGATGAAGCGGATTCCGGGATCCATGATTTGTTATTTCAAAAAATCATTCAAGAGGTCTGTCCATATATTGCTGGGCAGGTTATAATAACATCACACAACACAATGCTTATGCAATCGGATTTTGCTCGAGAATCAACCTATATTTTAAGAGAAAGGGATGATGGTTCTAAGAGCGTCCAGTGTATATCTGACTATGAAAAGCGCACGTACTTTAATAATAATGTTAGGAATAAATACTTGAACAACGATTATGGGGGTGTACCCCGGGTTCGGCCGATTGATTTTGAACAAGTAATCAACGAATTGAAGCAGGGACAGATTACAACTGACTAGAAGTTATTGACACGATCCGCAAAGCAATCTGCGCCGAATAGCGGCGGCAGTCACCTGACTGCCGCCGCTGGCGTTATTATGTCTTGGTATCTTGGAGGTATCTTTCCATCTCCCGCTGGGCGTTCCACGCCGAACTCCCGCTGGCCCTCCTCGCTCCCATAGAACGCGAGGATGTCCGGCAGGAAGCGCCGGGCGAGCTTTTCGATCTCGTGCTACAGGATGTTGGTGTCGTTTACGAGCGTTTTCTTACGACCCAATGTTTACTTCCTATTACGCAGTACGTCTTTTAAAAATACAGGCTGGTCAAAGTGATACTGTATTGCGAAACGTCATACAATATGGTATAATCGCTTTGAAAGGTGGTGCATACCATGGCGAATAAGACCGCAAATGTGCTGGTCCGGGTGGAGCCGGAGACGAAGCGCGAGGCCGAGGAGGTCATGCAGAAGCTGGGCATCTCCGCGTCCACTGTAATCAACCTGCTCTACAACCAGATTATCCTCACCAAGAGCATTCCTTTCCCGCTGACGCTGCCCCGCGGACCGAAGGCGCGGGACGAGATGACCGACGAGGAATTTTCCGCTATGCTCCAGAAGGGAATGGATGATGTGCAGGCTGGGCGCACAAGGCCCGCCAAAGAGGTGTTTACCGATCTGCGTCGGGAGCTTTCGTAAATGGAGAGCTATGCCGTTGAGATGACCCGGCAGGCGGAGGAGCAGTTGTCGGAGATCGTGCGGTACATCTCCGTGACGCTGCAATCGCCTCTGGCCGGTATGAACACATTGGACGCGCTGGAGGAAGAGATCTGCTCTCTTTCGGCCATGCCGTCCCGCTACCCGGCAATAGAGGATGACCCGGCGGGAGACCGCGGTATCCGCAAAACACGGACCAGGAACTTTAACATCTATTATCTGGTGGATGACGCCAGGAAGCGTGTCAATATCCTCGCCGTCTACTATGCTCGGCGAGATCAGAAGAGGATAATAGAAACTCTGTGACGGCGCCTTACCCTCCCCGTTTCACACGGCTCCACTGAGAATTGGTGCAGTTCTGCAAAAAATGGTGCAGCGGACTGAAAATTGGTGCAGCCGTGACGATTTGCACGGCTTGGGGGTCCAACCTCCATACGTGACGTGCTAGGGCACGTTTGCACGTCAGTTTTGGAGATTGTATGACGTACAATCAAATGAACGACACCCCCGTTATTCGGGGGTGTCGTTCATTATTTGTACTGATCTTGCCCGTTGCAGAGCCGTTTCACGGGTCCAAAATGCACCACTTTTCGCCCATGCTGCTTTGTGCCCATTTTGGCGAAAAAAGCCCTTTGCACCAATTTTACACGGCTTGGCAAAAAAGCGGTGCAGTGCACCAGTTTTACACGGCTTAACGAATAATTGGTGCAACGGGGATACCATAGCCCACCATAGCGACGAATGCACTGCTCGTCTTGGTTGGTTACCCCCCAGGCAGCAGGAGCCTTGCCTGGAGGCGGCCACGTTGGGCCCACAGAGCCCGCAGGCGGGCCGGGTTGATATCCATGGTCCCTCCAGGGCCGGGACGCATTCTTGGCACGGTATAGCGCACCAGGGAGAGAGCCGTATCCTCCGTGGACCCAGCAGCCAGGGCATAATTTGAAGTAGCCCGGGCCCGCCACACGTTTGCGATAAGGTATCCCGAAACAGGGATACAGTCGCCTCCCTTACAGCCGAAATACCCGCCAAACACCGCCATTACAGGCTTCTGAAACTCCGAGCGATTGGATGGGCGAGTGGATGGGTCTGGAACTGAGACAAAAGCTTGATTGCCGCGCATCAATAATATGTAATGTCTGCCCTTCACAGGCCGCCGGAGCGATCCGCGGCTCACGTTTTGTGTTGTCGAAGCCACTTGGAAAACGTCTGCTTTTGTGGTATCCTATAAATGGATTTTTATAGGGTCTCGGCGGAAATCGGTCTGGCTCTGTGCTGGAAGGAGGACGGATCATGTCGCCCGAAGAAAAAGCGAGACAGCTCATAGACGCCCGGCTGGTCCAGTCGGGCTGGGTCTTGCAGGACTTTAAACAACTTAATCCCATGGCATCGCTTGGCGTCGCCGTGCGGGAGTTCCCCACCAGTACCGGGCCGGTGGACTATGCTCTTTTCGTGGATGGGCTACCTGTGGGCGTCGCAGAGGCAAAACGGGATGAAATGGGTGAGAACATCACAACTGTTGAACCACAGTCGGACCGCTATGCCAACAGCACATTCAAATATGTCAAGGCGGAGTACCGCATCCGTTTTGCCTATGAGGCAACAGGTGTGCTGACTCAGTTCACGGACTATGACGACGTGAAACACCGCTCCCGAATGGTATATTCCTTTCACCGTCCCGAGACGCTTCGGGCACTGCTGGCGCAGAAGGATACCGTCCGCAACAACCTGAAACGCCTCCCGCCGCTGGATACGCGGGGCTTCCGGGATTGCCAAGTCACGGCCATCCGAAACCTTGACCAGTCCTTTGCTGACAACCGACCCAAGGCGCTGGTACAGATGGCCACGGGCGCCGGCAAGACATTCACCGCCATCACGGCGGCTTATCGTCTGCTGAAATATGGCGGCATGAAACGTATCCTGTTTTTGGTAGATACCAGGAGCTTGGGCGAACAGGCAGAGCGGGAGTTTCTGGCCTACCCACCAAACGACGATAATCGCTCTTTCCCAGAACTGTACGGTGTGTGCCGACTGAAAAGTGCCTTTATCCCTGACGTGCAGATCTGCATCAGCACCATCCAGCGAATGTACTCCATCCTCAAGGGCGAGGAAATCGACGAATCTGCTGAGGACGAGTCCATGTTCGAGATGACCGGGGCCAGCAGTCAGCCGGTGAAGGAGGTCGTATATAACGAGAAGTACCCGCCGGAATTTTTCGACTGCATCATCGTGGACGAGTGCCACCGCTCCATCTACAACGTCTGGAGCCAGGTGCTGGAGTACTTTGATGCTTTCATCATCGGCCTGACCGCCACACCGGACAAACGCACCATCGCCTATTTCAATCAGAATATGGTCAGCGAGTACTCCCGGGAGCAGGCCATCATCGACGGCGTGAACGTGGGCGAGGATATCTTCCTCATCGAGACCGACGTGACCAAGCACGGAGGCCACATCATGAAGCAGGTCATCGAATGCCGCAACCGCCTCACCCGCGCCAAGCGGTGGAAGCAGCTGGACGATGATGTGGACTACGTGCAGACCCAGCTGGACCGGGACATCGTCAATCCCAGCCAGATACGCACGGTCATCCGTGCGTTCCGGGACAACCTGTTCACCGCCCTGTTTCCCCACCGCCAGGAAGTGCCCAAGACATTGATCTTTGCCAAGACCGACAGCCATGCGGACGACATCGTTCAAATCGTCCGGGAGGAATTCGGCGAGGGCAACGAGTTCTGCCAGAAGATCACCTGTCAGGCGGAGAAGCCGGAGGACATCCTGCGCAACTTCCGAAATGGTTATAACCCTCGTATCGCCGTCACCGTGGACATGATCGCCACCGGCGTAGACGTAAAGCCCATCGAGTGCCTCATCTTCATGCGGGACGTGCGCAGCAAGAACTATTTCGAGCAGATGAAGGGCCGCGGCACTCGCGTGATGAGCAAAGATGACCTGCAGAAGGTGTCCCACTCTGCTACGGGAAACAAGGACCATTTCGTCATCGTGGACGCGGTGGGCGTGACAAAATCGAAGAAGACAGACACCCGCCCCCTGGAGCGCAAGCCCACCGTCAGCATGCGGGAGCTGATGCTCAATGTGGCCATGGGAGCGAAGGACGAAGACACCCTCACCTCTCTGGCCAACCGGGTGATACGCCTGAACGCCCAGCTGTCCCCCAAGGAGCGCAAGGAGTTTGAGGCGACAGTGGGCATGCCCGCAGGCAGTCTGGCTCAAGGGCTTCTGGACGCCTTTGATGGAGACATTATCGCGGCTCGTGCCGAAATCGTGCTGGACGAGGACCGTGAGCCCACCGAGGAAGAGCAGAAAAAGATGGACGCCGCCCAAAAGGAACTGGTCAAAGAGGCGGTCAAGCCTTTCTATGACCCGGATGTCCGCAACTATATCGAGGCCGTGCGCCGCAGCCACGAGCAGATCATCGACAGCGTGAACTTGGATACAGTGCTGTATGTCGGTTTCGATACGGACAAGCAGTCCGACGCCGACCGCACTATCCAGACCTTCAGGGCGTTCATTGAGGAGAACCAGGACGAGCTGACCGCCCTGCGGATCATCTATGATCAGCGATATAAGGACCGCCCCATGGCCATCGAAAAGCTAAAGGCGTTGTATGAGAAGCTGAAAGCCCAGGGCGTCACCGTGGAGCGGCTCTGGGACTGCTATGCCATCAGGAAGCCAGACAAGGTCAAGCGCGGCACGGCGGCGCAGCTGGCCGATCTGGTCAGCCTTGTCCGCTTTGAGATGGGCTATGCCGACGAGCTGGCGCCTTTTGCCGACAAGGTGAATTATAACTTCATGCGCTGGACGTTCCAGAAAAATACCGGCGCGGTACACTTCACCGAGGAGCAGATGGACTGGCTGCGGCTCATCAAGGACCACATCGCCGCGTCCCTGAGCATCGAGCCCAGCGATCTGGATCTGAGTCCCTTCGACCGCAAGGGCGGCCTTGGCCGGTTCTATGACGTCTTTGGCCCGGAGTATGAGTCGGTACTGCGGGAAATGAACATTGAACTGGTGGCATAAAGGAACAACAAAATGGAACACTTAAAAGCAGCTATTGATTTTTCAGCAAAAATGTCAATCTACGAATTGCTTGCACTTATCATTTCTATAATTGCACTTCTAACTCCTGTTATTAAATTTACTTGGAAGAAAATATTTAGAAGGGCAAAGCTGGAGTTTATGCCGACAGGCACTGCAAACCTCTTTTTTAATCAAAGTGGTCCTTACCTCAGAATCGATGGTGTATATGAGGCAAAGAATCAGCCTGTCGCAATAAAAGGTATAGACATATCCATTACGCGCAAGCGTGATGATAGAAAGCTCAATCTTTCATGGTCTTATTTTTATTCTCCTATCAATCAGAATGTCGTAGGAAACATTGTTCAAACGACCGAAAAAGTACATCCATTCCGGATAGAAGAGAATAGCATTGCATGTGCGTTTACCGAGTTCTCTGATATGATGAACACTTTTGGAAAGACGTTTCAACTTAATACAGAATCATTATTTGAAAATGCACAACAACTAAGATTGTTCTGTTCGGATTATGCTGAAGCAGTCGCAAGGTACAGAGCCAGCGAACAATATAAACACGCATTAAGTCTAATTGAAAAAGACTATTTTTGGGATATTGGAACATATGACATTGCTATTATTACAAAGTTTAACAAGAGTACTGCTACGTTTTGCTATTCCATGATGGTCGATGAAAGTAGTTATAAAGCACTGCATGATAATATTGATGAATCTTTAGTTGCACCTCTTAAGAAAGAATACAACGTACGATGGAATTTCCAAAATGCTATAGTTGAAATCTCAAAAAAGAAGGACTGAATTCAGATTTTTTGGAGGAATCGGTTATGGATTCTATGTATAGAGATTTAGTTCAAAAAATCTCTATTTCTCCAAATAAGAAAACTAAGCAAAAGAATTATTTGAAACACGGAGCATTGGCCGTTGTTGACCAAGGAAAAGAACTGATAGGGGGATATACTGACGATATCAGCAAGCGCATTACATGTGAGCTTCCTGTTATAGTCTTTGGGGATCATACTCGTGCTGTCAAGTATGTGAATTTCTCGTTTGGAGCAGGGGCAGATGGCATTAAAATCCTCCAGCCGAAACAGTCAGTGTTTCCAAAGTATTTGTATTATGCAACGCAATACCTTGTTTTAAGGTTAGAGAACAAAGGTTATGCGCGTCACTATCAGCACCTTGAAAAGAAAGAACTGAACATACCATCTTTCCCAGAACAAAAGCGCATCGTTGCCAAAACCGAAGAACTGTTCTCCCAACTTGACAGCGGCGTGGAGACGCTGAAAAAGGCAAAACAGCAACTGGCTGTGTACCGGCAGGCGGTGCTAAAAGAGGCGTTTGAGGGCAAACTGTCTGATTCAAAAGCAACTTCCTGTCAACCGCTGGCAGAATTTATTGAAAAGCCACGATATGGTACATCAAAAAAATGTGACTATACTGTCTCAGATAAAGCAATTCCTGTCTATCGTATACCAAATATAAACTATAAAGTCGGTCGCATTGATCACAATGACATAAAATCTGCCTTATTTGCGAAGCAAGAACTGGACGGAATCACTCTCTGCGAGGATGACATTTTGATAATTCGGTCTAATGGCAGTGCTTCTCTAGTTGGTCGTGCAGCCATAGTAAATGACGTTGATGTCAATGGGACATTCGCTGGCTACTTGATGCGATTACGAATCAAAAACCACCATGACCTTGTCCCGCGATTTTTGCTGTGGTATTTGCAGGCTCACTCTGCCCGTATCTATATCGAAAACAAAGCTAAATCAACCAGCGGAGTTCATAACATAAATTCTTCTGAGATATCAAATCTCCACATTCCTGTATTTCCTTATCAGGATCAGTTGGTAATAATTCAAGCAATTGAATCCCGTATGTCTGTCTGTGACAGTATCGAGCAAACCATAGACGCCGCATTGCAACAGGCAGAGGCCCTGCGGCAGAGCATTTTGAAGAAAGCATTTGAGGGAGAATTGACTTAATGCCTACAATCACTGACTGGCTGATGGTTGGAATTACGTTTATCTATGCTTTAGTAACCATTTTGATTTTAATACAAAACAGCAAATCCGCAAAAGCAACAAAAGAGCAGGTTGAAGAATCAAAACGGCAATATGAGGAAACCAAACGTCTTGATATAATGCCATATTTGCAACTGAAGATAACGGATAGGGTTGCATTTCCGGATACGAATCTTGAACTTGATATTCTCGATGAAGATCCTGGTGACGGCGTTTTCAAGGATTGGTGTATTTCTGGCTGTGAACTTCGGAATATTGGTAGAGGGACAGCAAAAGATATAGACTGTGATTCATCAGGCTGCGCGATAATAAATATGGGTGTTAAATTCCGCACCACAGCGTTGCAGTCTGGCAGTATGCAAACCATGAACATAATTCTGTCAGCGACGCATACTATCGACAATCTTCCAGAAGTTAAGCTTTACATATACTACAGAGACTTGTTAGAACACACATATAAACAGGTAGTTGAACTGGATATTGTGAAAAGAGCAGAGAGTGAAGAATTTCTTGTATTGAATTGCACAACGCATTCACCAGAATTGCTCCTGGACGAATGATACTATTCTCATCCTCTATCGACAAGGAGACCACCCATGCCTGAACAAACCTCCACCATCATCTCCCGCGTGTGGGGCATGTGTAACCCGCTGCGGGATGACGGCATTTCCTACGGCGACTATCTGGAACAGCTCACCTACCTTATCTTCCTCAAGATGGCAGACGAGTATTCCAAGCCGCCCTACAACAAGGACAGCGGCATCCCGGCGGGATGCACCTGGGCGGACATGAACACCCTGACCGGCGCGGCGCTGGAGAGCCAGTATAAGACCACGCTGGAGACCCTGGGCGAGCAGGGCGGCATCCTGGGCAAGATATTCAAGGGCGCCATCAACAAGATCAGCAACGTGGCCATCCTCTACCGCATCGTGCAGATGATCGACAAGGAGAAGTGGGTCTCTATGTCCACCGACGTGAAGGGCGAGATCTACGAGGGCCTGCTACAGAAAAACGCCGAGGACGTGAAAAGCGGCGCCGGGCAGTACTTCACGCCCCGGCCCCTCATCCGCGCCATGGTCAAATGCCTGCGCCCGGAACCAATGAAGACCATCGCCGATCCCTGCTGCGGCAGCGGCGGCTTCTTCTTGGCGGCGCAGGAATTCATCGCAGAGAACTATCAGCTGGATCGGGAACAGAAGGAGTTTTTGAAAAACGAGACCTTCTATGGGAACGAGCTGGTGGCCGCCACGTTCAAGCTGTGCCTGATGAATCTCTATCTGCACAATATCGGCGACATCTATGGCAATGTCCCCGTGGCCCAGGGCGACTCTCTGTTGTCCGACCCCGGCTACCGGGTGGACTATGTCATGACCAACCCGCCCTTCGGCAAGAAGTCCTCTCTCACCTTCACCAACGAGGAGGGCGAGCAGGAGGAGGAAGACTTGGTCTACAACCGCTCTGATTTTTGGACTACCAGCTCCAATAAGCAGCTCAACTTCGTCCAGCACATCAACACCATCCTGAAGTCCACCGGCAAGGCCGCCGTGGTGGTGCCGGACAATGTGCTTTTTGAGGGCGGCGCGGGCGAGGTCGTACGCAAAAAGCTGCTGGAGACCACCGACCTGCACACCATCCTTCGCCTGCCCACGGGCATCTTCTACAAGCCCGGCGTCAAGGCCAACGTGATTTTCTTCGACGAACGGCCCACCAGCCCGGAGCGGCAGACCAAGGAAGTGTGGATATACGACTTCCGCACCAACGTCCATTTCACGCTGAAGCAGAACCCCATGACCGACCGTGACTTGGAGGACTTCATCGCCTGTTATCATCCGGAGAACCGCCACGAGCGGAAAGAGACCTGGTCAACTGATAACCCCGACGGCCGCTGGCGCAGATTCAGCGTGGATGAGATTATGGCGCGGGACAAGACCAGCCTGGACATCTTCTGGATCAAGGATAAGGCCTTGGCCGATCTGGATAACCTCCCCGCGCCGGACGAGCTGGCCGGCGACATCATTGAGAACCTGCAAAGCGCTCTGGAGAGCTTCCAGGAGCTCATGGGCCAGTTGAAGCAATAATGTATTGCGAAACGACAAAGAAAACAATCGGAACGGAGCGTTATCTATCATGGGTTATGATTATGGCGATTTTCTCTTTGATTTGAGCAAAGAAGCACTGAAGCAAGGACAGAAAAGCTCAATCCGTCAACAGTGCGATGCTATGCGGAAAAAGGCAGCATTGCTATCCGGCGAAGAACGAGAGCAAGTATTCTCCGCGGTTGATGCATGTGAGCAAGCACATCTGCAGGAAGTTGAATCCAACGCTGCGGGCTCAACGGCATTAAAGGAAGTGTTGAAGATGATGAGCGGACGCGGCTGATATTCAATTTATTACAGCGTAAACATGTTTGACAAACTGCGAATCATCCGTTATAATACACATAGAATAAGTCAGTGGAGCACACTGACTGGGCTGGTCGAAAGACCCTGGTCCACCGAATGGCGGGGAAATTCCCCGCCACTTTCTTTAGATAGAGATTGAGAGGACGCACCATGCCAGAGAAAGTGCTGAGCGTATTCATCGACGAGTCGGGCGATTTTGGCCCCTATGAGGCCCACTCGCCATACTACATCGTCTCCATGGTGCTCCACGATCAGGCAGCCGACATCTCTGGGGACATCGCCCGCTTCAATGAACGCTTGCAAAACCTGGGCTACCCGCAGCACGCCGTACATACCGGGCCGCTCATCCGGCGGGAGGCAGTCTATGCAAACGATTTGACGGAGGATCGCAAGCGGCTGTTCAAGGCGCTCTTCCATTTCACCCGCAGGCTGGACATTCGATACGCCTGCATCAAGGTCAGGAAACGGGATTGCCCCGACGTGATCTCTATGACGGCGCAGCTTTCCAAAAAGATCGCAGAGACGCTGCGCCAGCATGAGGCATATTGGAACAGCTTTGACAGGGTGATTGTCTACTATGATAACGGGCAGATCGAGCTGACGAAAATCATCACGTCGGTCTTCAACACGCTGTATACCCATGTGGAGTTTCGCAAGGTGCGGCCCGTTGACTACAAGCTGTTTCAGTCTGTCGACCTGATCTGTACGATGGAGCTGCTGGCGGAAAAGGCCGAGAGCGCGTCGTTCACCAAGTCGGAGATGGAGTTTTTCGGCAGCGTTCGGGCCTTCCGTAAGGACTATCTACGGACGCTGGAGAAGAAAAAGATGTAGTTAGGACGCTAATATCATCGTTTTACACGGTTATCTCAAAATTGGTGCAAGCGTGTAAATTTGATGAGCTTAACAGAAAATTGGTGCAGCCGTGTAAAATCCCTGACGTGGTAAAAAGATGGTAGACACGAAAGTGCCTACCATCTTTTGTGCTAGAATGAGGGGAAGGAGTGAGATAC
>CANRKN010000052.1 GCA_947631215.1 uncultured Oscillospiraceae bacterium | reverse complement strand
TCCTATGAGTGCTAACACCGTAATAATACCCTATCTATATGTTTTCTTCAACTGGTAATCTGCACAAATTTGGAAGATGTTTTTTGTCAGTCATACCGATACAGATTGCACTGGATCATGCCGTTGTAGAGCTTGCGGCGCTTTTGGGCGGGGACGCCGTAGAGCCGCTCGAAGTCCGGCTCGGAGGTGATGACGAACTTCTGCCAGCCGTCCATGGCCCGCCAGGCCCTGCCCATGGCTCTGTAAAGGTCTTGTGCTTCCTGTTTTTCCAGCATCCGCTCGCCATAGGGCGGGTTGCACACGAGCACGCCCTTCTCCCAGGGCGCGGGGGCGGTGAGGGCGTCGGCCGCGGAGAAGGTGATATCCCCCTCCACCCCGGCCCGGCGGGCGTTCTCCCGGGCCAGGGCCACCGCCTTGGGGTCGATGTCCGAGGCGAAGATGTGGTAATCCCCGTGGTATTCCAAGCTCCGGACCTCCGCCGCCGCGTCCCGCCACACCCGGGCGGGCACGTTGGGCCATGCCTGGGCGGCAAAGGTCCTGTTGAGCCCCGGGGCCCGGTTCCGGGCCATGAGGGCCGCCTCGATGGGGATGGTGCCGCTGCCGCAGAAGGGGTCCCAGAACGCGTCCCGGCCCCGGTAGCGGGCAAAGCCCACCAGCGCCGCCGCCAGCGTCTCCCGCAGGGGGGCCGCCACATGGCCGGGCCGGTAGCCGCGCTTGAAGAGCGGCGTGCCGGTGGTGTCCAGGAATATCTCCGCAAAGTCCTTCACGATGGAGAACTGGATCTGATAGAGGGCGCCGGTCTCCGGCAGCCACTGGACATGATACGCCGCGCCAAGAGCCTCCGCCGCGGCCTTTTTGATGATCCTCTGGCAGTCCGGCACGGAGTGGAGGGCGGAGTTCAGGCAATAGCCCTTCACGGGGAACTGGCCGTCTTTCGGGATGAGCCGGGAAAGCGGCAGGGCCTTCACGCCTTCGAAAAGGGCGTCGAAGGTGGGGGCCTCGAAGCCCCCCAGCCGCAGCAGCACCCGCTCGCCGGTGCGCAGGCGGATGTTGGCCCGGGCGCAGTCCGCCGCGTCCCCGGCAAAGCGGACATGGCCGTTCTCCGCCCGGACGTCATGGACGCCCATCCGCCGCAGCTCGTCGGCGCATGGCCCCTCCAGCCCGAACAGGCACGGCACCAGAAATTCAGACATATGTTCTACCTCTCCTTGAAAAGCCCCCCGACGGGCGGCGAGGTCTGACAGTGTGCCGGATGCGGTTGGTGAGCGAAGCGAACTTTAGCAGCAGGCATACTGTCAGACTCGGCCGCTCTGGCACCACGCAGGTTTGTTTATATCCCCTGGACCGTCACGGCCGGGTCGTCCTTAAAATATTCCCGCTCCCGGACGTGGCAGGTGAACAGCAGCACCTGGCGCGTTTTGGCCAGCTCCTTCAGCATATCCAGCGCCTTCTCCATCCGCCCCTGGTCGAAGGCGGCCAGGGCGTCGTCCAGCACGATGGGGCACGCCTGCTCCTGGGGCAGCACCAGCTCGCATACCGCCAGGCGCAGCGCCAGGTAGAGCTGGTCCTTGGCCCCCTGGGACAGGTAGTCCGCCTCCCGGCCCACCGCGTCCCCGGCCCGCCGCGCCTTGGCGGACAGGTCCCGGGCCAGGGTGATCTCGTCGTAGCGGCCGCCGGTGAGGGCGGCGAATATCCCGGCGGCCTTTTCCGCCACCATGGGGGTGAACCTCTCCCGGAGGGCGTCGTCGGCCCCCTCCATGGCCTCGATAGCCAATTGCAGGGCCCGCTCCTGCATAAGCAGCGCCTGCCGCCGGTCCTGGCCCTTATCCCGCTCCGAGCGCAGGGCCATGGGGTCCCCCATGGCGCGGGCCCGGCCTTCGGCCATGGCCCGCCGCTCCTTCAGCGCGTCCATATCCCGCTGGCCCTGGACCACCGCCCGGGAAGCCCGGGCCGCCTCGCTGTCGCCGTGTTCAAAGTCCAGGCCGTTCAGCACTGGCTCCTCCGCGGCCTTCCGCCGGGCCCGGGCCCGCTCCAGCGCGGCCTCCGCCTGCGTCTTGGCATGGGCCGCGTTTTGGGCCTCAGTCCACAGGTCCTCATACTCCGCAAGTCTCTCCCGTATACCCCCCGGCGTCACCGCGTCATAGCTATCCAGTATATGCCGCGCCGCAGCCTCCAGCGCCTGCCGCCGGTCCCGGATGCGCCGCCGCCAGAGCCACGCGCCCACAGCCGCCGCCAGGAACACCGCCCCGCCGGCGATAGGGGCGATGGGGTAGCAGGGCAGAAACACCGTCGCCGCCCACAATATCCCCGCGATGATCAAGGGGATGATAGGTGTCCATTCCCCGGGCAGGCTCTGGGCCTGCCGGTCCAGATCCTCCAGCCGATCCATATCCGCCCCGGCCTGGCTCTCCGCCTCGTCGGGCTCCATGCCCGCGAAGGGAGTATCGTCCAGCGCCCGCTGGGCGTCCTCCGCCCAGCGGGATGCCTCGTTCAGGTCCGCTTCCCGCGTCTGCACCGCCTCCCGGGCGGCGGCCAGCTCCGCCAGGGCCCTCTTCCGGGCCTCGGCCCGGGCCTGCTCCATGCGGCGCACCAGCTCCTCCTGGCGCCCCTGGGCCAGACCCAGTTCCTCTTCCAGCCGGCCCACCTCGGCAGCAGCCCTATCCATCTCGCCCAGCTTCCCGTCCAGCCGGGAGAGCTCCCCCTCCAGCTCGGGGATGGCCCCCCGGCGGCCGGACCGGCGCCGCCGCAGCCAGGCGCGCAGGCGCTTATCCGTCTCGGTGAAGGACTGCTCCTCGTCCCCGGCGGTGACGATGGCGGCAAAGCGCTTTTCCAGCTCCGGGTCGTTGGTCAGGCCCAGGCCCATCTGGTGGATGAAGGCGCTGCGCTCGAATACCTCCCGGGGCGCGCCGGTGAGGGCCTGTCCCGCCCCGTCGGCGGTGAGGTCCGCTGAAAGGTCCGTGCCCGTCACCGTGGCGGAGAAGGCCTGCATGGGCTGGTTTGCCCGCTCGGTCCACCGCCGCAGGGTCACGGGGCCGTCGGCGGTCTCTATATCCATGCTGCCGGACATGGGCGACCCGCTCCAGGGCAGGTACTTCACCTTGTCCGGCTGCTGGCCCTGGTGGGCCCGCTGGCCGGTGTCCACGCCGTAGAGCATGGCCCGCAGGAAAGCGCACCAGGTGGATTTGCCGCTCTCGTTGGGTGCAAAGAGGATGTTGAGCCCCGGTCCCAGCTCCAGGGACCGGCCCTCCAGCGTCCCGAACCACGCGGTCATTTTTTTGATGATCATATCTTCTCCTTATGCCGCCCTATGCCAACCCGACGCCCGGCGGGAGCCGGCAGTGTCACGGCCTCACGGCTCGTGAGCGCAGCGTAACAAGTGAGCCGGGATACTGTCGGGCCCGTCCGGGCTATTCCAGCCTATCCCAGGGCGGCTGAGCCCGGCAGTATGCCTGCTGCTAAAGTTCGCTTCGCTCACCAACCGCATTCGGCACACTGCCGGTTCTCACCGCCCGTCGGGTCACGCCAGCGGGGGCTCTTCCCCATTCTCTAACGCCGCTAATCCATACCGCGCGGCAAGCTCTATATCCGCCCGCTCCTCGTCCGTCTCCGCGGCCTCGTAGCGCCGCCAGAGGCCGTCCAGGAAAAGGCCCTTCAGGCTCAGCACCTCCCGGCCCTCCCATACGTCCCGTCTGAGGACGGTGCCGTCCCGCAGCTCCAGGGCGAAGAACCGCCCCTCCAGGGCGCTCTGCAGGGCGGGGATATCCGGGGCCGCCTCCGGCGCGCCGGTGAGGATGATGCGGTATATGTCCCGGGACGTATCCCGCCCCAGGGCATCCAGCACGGCTCCCTCATGGTCCACGCTGTCGGATAAGTCCACCGTCAGCACCTCATACCGCCGGCCGCCCAGGTCCAGGAGCTTCGCCGTGCAGCCATCCGGGCCGATCTCCGCCAGGAACACGCCCTTTTCGCCCGTCTCGTCAAAGCCCCGGCCCTCGGGGCAGCCGGGCCAGGCGTACCATGTCTCCCCCGCCCGGCGCAGGCCGCTATAAGCGTGGCTGTGGCCCAGGGCCACATAGTCCATGCCGCTTCGTGCGATGTCCTGCTCCGATATGGCCCCGTAGGGGGAGCCGGGCACGCCCACCTCCCCGTGCAGGACCATGATGTCAATAGTATCCCCCGCCTTCTCCGCCTCGAAGCCCGCCAGGGGCGGTTTTCGATATTTACCCGTGAAGGCCGCGCCCCACACCCGGGCGTTCAGGGATGGGACCTCGACGCATTCTATCTCCTCGCCCGTGAACACATGCACGTTCTCCCCCAGGTCCAGCCGGGCCCAGGGGGAGCGGGGGCCGTACCAGTCATGGTTGCCCGGGGCGATGAATACGGGCACGCCCCAGGCGGGCAGGGTCTGTTCCAAGAGCCGCACCGTCTCGGGATAGGGGGCGTCCGCGTCAAAGAGATCCCCCGCCAGCAGGGCCATATCCACCTGCTCCGACTTTATGAGTTCCCCCATCCGGGCCAGCAGCGCTCTCTGCTCGCTCCGGCGCAGGGCGGCCTTCTCCCGGCCCAGGGCCTGAAAGGGCGAGTCCAAATGCAGGTCCGCGGCGTGCAGCAGGCGTATCATAGGATGCGAAGGGCCTCCGCCCCCACGCACAGGCCGGTGTCCGTGTCGACGTCGAACACGCAGCACTCCATCTTCCCGTCCCCGTCCCCGGGCTTATAGCGCATGGGCGGGTCGCCCAAAAAGCGATTGATGGACTGGTCCACGTCGATGCCCAGCACGCTGTGGCCCGCCCCCGTCATACCCAGGTCGCTTATAAAGCCCGTGCCGTTCGGCAGCACGCCCGCGTCCGAGGTCTGCACATGGGTGTGGGTGCCCCACACGGCGCTGACCCGCCCGTCCAGGAAATAGCCCATGGCCAGGCGCTCGCTGGTGCCCTCGGCGTGCATGTCCACCAAAATGATCTTCGGCTTGGGGTCCAGTTCTTTCAACAGCACGTCCACCTCCACGAAGGGGTTGTCCGTGTTGGGGTCCAGGGTGAACCGGCCCATGAGGTTGATGACGCATATCTCCCCGAAGGGCGTGCGGTAGACGCCGTAGCCCCGCCCCGGGCACTGGGGCGCAAAATTGAGAGGCCGCAGCACATGCACGTTGTCGGCGAGATAGGGCTTCAGCTCCCAGCGCACCCAGGTGTGGTTTCCAAGGGTCACCACGTCCGCCCCGGCGTTCAGGATGCGGTCGCACTGCTCCGGCGTCACGCCCACCACGTTGGCGTTCTCCCCGTTCACCACCACGAAGGATATGCCCCGCTGGCGGCGGAGGGCTTTCAGATTCTTCTCCAGAAAGGCGAGGCCCGGCGCGCCGCACACGTCGCCCACGGCCAATATACTGATGATCATAAGACGCTCCTCAAAATTTTTACAGTTAGATTAAATATATCATGTTTCCGTGGGAAATACTAGCGGTGAAAGAGGGGTAAAGCATGAATAATATGTCGTTTATCAAGGGCATGGGCGTGGGCCTGGCCGTGGGCTCCATGGTGGGCATGATCGCCATGCCGAAGAAGAAAAAGATCAACGTGGGCAAGGCCCTCAAATCCATGGGCGACGTGATGGACAACGTGGCCGGCGCTCTCGGTCTCTGAGGTTTTTCCAATTACCCCCTTGCATTCTGTCCGGGCTTATGCTATTATACTTTGGCGCGAGCGGCATTAGCTCAGCTGGATAGAGCGTCTGGCTACGGACCAGAAGGCCGGGGGTTCGAATCCCTCATGCCGTGCCAACTGAATCCCTGAAGCCGTAATGGTTCCAGGGATTTTCTTTTTCCGGTCGTTTCTCATTTTCTTTGATGCAAGCTGTTTACTTTGTTTAAAAATATCTGGTTTTCTTGTTGAAGACTTGACATATCTCACCGCTTGTTATACACTGTTATAATAATATCTAATTCTGATAATGTCCATTTTTTCTTAAAACGTATCAGAAGGTGTACCGGCCATGACGTCCTGCACGAAACATAGCCTGCCCCGCAGGCTGGCAGCGGCGCTGCTCTGCCTGTTGATGCTCACTTCCATGGTGAGTTTCACCCCCCCCCGCAGCGATTTTTTGGATAGCACCGCGCCAATAGCCGCGCCGGCGGCGTCCCCTTCGGCCTCGCCGGCGGCATCTCCCTCCCCATCGCCGTCGCCCTCCCCGGCGGCGTCGCCCATAGCGCCGCCCACGCCCGCTCCCCAGGAGCAGGGCGGCCCGGCCGGCGGCTGGGGCATAGAGGACCCCTGGTATGAGGGCCAGCCCACGGCCACGCCCGCCCCCACGGCCACGGCGGAGCCGGAGACATCCCCCACGCCGGAGGCCACGGCGGAACCAGAGGCTACACCGGAGCCGGAAGCAACAGCCGAACCAGAGGCCACTGAGGCCCCCGGGGAGACTCCCGCGCCCAGCGAGAGCCCTGAACCCGCGGCCACGCCGGAGCCGGAGACATCCCCCGCGCCCGAGGCGTCCCCCGACCCCGACGCCACCCCTGACCCGGCGGCGTCTCCCGACCCCTCGGCCAGCCCGGAGCCCTCCGCCAGTCCCGAGCCGGGCGGCCTCACCGCGGAGCAGCTGGACGCCATGATCCAGGACGGCGCCACCCTGGAGGAGATAGACGGCCTGGCGCCCATGTCGTTCCCCGGCGGTCTGGTAACAGCCGACCATTTCACGGCGATAGTGGCCACCCGCGTCGGCAGCGGCGTGGAGTGGCAGACAAAGACCATCGACGAACTGCTTGTACTGGCGGGCAACCCCTCCTGGACAGGTGCTATGGCCGGCGTGCAGGGCGCCGCCTCCCCGGACCATTCCAGCAATCCGCCCCGGTACACCTATGCGGAAAACTTTCCACAGATAGAAGGTCATGAGATATACGCCCTGACGGTCAACGGGGCCACTGTGGCCCGTATCGGCAACGTGGAGATAACGGTGGAAGGCGTGAAGAAGAACTACGTTTATTACTCCGCGTCTGAGACCACGGACGCCATGACCAGCGCGGTCCTGAACGCTGACGACAAGATCCAGATCGCCTATGCGCTGAAAGAATACCCCATCACCTACGAGATATGGGACAGGGATACAAACAGTTCAACGGCCAAGTACGGCAGCGTCGCTCAGATCTTTGGCAGCCAGCGGCCCACCACGACCCAGGACCAGTGGCTGAGTGTAGACGTGACCATCCCCTCCGGGCACTACGGCCGCGTATATATAGGCGATACTGCTGGTTTTGCCGCCAATAGTGTTACGGAAAAGTTCCCAACAGAGACCGGATACGGCGAATATCCGCTGGGCAAGGCCGTGGAATGGAAGCAGACCGAAAAGCTCGACAACGGCGGCGCGGAGATAGATACCAGTGCTGACGCCCCCGACTTTTTCTCCCTCTCGGGCACCTACCGGTCCGGCCCGGCCGGGAGCGCGGACGCGCCCCAGACGGTGCGGGTGGTCATCACCACACGGCCGGAGACAGACTATAAGTTCAACGCGAAGTACATGGGCAACGCCAGAACCGGCAGTTATGTGAATAAAGATAAATGGCATAATGCCGGGGCTCTGGACAGTTTTGAGGGCAAGCACTTTGTCTATGACCCGCTCACGGGCACGTATTCCTGCCAGTGGGAGTTCTCTCTGAAGGACGGGGATACGTCTCACTATGAGATGCGCTCCCTGTCGCTGAACGGCCAGAGCCTCAATATCCCGTTCCTGAAGGACCCGCGGCAGCTTATCAATCTGGACGGTTCTATTATGAATCCGGGCAGTCCTGAGAACTCCGCTACGGCTGTCACTGTTCTTCCCGGCGGCATGAAAGTCACGATAACATGCACGCCTACTATTGTAGAAGGCATAGGTCACATCCGGCAGAGGAAATATGTCATCGCCGTGGAGAACGCGAACCGCGATTTGATCTTCGACCACGGCACATTCATCAGCGCAGATCCGAAATATTCCGAGATCGTGTCCTCTCTCTTTGCAGGCGTTGAGGTACAGGCGTACCGCAAGAATGGGAGCGGCAGTTCCTCCATGCAGTGGCTGGAATTTCTGAACGCCCAGTCCTACCGGGCGGTGCCCAATGAGACCTATACGTTTGACTATGACGTGGTGGGCAGCCCGACCGGCACGAACTATAATCTGACCAATGACACGCCCTCCGGCATTTACGGCAACATCCGTTTCCGTCTGGCGGACGGCTACAACTGGGCCCTGGGCAAGGTGGAGGGCTCCGATTCTTTTCCCACGGTCCAGTTCTATGAAGAGCACCGGGGGCCTTCTACGAGCCAGGAGTTCAGCGGGGACAGCATCCTCGGGCCGGATAAGGACGGATATTACTACATCACGCTGCAGAATCCCTATGACGGCGGTACCCGTATTGGTCTTTTGTCCATACAGGCCCAGCCCAAGCTGTATCGGGTGCAGTACCTGGACGGCATCGAGGAAGGCTCCGCCTTGAATACAGGCGTCAGCGACCTGTCTGTGCGGAACATGCCTACCTTCCGCCAGGTGGATGACGACGGCAGCGAGATGATCGGCACCAGCACCACCATAGACACCAACCGGGGCAACTACTATTCTCTCATCAGGAGCGACGGAGTCTACACCAGCAACAGCATTACCATAAGCGCCGCCAAGCCCGAAACGGAGGGCAATGCCGCTACCTTCCTCGGCTGGGTCCTGACAGACTCCGAAGGCCATCCCTTTGGCACAGAAGAACACCGCATATCGGCCAACGACATGGTCCCGCTGAGCGAGGTGGACGACGCGGGCGAGGTATACGATCTGGAGAAGCAGAACTACACCATCTACCTCACCGCAAAGTGGTCCGATGTGAAGAGCCTGTTTTCCTACTACACCACCTTCAATTACAGGGACGAGGCGGGCACAGAGATATCCCGCTGGGGCGATGGCTCCGACCGGGAATTCCCGGACGGGCGGGGAGGAAAGTATATCTCCCGCCGTCTTGTCTATACCACGCTGGACACTGTCAGCGTGGTGTTCGAGGGCGGCGAAGAGTCCAGGGCCGGCCAGTGGCTCAAAGAGCACCCGTGGTATAAGTATGATGAGACGGAAAACGGCTCCGAAGGCCATAAAAACGAATTCTTCTGGGAAGGCATAAAAGACGGCGGCGAGGTCCCCATCTGGTTCATCACCACCCTGGGCCGGCTCACCCTCCATAAGACGCTGGCCGCAGGCGCCAACCAAAAATACAGCGGCGAAGAGGTCACTTTTGAGGCCGCGTTCACGCTCCCGGCGGGCGACGACCCCGGCACCGCCGGCCATGAGAACGACTTCTTCGCCGAGGGCGGCGCGTACATCGCCCATTACAGCATTCCCGGCGTAGGCGAGAGGTCCTTTACCCTGACGCCGGAGGGAGACCGCACCTATAAGGGCGAGTTCACCCTGGCCGTCGGCCGGGACGCCGTCTTCGCCCTGCCGGGCGGCACGGAGTACACCATCACGGAAAAAGAAAGCAAGTCCTTTGAGAAGGTCGACCCAGTGAGCGGGACCGTAGTGAAAAACTGCGACAATAAGGCCCGCATAGAGAACACCCCCACCGGCATAGACATCGTAAAGGCCCAAACCATAAACGGGGTCACATACGGTCCCGGAGACGTCCAGGTCGTCGGAACGAGCCAGCAGGTCACATACACCATCACCGTCACCAACCGGAGCGCCGAAAACTCCGTCGTCGTCAAGGTGAGCGACACGGTCCCGGAGCCGGACGCCGACGGCGAAGAACACCGGCCCATGCGCATCATGACCGATACTATCTCCAAGACCTCCTCCGGCGAATCAGCTGAGCTGGAGGGCGGCGATGCGGTGGAGGGCGGTCCCCCCACGCTTAAGTCCGGCGGTAAGGTGAAGTGGCCGGAGGTGACGCTGGAGCCGAATGGGTCGGCGGAGTTCTCCTTCACCTGCGTGACGCCCGTCGTGAAGCATCCCCACGAGTACGCCAACAAAGCCGTGGCGGAATTCTGGCCGGTCGGTGACGCAGACAAAGCACAGACCGTCGAATCCGAGACCGTGACCGTCATCCCCTCGGAGGATTGGCTGTACATCGAAAAGGCCGTGGACCCGAAGGACACCGCGCTGGACAAGTCCTTCCCCTTCGACGTATACCTGACCGACTCCTCGGATGTGCCTCTGAACATAGACCTCGCCTACATAGGCCGCGTTGCCACCGGCTATGACGACGTGCAGACAGCACCCAGTCGAGGCAGTTATACCCCGAAAGACGGGAAGTTCACCGTCACCTTGAACGAGGGCCAGGCCGTCACCATCTACGGCCTCGCCGAGGGTACAAAGTACACAGTGACCGAGAGGGAGACGCCCGGCTTCCATACCGATACGCAGTCGGTGAGCGGAATCATCCGCAAGAGCGATTCGGACTGGGTGCGTTTCACCAACGTCCCCACCGGCCAGCTCGAGATCACAAAGACCGTGCTGGGCGCCGGCGCCCCCACCGATCAGACATTCCCGGTGACCATTACCTTGACGCTCCCGGAGGGCGCAAGGAGCTTCTTCGGCACAGATACCTACGCCGTCATGACCGGGACCGGCAGCATCCCCCTCACCAAGGCGGGCGACACCTATACCGGCGCCGTCCGGATGAAGCACGGGGACGTCATCTCCCTGCTGGTCCCCGCCGGCACGATGTACACCGTGGCCGAGGACCCGCTCACGGACATCAATGCCGGGATCGCTCCCGCCCGCTTTGAGAACACAACGACGGACAGCGGCAGCGGCGTCATCTCTTATTCCGCCGAAAGCAATGTGGATATAGAGAACACCTACTACCAGCCCGGCAGCCTGCGTATCACCAAGGTCCTGGAGGGCGACCTGGCGGAGGCGGAAAACAAAGACTGGACCTTTACCGTTCGCCTGGACGACAGCTCTTTCAGCGGCGAGCATGGCGATATGAATTTCACCGCAGGCGAAGCCACAGTCACCATGAAGGGCGGCGAGAGCCGATACGCGGACGGCATCCCGGCCGGGACGCACTATACCGTGACGGAGACAGAGGAGGGCCAGGACGGTTACACCACTGCCTATGACAAGCAGGATGGTGTGATACAGTCCGGCGAGGAGGCGTCCGTCACCGTCACCAACCGCAAACAGTCTGTCCCGCCGGAGCCGGAGGAAAAAGGCAAGCTGCAGGTATCCGTCTCCGTGGCCGGCAACGCCGCCAGCAAGGAGGACTACTTCACCTATGAGGTGACAGTAGACTGCGGCGTGGAGGGCAACAGCGACAACATGATCTTCCAAGACGGCACGGCGCAGATCCGCCTGAAGGACGGCCAGAAGGTCCTGTCCGGCGACCTGCCCGCCGGCGCCGGCTTCACGGTCACACAGACCGACGCCGCCGCTCAGGGCTATACGGAGAGCGCCGCCTCCATCTCCGGGACCATCCCGGAGGGCAAAACCTATGAGGCCAGCTTCACCAATACCAAGAACACCGCGCCGCCTCCCGGCGGAGGCGGCGGAGGCGGATATTGGCCGCCGGACCCCACGGCCACGCCGAAGCCCACCGCTTCGCCTGAGCCCAGCGCCTCACCTGAGCCCAGCGCTTCGCCTGAGCCCAGCGCTTCGCCTGAGCCCAGCGCTTCGCCTGAGCCCAGCGCTTCGCCCGACCCCGACGCCACACCGGACCCGGACGCCACACCGGACCCGGACGCTACGCCGGACCCAGACGCCACGCCCAACCCAGATGCTACGCCGGACCCCGACGCTACGCCGGACCCCGACGCTACGCCCGACCCCGACGCCACGCCCGATCCCGACGCTACGCCTGACCCTGACGCCACGCCCGATCCCGACGCTACGCCTGACCCTGACGCCACGCCTGACCCTGACGCCACGCCTGGGCCCAGCGCCTCGCCGGGACCCTCCTCCACACCGGGACCGAGTCCCTCTCAGGGGACCTCTTCCCCGGCACCGACGAGCCGGCCCACCAATAAGCCGAGCCCCACCAAGCGTCCCGCCGGCACAGGCACAGGCGGAACGAGCGGCAGCACCCCCGCTCCCCGGGCCCCCAAGACCGGCGACAGCGCCCCCGTCGGCGCCTGGGCCGCCCTGGGGCTGACATGCGCCGCCCTGCTGGGCGTCCTGCTCATCCGCAGACGGTCCGCCCGCCGGAAGGGATAAATAACACCCCATCCTCCCCGCCCTGTTCTCACACAGGGCGGGGCTTTTTTGGCCTGTACATCCAATTTCTGGCATGATCGGCCGCTTTTCGGCAAAAAGGGCTCAAATTATTCATAGAAAATCGTATGATTCCATGATATAGTGTGATACACCTATTTAAAATAGGAAAGGTATGTTCGGAAAGGAGCATGGGCATGGTATTGGCCATCGTTGACAACGACACCGCGGACGCCGTCCAGCTGGAGCAGATGCTGGCCGACTATGCCATGGCCCGGGACGTGGTCATCCAGACCCGCCTGTTCGCCAGCGGCGAGGCCCTGCTGGACCAGTTCCGGCCCGGCCTTTTCGACATGGTGTTCATGGATATCTTTATGGACGGCATGACCGGCGCGGAGGCGGCGGCGCTTTTGCGGGCCCGGGACGTGCGGTGCCTGCTCATATTCCTCACCACCAGCCAGGAGCACATGCCCGACGCCTTCGCCTGCCACGCCTTCGACTACATACAAAAGCCCGCGGAAAAAGAGCGCATCTTCCGCCTCATGGACGACGCCGTCCGCTCCATCCCCGGGGCGGAGCGGTATCTGGAATTCACCAGCAGCCGCCAGACGGCGCGCCTAGCCATGAGCGACATCGCCGCGGCCCAGACCGAGGGCCACTATATCCGCCTCACCGACAGGGCGGGCCGGACCTTCGTCACCCGCCTCACCTTCTCGGAGCTTCTGGAAAAGCTGGAGGGGGACGGCCGGTTTCTCACCATCAACCGGGGCGTACTGGTGAACATGGACGAGGTGACGGCCTTCCAGCGCAACAACTGTCTTCTGGCCTGCGGGCTGGCCCTGCCGGTGAAGATACGCGCCGCCCGGCAGATCGAGCGGCAGTGGCAGGACTGGTCCTTCCGGCAGATACGCCAGGCCCAGCGGCGGCGGGAAGACAGCTGAGCCATGGGACAGCAGTTCCTGCAATACTGTCTGGCGGACCTGGTGCTGCTGCCGGCGGCGGTATTGGTCTACCTGCCGGTGATGCACCAGTGCGTGCTGCCCCGGCGGCGTCTCATCCCCTATGTGCTGGGGCTGGCGCTCCTTGGCATCCTGGCCATGGCGGCGCTGCAGCTGTCGGACCTGAACGCGGTGACGGGCATGGCCATCATCTCCGTGGCGCTGTTTTTTGTATACAAGCGGACGGTGAAGGTGAGCTGGTCCGTGGCGCTGGCCGTGTACACCATGGACGCGGCCATGATGAGCTTTCC
>CANRKN010000051.1 GCA_947631215.1 uncultured Oscillospiraceae bacterium | reverse complement strand
TTGAATTTGTAGAGCACCTGGGTGCAGGAGTTGTTGGTGCCGGTCATGAGCTCGTTGGTGTCGCCGGGGTGCCAGCTCAACGCGCAGTCCAGCTCCTTCCAGAGGCCATCCCGGGCCATATAGGCCTTGGAAGCGCCGCCCTCCTCCCCGGGACAGCCGTAGAAGGTCACGGTGCCGGGCAGGCCCGTCTTTTGCAGAAAGTCCTTCACGGCGCAGGCCGCCGCGAAGGAGCCCGCTCCCAGGAGGTTATGGCCGCAGCCGTGGCCGGAGCCGTTTTTGACCAGTTCCTCCCGGGCCAGGGCCCCCGCCTTCTGGCTCAGGCCGGAAAGGGCGTCGAACTCGCCCAGGATGCCGATATGGGGCGCGCCGGAACCGTAGCTGCCGCTGAAAGCGGTGGCGATGCCGCAGAGGTTTTCCCGGACGGTGAAGCCCTCCTTTTTCAAAAGCTCCGTGAACAGCGCCGCGGACTTATATTCCTTCAAGGACAGCTCCGCGTACTCCCATATGCTGTTGGCCAGGTCTATATACTCCTGAGCGTGGGCGTCCACATAGGCCGATATGGCCTTTTTCATCTCCTTGATATCCATGCTGTCTCCTTTTGCCAAAGGCCGCCCGGAAAGGCGGCCTGGCGGCCTTTTGTTTTATTTTAATAGAGCACCTTGCTCAGAAATTCCTTTGTCCGGGGGTTCTGGGGATGCTGGAACACGTCCTCGGGCTTGCCGCTCTCAGCGATGACGCCCCCGTCCATGAAGAGCACCCTGTCGGACACCTCCCGGGCAAAGCCCATCTCATGGGTGACGATGACGCTGGTCATGCCCGTCTTCACCAGGCCCTTGATGACCTCCAGCACCTCCCCCACCATCTCCGGGTCCAGGGCGGAGGTGGGCTCGTCGAAGAGCATCACGTCCGGCTCCATGGCCAGGGCCCGGACGATGGCCAGCCGCTGCTTCTGGCCGCCGGAGAGACGGCTGGGGTGCTCGTTGGCCTTGTCGGCCAGGCCCACCCGGCTCAGCAGGTCCATGGCCTTCTCGTCGGCCAGCTTGGGGTCCATCTTCTTCACCATGGTGGGGGCGATGGTGATGTTCTCCTTCACGGACAGATGGGGGAACACGTTGAAGTGCTGGAACACCATGCCCATCTTCTGCCGGTGGACGTTGATGTCCACCTTGGCGTTGGTGATCTCCACGCCCTCGAAGAATATCTTCCCCTCCTCCGGGTTTTCCAGCAGGTTGAGGCAGCGCAAAAACGTGCTCTTGCCGCCGCCGGAGGGGCCGATGATGGACACCACCTCGCCCTTGTCCACGTGCTCGCTCACGCCCTTGAGCACGTGCAGGGGCGGCTGGCCCTTGATCTGGAAGCTCTTATGGAGATCCTCCGTGCGGATCATCTCGGTATCAGTCACTGGCCTTCAGCCTCCTCTCGAACACGCCCAGCAGCTTGCTCAGCACGAACGTCAGTACGAAGTAAGTCGCGCCCACGATCATCAGGCACTCCATGGTGAGGTAGGTGTTGCCCTTGACGATCAGGTAAGAGGTCATCAGATCGCCCACGAAGAAGGTGGAGGCCAGGGATGTCTCCTTGATGATGGTGACGAACTCGTTGCCCAGGGCGGGCAGGATGTTCTTGATGGCCTGGGGCAGGACGATCTTCCGCATGGTCTGGCCGCCGGACATGCCCAGGCTCCGGGCCGCCTCGGTCTGGCCTCTGTCCACCGCCTGGATGCCGGAGCGGAACACCTCGGAAACGTAGCAGGCGGAGTTGATGACCAGCGCCGCGCCCACGCTCACGATGTCCGGGATGGAGAAGGGCAGCAGCTTGGGCACCAGGAAATAGCCTATGTAAAGCTGCAGCAGCAACGGCGTGCCCCGGACCACCTCCACGATGGCGATGACCACCCAGTTCAGGGGCTTGAACTTCGCCATGCGGCCCAGGCAGAGAAATGTGCCCAGCACCGACCCGGCGGCCACGGTCACCAGGGACAGCAGCAGCGTGATGCTCACGCCGGTCAGGAAAAATACCTGCCAGTAGTTTTGCAGTATTTTAACGATGTTGTTGAAGTACTCAGTCAAGGATATATCCTCCCTCTTGCGGGCGTCGTTCCAGGGAAAAGCGCATGGCCGGAGGCCCGGCCATGCGCTTGAAAAACCGGCGGTTTATTCGGCGGCTTCCTCCGCCTCGGCGGGAGCTTCCTCCTCGGCCTCGATGGCGTTGCCCTCGTCGTCATAGGACACGTCCTCAGCGGTCTCGATGCCGGCCAGCTCATTGGCCTCGGCGATCCACTCCGTATAGAGGCCCGCCTCCTGGGCCTTGGCCAGGATGGCGTTGACCTGCTCCGTCAGCTCATCCGCGCCTTTCTTCATGAGGATGAGGTTGGCCTCCTGGGCCTCGTCGATCTCGAACATGAAGCCGGTCAGGGCCAGGGCGTCGTTGTTGGCCAGGATGGCATAGGCGTTGTCCTCGGACACGGCCAGCGCGTCGATGTTGCCGTTACGCAGGGCCTCCACGGCGGTGCCGATGTCGGTGAAGGTCTTGATGTCGGTGCCCTCGGGAAGCTGGCTGTTGCACAGGTTCATCTGCAGGGAGGCGATCTGCGCGCCCACGGTCAGGTCCGCGAAGTCCTCCGCGGTGGTCCAGGCGCCCTCGTTCTCCTTCAGGGTGATGATGGTCTGGCCGGTGGAGTCCTCGCCGGTGTAGTAGTAGTCGGACAGGTTGAAGTTCTCGGCCCGCTCCTCGGTGTAGGTGTAGCCGGAGATGGACATATCCACCGCGCCGGTCTGCACGGCGGCCTGGCAGGCATCAAAGCTCATGGGCTTGATGGCCAGCTCCAGACCCATCTCCTCTGCGATGTACTTGGCCAGGGATACGTCGAAGCCAACGTACTGGTCCTGGCCGGACTTGGAGGTGTCCACGAACTCCATGGGAGCGAAGTCCGGGCTCAGGGCCACGGTCAGCTCCGTTTTCTCAGAGGCCATGGCGGGCACGGCCAGGGCGGCCAGCATCATAACGGCCATCACAAAAGCAAGCATCTTCTTCATGGTAATTGTCTCCTCGCTGAAATTGATCAAAAGATTTGTCCGGTCAAGACCGACCGTGGCGTCAGTATAGTCCCTCGCCCTGCCCCCTGTCAACCCAAAAATGAATTTTATTCGCAGTTTTTGCATACTTTTTCTTTTCCGCACAAAGAATCACCCCTGTCGGACGCCCGTATTTATGCACAATTTCACCGGTTTTCCTGTTACAGTGATGAATAATTCATTTTTTAGTGAATATTCTATGCTCCTGTGCATTCATTCCAAAATGAATATTCATGAATGCGTGGCTTTTTTGACGAAAAGCGCCCCGGCGTTCCGCCGGGGCGCATGTACGTTATTATGTTCAGAGCCAGGACAGGTTCTCCCATATGTCCCCGGGGACGCAGATGCTCCGGGGCTGTATCTCCCTGGGGGCCACGGCATTGCTCCTGTTCATGCAGGCGTAGGTGGCCTGGGGATTCTCCGCGGTCATGCGCCAGAAGGGGTACTTGATGATACCGGGGGTGTTGTACCCCACGCCCAGCTCCCAATAGAGGACCCGCCCATGCTCATGCTCTTCCAGGAACGCGCCGTACCGCCGTGCGGCGGCGTGCCAGCCCGCGTCCTCCGCGAATTTGTCGTCCGCCCGCAGGTTCACGGTCATGGGCCGGCCGCACCGAGGGCACCGGGGCAGCAAGCCCGTGGGCACCCGCATGTCCTTTTGCTCCTCCACCATCCGCCGGATGATATCGAAGTTATCGTATGTCTCCTGGCGGCAGGGCCTGGAGCACTGGAAAAGGCCGTAGTCACCCTGGGTGTAGAAAAGCCGCTCTTTATCGAACCCCGCCTTCTGAAAGCAGTGGTCCACGTTGGTGGTGATGACGAAGTAGTCCTTCTCCCCCACCAGGGCCAGCAGCTTTTCGTATACCGGCCGGGGCGGGTCCATGTACCGGTTCACCCATATGTGCCGGCTCCACCAGGCCCAGTACTCCTCCTGGGTCTCAAAGGGATAGAACCCGCCGGAATACATGTCCCGGATGCCATACTTTGCGGCAAAATCGGAAAAGTACTCCTCAAACCGGCGGCCGCCGTACTCGAACCCCGCCGCCGTGGAAAGGCCCGCCCCTGCGCCCACGATGACCGCATCGGCCCCGTCCAGGGCCTTTTTGAGCCGTTCAAGAGCCTCCAAGAAGTTCCCGGTAGATGGCATAGTTCTCCCCTCCGTGGACTACGAATATCACCTTGATGTCGGACGCATGCTCCCGCCGCCAGGTGCGGACCGTGTCCACCGCGATGCGGGCGGCGTGGGCCTTGGGGAAGTGGAAAACCCCCGTGGAGATGCAGCAGAAGGCGAGGCTCTTCACGCCCTTCTCCGCCGCCAGGTCCAGGCAGGAGCGGTAGCAGGAGGCCAGCAGGCGCTCATCCTCCCCCGTCACGGCTCCCTCTATGATGGGCCCCACCGTGTGCAGCACCCAGTCGCAGGGAAGGGCGTATCCCGGCGTGATCTTGGCCGTGCCCGTGGGCTCGGGATGGCCCTGCTCCTCCATGAGCCGGGCGCATTCCAGCCGCAGTTGGACGCCGGCGAAGGTGTGGATACAGTTGTCTATGCAGTTGTGGCCGGGGAGATAGCAGCCCGTCATGCCAGAGTTCGCGGCGTTCACGATAGCGCCGCACTTCAGCGCGGTGATGTCCCCCTGCCACAGGCACATGCCCGGCTCCGCCTCGGGCAGCGTCTCCGCGTCGGTGACGCCCTTGGCGGCGGTCTCCGTGCGCAGGTACTCGTCCTGCACCGCGAGAAAGTCCTCCCCGATGGGAGCGGGCTCCCGCACGTTCATCAGCCCCCGCAAAAGCCGCCTCTGCTCCCCCGGGTCACCGGGCACCGCCCCGACCCCGCAGGGAGAGCCCTCGGCCAGGAGCCTGTCGATGAGGAACCGCCGGCGCTGGGCCTGGGTCATGTCAGCCCTTGGCATCATAGGCCGCTTTCATGCACTTATAGGTCATGTAACAGTCGAACTTGGCCGTGGTCTCGAAGGGAGAGTGCATACTGAGCACGGGCACGCCCGCGTCGATGGTGTCGATGTTGCGCATGGCCATGTCCAGCGCCACGGTGCCGCCGCCGCCCTGGTCCACCTTGCCCAGCTCGCACATCTGCCAGACCACGCCCGCCTCATCGCAGAGGTGGCGCAGATAGCCCACCAGCTCCGCGGAGGCGTCGCTGGCCCCTGATTTGCCCCGGGAACCGGTGAATTTGCAAAAGCCCACGCCGTAGTTGAGGCGGGCGGCGTTCTGCTTTTCACTGACCTCGGGGTACATGGGGTCCAGGGCCGCCGTCACGTCCGCGGAGACGCAGAAGCTGTGGGCGAAGCTCTCCTGGAGGGTGCATGTCCCGCCGCAGAGCTTCTCCACGAACCACTCAAAGGCCTGGCTGGTCATGCCGGTGACGCCGTAGGAGCCTATCTCCTCCTTGTCCGCCAGGATGCACACCGCGGTGCGCTCGGGCTCTTCCGTCTCCAATATGGCCGCGAGCTCCGCGTAGGCGCAGACCCGGTCGTCCTGGCCGTAGCCGCCGATGAGGCTCCGGTCCAGGCCCAGCTCCCGCACCTCAAAGGCGGGCACCGCCTCCAGCTCCGCGGAGATGAGATCCTCCTCGGTGATGCCGTACCGGTCGTTCAAAAGGCTCATGACCGCCAGCTTCACCCGGCCGTCGCCCTCCCCGGCGTAGGGCACGCTGCCCGCCAGGATGCAGAGCTTTTCCCCCTCCACGCCCTTGGCAAGGGGCTTTTGCATCTGGTCCTGGGCCAGGTGGGGCAGCAGGTCCGTGATGACGAACTGGGGGTCCGCCGGGTCCCGGCCGATGACGATCTCCACGGTGGAGCCGTCCTTCAGGGCCGCCACGCCGTGGATCTCCAGGGGGATGGCGGTCCACTGGTACTTCTTGATGCCGCCGTAGTAGTGGGTGCGCAGGTACCCCAGCTCCGTGTCCTCAAAAAGAGGCAGCTGCTTCAGGTCCAGACGGGGCGCGTCCACATGGGCCGCCTCCACCACGAATCCGGCGCTCATGGGCTTTTTGCCCCCCACCGCCAGCAGCAGGGCCTTGCCCCGGTTGCTCCAATATACCTTCTGCCCCGGCTGGATGGGGCCGGTGAGGGCGGAAATGTCGGTGAAGCCCGCATTCTCCGCCAGCTTCACGGCCTCCGCCACCGCCTCCCGCTCGGTGCGGGCGGCGCTCAGGTAGTCCATATAGCCCCGGCAGTAGTCCTCCAGGGCAATGCGCTCGGCGGCGTCCAGCCGATCGTAGCCGTTCTTGGGCTCATAGAGCAGGGTCTTTTTCATCTCGTCCATGGCTTAATCCTCCAGAATGTTCTTGAATAGTTCATCGCAGGCCCGCCGGAAGTCCTCCCGGCTGCCGTCGTTGTGCAGAATATGGTCACAGTGTTCCTCAAAAAAGCTGTCCGGCTTTTGTGCCCGGATGCGCTTGAGGGCATAATCCATGCTCACGCCCTCCCGGGCCACCAGCCGCTTCGCCCGCACGTCCTCCGGGGCCAGCACCCCCACCAGGGCGTCCAGGCGGCTTTCCGCCTCCGTGCCGATCAAATTGATGGCGTCGATGGCAGCATATCGCCCGCCAAAGGCGGCGAACTGGGCCAGGCGCTCGTCCAGCTCATCCACCACGTGGTGGATGGTGATGCGGTCCAGGTCCGCCAATGCGGCGGGGTCTGAAAACACCACCGCGCCCAGCTTTTTCCGCTGCAAGACGCCGTCCTCCACGGAGCCGGGGAACCGGGCGGCGATGGCGTCCAGCATGGGCCCGCCTTTTTCACACAGCTCGTGGTACACCGCGTCCGCGTCCAGCACCAGCGCGCCCATGGCCCTCAAGGAATCCAGTGCCGTGGTCTTCCCCGCCCCGGTGCCGCCAGTGACGCCCACCACCGTGAGGCTCTCCACCAGCGCCCGGCGGATGTCCTCCTCGGGCAAAGCGCCTTGGCGTAAGATGCGATAGGGGCTCGCGGACAGGTCTATGATGGTGCTCTCGGTGCCGATGCCGCAGGGCCCGCCGTCGATGACCGCCTCGATTTTGCCGTCAAAGTAGCCCAGCACGTCCTCCGCCGTCTTGGGGCTGGGGGCCCCGGAGGGGTTGGCGGAGGGGGCCGCCAGGGGCAGAGCCGCCATCTTCAGCAATTCCAGCGTTTTGGGCGAATCCGGGCACCGGAGCCCCACTGTGGCCCCACCCGCCAGGACAATAGAGGGTATTTCCGGCACCGCTTCCACCACTATGGTCAGCGGCCCGGGCCAGAATGCCTCCGCCAGCACGTAGGCCCCCCGGGGCACGTTCCGGCCGTACTTATCCAGAGCCTCTGGCCCCGGCACCATGAGGCTCAGGGGCTTCACCGCCGGCCGGCCCTTCACCTCATATATTTTTTCTACGGCGGCGGGGTCCATGCCGTTCGCCGCGAGGCCGTACACCGTCTCCGTGGGCACGGCCGCCAGGCCTCCGGTCCGGATGAGCTCCGCCGCCCGGGCGATATCCGACGTTATACGCTCCGTTATCACGTTCCGTCCTCCTGCCTGAGCCGCTCCGCCTGGTCGGCGGTGACCAGCGCGTCGATGATCTCGTCCAAGTCCCCGTTCATCACCGCGTCGATGCGGTAGACCGTGAGCCCGATGCGGTGGTCCGTCACCCGTCCCTGGGGGAAGTTGTAGGTGCGGATGCGCTCGTTTCGCATGCCGGTGCCCACCTGGCTGCGGCGCTGGTCCGCCCGCTCCGCCGCCTTTTTGTCCCGCTCGGCCTGGGCCAGGCGTGAGGCCAGGATGGACAGGGCCCTGTCCTTGTTCTTATACTGGCTGCGCTCGTCCTGACACTCCACCACCGTGCCGGTGGGGATATGGGTCACCCGGATGGCGCTGGAGGTCTTATTGACCTTCTGGCCTCCGGCCCCGGAGGAGCGGAACACGTCGATGCGCACGTCGTTCATATCCAGTTGATACTCCGTCTCATCCGCCTCCGGCAGCACCGCCACCGTGACCGTAGAGGTATGCACCCGCCCCTGGGTCTCCGTCTCCGGCACCCGCTGGACCCGGTGGACGCCGCTCTCGAACTTGAAGCGGGAATATGCTCCCTGGCCCTCGATGACGAAGCTGATCTCCTTGACGCCGCCCAGGTCCGTCTCGCTGATGTTGGCGATGGACACGGTCCAGCCCCGGCTCTCGGCGTACATGGCATACATCCGGTAGAGGCTGGCGGCAAACAGGGCCGACTCCTCGCCCCCCACGCCGCCCCGTATCTCCACGATGACGTTCTTCCCGTCGTTGGGGTCTTTTGGCAGCAGCAGGGTCTTAAGCGCCAGCTCCGCTCCGGGCAGGGCCTCCCGGGCCGCGTCCAGCTCTTCCCGGGCCAGGGCCTGCAGCTCTATGTCTGCCTCGGCGAGCATCGCCTCCGCCCCGGCCATGTCGGCCCGCAGGCGCTTCACCGCCCGCCAGGCCTCCACCACCGGCTCCAGGTCCTTCCGCTCCTTGGCCAGGGACGCGTACAGCCCCGGCTGGGCGTAGGTGTCCGGGTCCTCCATCCGGGCGGAGAGCTTATCGTATTTTTCCTCGATAAGAGTTAGTTTTTCATCCATTTGTCGTTACAGCGTTACCGGGCCGGTGCGCCAGTCAGAGCCGCCGGTGCGCTCCTCCGCCGCCTCATAGCCCAGCACGTAGAAATCCCGGGCCGCGGCGCCAAGGTCGAATATCTCCCCCGCCGGGGCGGGCAGGTCCTTGACCGCGGCGGGCTTCGTCAGGATGGGCACACGGGTCTTCCCGTCCATCTCCCGCAGCAGGTCCCGGCCCCGCTGGGTGGAGGCCAGGAGCCGGGCATAGGGCGGCACATCACTCATCATGTCCGCCCGCACCCCCAAGACGGCGCATGTCACCATCCGCCGCAAACGGCTCAGGGGATACCGCTTCGTCTTCACCGCCGCGAGCAAAGACAGGAGGCTCCCCTCATCCCGCACGGCCTTATAGAGGCGGTTCTCCAACCCCTCCGTGGCGTCGGGCAGGGCGGCGAAATCGTCAGGCCCCAGCGCCCGCAGCCGGGCCATGACGCCCTGCTCCAGGCTCTCCAGCGTGACAGGCCCCCGGCCCTCCTTCATGGCCCCCGCCGCGAGGCGGGCGGCTTCTTCCGGCATGAAGGGCGTCACGTCCTCCCCCGAACCCAGCATGGCCCGGAGCTGGGCCGCGCTGCGAAGCCGGCCTCCGGCCATGGCGTCGTGGACCGACTCCCGCCGCAGGGTGGTCATGGCCTGCATGGGGCTTTTGAGAGCGATGAGGGCCTTGATATACTCCACCGCCAAGATGTTGTTGGGCGTCTGCAAAAGCACCGATTCCTCCCCCAGCGTCTCATGGAGCACCTTCTCCCGGGCGGCGGCAAAGGGCATGCCCTCCCCCATCTCGGCCTTGATGCGCTCTATATTCTCCGGCTCCGCCGCCGCGATGGCCAGGGCCGTGAGGGGCGCGAGGGAGCCCGCCTCGCTGCCGAAGGCGAGATGTGTCACCACACCCAGGGCATCCAGGAGCCCCACCGCGCCCATGGCGAAGCCCTCCGCCGAGGCGGTGCACCAGGGCAGGGGCAGCTCGAACACCAGGTCCGCGCCGCACTGGGCCGCCATCCGGGCCCGGAGGTGCTTGTCGAAGCAGGCGGGGCCGCCCCGCTGGACGAAGTCGCCGCTCATGACGCACACGATGGGACTATCTTCACCCAACTGTTCACGGCTCTTTACAAAGTGCTCAAAATGCCCCAGATGGAAGGGGTTGAACTCCCCCACGACGCCGATGACGTTCATGGCTGCCTCCCTCTTGCGTTTTTCCAAAAATGCGCTAAAATATCAAATAGTATCCAAAGACCATTTTACACGGTTTTTATTTTTTTACAAGACGAAAGGGGTCAACCATGAAAATTCTTGTGATCAACTGCGGCAGCTCGTCTCTGAAATACCAACTGCTGGATATGGACAATGAGTCCCTCCTGGCCAAGGGCATTTGCGAGCGCATCGGCATCGACGGCCACCTGAAGCATCAGCCCCAGAACGGCAAGCCTACCTTCGACGAGGACGTGGCCATGCCCACCCACACCGAGGCCATCGCCGCGGTGCTGGATAAGCTCACTTCTGCCGAATACGGCGTGGTGGCGGACATGTCCGAGATCGGCGCGGTGGGCCACCGGGTGGTCCACGGCGGGGAGAAATTCGCCGCCTCCGTGGTCATCGACGACGCGGTGATGGCCGCCATAGAGGAGTGCGTGCCCCTGGCGCCGCTGCATAATCCCGCCAACATCACCGGCATCAACGCCTGCAAGGCGGTGATGGGCGATGTGCCCCAGGTGGCCGTGTTCGACACCGCCTTCCACCAGACCATGCCCGGCAAGGCGTTCATGTACGCCATCCCCTACGAATACTACACTGACCTCAAGGTCCGCCGCTACGGTTTCCACGGCACCAGCCACCGGTATGTCTCCGGCCAGGCCGCCAAGCTCATGGGCAGGCCCATCGAGGAGCTGAAACTCATCTCCTGCCACATGGGCAACGGCAGCTCCATCTGCGCCATCGACGGGGGCAAGTGCGTGGACACCTCCATGGGCTTCACCCCCATCGCGGGCCTGCCCATGGGCACCCGCTGCGGCGACATCGACGTGTCTATCCCCGATTACCTCTGCCAGAACACCGGCAAGGACGTGACCGCCATCACCAACGAGCTCAATAAAAAATCCGGCGTGCTGGGCGTGTCCGGCGTGGGCTCCGACTTCCGGGACCTGACCAAGGCCGCCGAAGAGGGCAACGAGCGGGCCGCCCTGGCCCTGGATATGTTCGCCTACGCCGTGGCCAAGACCGTGGGCGCCTACGCCGCGGCCATGAACGGCGTGGACGGCATCATCTTCACCGCCGGCGTGGGCGAGAACGACGCCCGGATGCGCGCCGACATCTGCCAGTATCTCACCTATCTCGGCGCGGAGCTGTGCCCGGGCTGCAACGCCAAGAAGGGCGAGGATAGGTTCATCTCCAAGGCGGACAGCAAGGTGAAGATCATGGTCATCCCCACCAACGAGGAGCTGGTCATCGCCCGGGATACCAAGGCTTTGGTGGAGGGCTGAGATGGCATTCAGACCCATGCGCCGGACCCGGCAGGAGCTCTCCCCCGCCGAGACCGAGGACATCCTCCGCCGTGGCGCGGACGGCGTGCTGGCCGTGCTGGGGGACGACGGATACCCCTATGCCGTGCCGCTGAACTACGTCTACAAGGACGGGAAGATATACTTCCACTGTGCCAAAGAGGGCCATAAGTTCGACGCGCTGACACGGGAACCGAAGGTGAGCTTCTGCGTAGTGGAACGAAACGACGTCATCCCCGACGAGTTCGCTACGTATTACAAGAGCGTCATCGCCTTCGGCCATGCCCGCCTCCTGGAGGGCGCCGAGGCAGCCCAAGCCGTCTACGACCTGGGGTATAAATTCAACCCCGTCCCGGAAAAGGTGAAGGCGGAGGTGGCGAAAGACCTGGCCCATGTGGCATGCTTTGAGATCGCTGTGGACCACCTGACCGGCAAACAGGCAAAGGGGCTGCTCCCAAAGACATGAAAACAGCGCGCCGCGAAACGCGGCGCGCCCTTTTTTACGCTTTCTACTTTTCCGGTATCTTCAGCTCATGGCCCTGGAAGGTGACAGCCGTCACCTCGCTCAGGTCGATGGGGGCTGCGAACTCATAGCGGGTCACCCGGGCTTGCTGGTTCTCCTCCCAGCCGCAGCCGGAGGCGACGACCTCCGCTTGGCCGCTGCCGTCGGCCAACTCGACGTCCAGGTCCCAGCCAATGTCAGGGCCGCTCTCCGGGCCGTCTCCTTCGGCATATTCGCCCTCGTACACGTAGGTGCACACAGCACCCATGGGGTTGAGCTTCAGGCTGGTGACCGTCACATCCACGTCCTCATATTCTATCTCAAAGCCGTCGTCGTTGTCGATCATGGTCCCCGGCTCCAGCGTGCCCCGTTCATAGGGCTCGCCGTTCAAATACTCATGGGCGAACCGGGCCTTGGCGGTGAAGGGCTCCGTTACCAGCTCCATCTCCCCGCCCTCGCCAGGCGTCACGGTGAACTCAAAGACCCAGGGGCCCTCGATATAGGTCTCCTCGCCGTCGGGTCCGTTCGTCAGGTAGTCCACCGTCAGCGTCAGGGGATAGGAGAAATCGATGGCCTGGTCCAGATATTTGGAGTTGACGGACGTCTCCATGATCTGGGTGAGCGTCTTGTCCGTCCGGTCGAATTGGCTCATCCCGCCACCGGTGAACAGGTCCTCCGGTACCGCCGGGTCCGCGCTGGCCAGCTGGCCGCGCAGGCAGGTGCCCAAGACTTTTGTCCCCTCCTCCTCGGGCCGGGCGGTCAGGGTCATGAACACACGCTCCCCGTCGGTCATGGCAGCGTCCAGCGTTACGGTCCAGCCGGCGGCGGTGACGGACTGGCCCACGCCCACAGCGGCCCGGTCGATGTATTCGATCTGCCCCTCCGTCAGTTCGCTCTGGGTCTGGCCCGCGAACCAGTTTTTAAACCACGCCGCCCCGTCCAAGGCCGCGTATGCCGTGGCCCCCAAGGCCAGCACCAGCGCCGCGGCCAGGGCCAGCACGGCCATGCGTTTTATACTTTTTCTCTTTCCCATTTTACCGTCTCCTTCCCGGAGGGATGCGCCATCCGGGTCATAGCGGAGCGCGGCGGCTACGTGCCGGTCGGCGACGCCGCCCAGGGCTTCCGTCCATTCCTCCCGCGTCATGGGATCATACCCTCCTTTACCAGTTGGTTTTTTAGTTTTTCCCGCAGACGGAAAAGGCGCACGCTGATGCGGCGCTTGGCAAGGCCGGTCTCCGAGGCGATCGCCGCCAGGCCGTCCCCGTACCAGTACCGGCGCATGAATAGGTACCGGTCCGTGTAATCCAGACCGTCCAGAAAACGGTCTATGGCGGCGGCCAGTTCTTTGGCGTTCAACTCATCCTCCACGTCCCCCGGCGCGGCTATGCATTCGGCAAGCTCATCCAGCGCTGCGTCATAATGGGCATTCCGCTTTTGGGCTGCGCCCACCCGGTACCGCTTGGCGGCCAGATTCCGCACGGTGCGGCAGAAGTACCCGCCCAACGACGCCGGCCGCTCCGGCGGGATGGTGTTCCACAGGGCCATGTACCCGTCGCTGACGCACTCCTCTGCGTCCCGGCCGTCGCCCAGGATGTTGCCTGCCAGGCGCTTCGCCGCCGGGCCGTATTTGCGCGCCAGCTCATCCACCGCCCGCTCCGAGCGCTCAAAGAACAGGGCGATGATTTCGCCGTCATCCAAATCCGCCGCCTCCTTTCCGTCCACACCCATACAGTACCGTTTCGGGCGCGGATATTTCATATCGCGGCAAAATATTATCCCATCCCTGCCCCTGGGTCAATTATAATAGGATATAAGAGAAAAACAGTTGACAACGGCCAAAACAGATGGTAATATATTTGCGCCGCTTTGAAAGGGTATGCAAGTTGGGGTCCGGCCCCACACCCGGGACAGCGAGCCCGAAAGGAAGGAAATTGCAATCATGAAGCACGCTATCATCGAGACCGGCGGCAAGCAGTACCGCGTGACGTCCGGCGACGTGATCTTCGTGGAGAAGC
>CANRKN010000050.1 GCA_947631215.1 uncultured Oscillospiraceae bacterium | reverse complement strand
GCCTGCGGTACATAGAGCTCAGCGTCTCCTCCCCCATCTGCAACTCCTCCGGCGCGCTGGTGGCCATCCTCACCCTCATCACCGCGGGTCTGGGCTCCATCTCAGGGCTCCAGCTGGGCGCCACGGCGCTGGTGTGCGCGGGTGTGGTGGGTCTGGGCTTCGTGGACATGCACGAGGACGACGAGGCCCGTGCCGCCCGGCAGAGCATCTCTAACTATAAATACGCCAAGAGCTTCATTGCCATATTGCTGCCCATCCTCTACTGCGTGCTGGACGCCGCCGGCACCTTCGCCGACAGCCTGGTGCTGGAGACACTGGACGAGGACAGCGCCAACGTGGCCTATGAGCTTACGTTCCTGGCCGCCGGGGCGGTGTGCTTCGTCATCCTGCTCATAAAGCATGAGAAGTTCACCCTCCGGCAGGAGACGCCCAAGTACGTGGGCGCCTGCTTCGAGACGGCGGGGCAGCTGGCCTATATCTACGCCATCGCGGACAGTGAGCACGTGGCTATGTCCGCGCCCATCATCTCCGGCTACTGCCTGGCCAGCGTCATATGGAGCCGCATCTTCCTCAAGGAAAAGCTCAGCTGGAAGCACTACCTCATGATAGCCTTCGCCATTATGGGCATCGTGCTGCTGGGCCTGTCCGACGGCCTCACGGGCGATGTGTGAGGCCGGAAAAAGATACAAAAAAGAGGCGCGCCCCCCTCATTCTTAGGTGTAAACAGGATATGCAACGCTCCGCCGGTATCCCCGGCGGGGCAATTTTTATGATTGGAGGGAAATATATGGCTGATAAAACGATCGGCGATCTGCCGGTTGCAGGCGCGCTGTATGAGGACTCGCTTTTGGTCGTCGAGCAGCAGTCCGAGGCGCGCAGCATCAAGGGCAAGCTGGTGGCGGACTTCGCGCGGGAATCCGCCGCGGCGGACGTGCAGCGGGCGGTGGACGCGGCGGACAAGGCGGAAAAGGCCGCGGCCGGCGCGGCGGCAGAGGTGTCTCAGCGGCTGGCCGGGTATGTGGACGACGCCAAGGGAAGTGCTGACGCGGCAAAGCAGGCGAAGGCTGGCGCGGCGGAGAGCCTGGCAAGGCTGGACGGCCAGGTGGAGCAGGCCGAAGCAGCAAGAACGGGCGCAGAGGAGGCTCGGGACGCCATCGAGGGCATGACCGTGAGCGCGGATACGCTCCCGCCCGGAAGCGCGGCGACGGCCGTCAAGACGACCGCGGACGGCTCGTTCAATATCCACCTCGGCATCCCGGCCGGTGAGAGAGGCGACATGGGCCCGGAGGGCCCTGTCGGACCGGAGGGGCCGCAAGGGCCCCGGGGCGCAACCGGCCGGGGGTTCACCATCCTGGGGCGGTATGAAAGCCGGGAGGCGCTGGCGGCCGCCGTGCAGGAGCCGTCCGTGGGCGACGCCTATCAGGTGGGCGCCGGGGCGCCCTATGACGTGTATATCTACGACGCGCAGGAGGGCTGGGTCAACAGCGGCCCCATCAACGTGGACCTGCCGGCGCACCTCATCGTGGGCGAGGACAGCGAGCTTGGGGCGGCGCTGCCGGTGGACGCGGATACGCTGGAGGGGCATCCGGCGGAGGATTTTGTATCTGATACGGAACTGGCGGCAGGGCTTGAGAAAAAGCAGGATGTTCTGCCGTATTATACGAATAAGAATCTGCTTGATAACTGGTATTTTGTCGGCGGAGGTTCTCAAAAGGAAAACGGAAGCTTTCCTATCAACCAGCGGGGGGAGACAAGCTATGCAGGTCTAAAGTACGGAATTGATAGGTGGAAGGAAGATCGTGCCGTTGGAACGATAACGTTGAAACCAGAAGGGCTGGAAATAGAAGTACAATCGAATGACGAAAGTAATAGTTTTTTTATACAGGTGTCTCCTCTAGACGCGATCTTGAAGACCGACGAGACAATTACAATAAGTGCGATTATTGATGGGGAGCTCTATTCTGTTAGTGGAAAGGCATCGGATCCCATCATCTCGGTGGATTTTGGAAATGGCGTCTTTTATCGGGCGCCTATAGATAACAACGATATTATTTGTATTACATCCTATAAAGGAACGAAAATACTGGTTCAAGCCGTCAAAATGGAATTCGGCTCTCAGCAGACTCTCGCTCACCAAGAAAACGGCGTATGGGTCTTGAACGAGATACCGGACTATGCGACGGAGCTGGCGAAGTGTCAGAGGTATCAAGAAGATACGGGTTTTTTCCTTTTACCTCTCAATACAAAAAATAATTTTGATATGACAATAAAATGGGCGGTAGAAAAAAGAAGTACTCCGACGGCGACGGTTTATTCACAGAATAACATTGCTGGAAAGGCTAGTGTTTGGGTCTCTACTACTGATTCTTCTTCATGGGTGGATGCCGACATGATGATAGAAACAAAGAGCGATTTGAACGGTCCGAGAGTATGGCTTCGTAATCCTGTAGATAATGGGACGATGATTGCTTTTAAAATATTTGGTGACGCCAACATATAGGAGGTGAGCATATGGCAGAACAAGCGAAAATCATGACCCTTCGCGACCATGATACCGGTGAGGCCGTAGCACCGAGGACGGTTGTCGAGGCTATCTCCGGCGAGGGGAAGAAATGGAACTATGTTGGCTTCACCGAGGATAACGTGCTTGGCGTGATCGAGGGGACCTGGCCGTGTAATCCGAATCTGCTGGACAACTGGTATTTCGTTGGCGGCGGGTCCCAGCAGGGCGGCGGACAGTTTCCTATCAACCAGAAAGCACAGAGGGAATATGACGTAACATCTCTTATATCCCAGTATACTATAGATCGCTGGTCTACGACTTTTTCTTCGCTCTCTCTTGAAGATGACTGTATTCTTATTACTTCAGCAAATACTCCTTCGTGTTCATTCGCGCAATATCTTGAGTACCCTGAATCTTATGCCGGAAAAACGGTTACTCTTTCCGCATTGTTTAAAGAAGTCAGCGGTACCGTACAATTGACCATAAATCCTAACAGTCCAACCGTTCCTGCAAAATTTGATTTTGTTACTGAACCGGGGCTGGTGTCATGTACATGGACGATCCCGGAAGATGTACAGGGTTTCTTATATGCCGGTATTAATATATTTCAGGGCGGAACGGCAAGAGTTATAGCTATTAAGCTCGAATTTGGCGCACAGCAGACTCTCGCCCACCAGGAAAACGGTGTATGGGTACTTAACGAGATACCGGATTATGCGACAGAACTGGCGAAGTGTCAAAGGTATCTAAGATCAATCTATGGGGTTTTCACCGGATTTGGAGAACCTTCTTTTGACGGGAGAGGGAACTGGATACGTCTGTCGATCCAAAACGCATATATGAGGGCGGCCCCTACTGTCCAGGATTTATCCGTAGGATGGGTACGTTCAAGAGGAGTACAATATCAAGGAAAGACCACAGTTGTGTATTCCCCGGCAGAATTCACGCCGAATAGTATCCTGATAGTATTCCAACTGGACGATTTGACCGTATCAGAATCTGGCCAGCCGTTCGAGGTCGCTGTCGCCGGAGGATTTCTTGATGCTAATTTATAATTTGGAGGGTCATCCATGAACGAATTAATGTTTTATAACAAACACTACATAACCGTTGACGCCAAGAACCGTATCATCGACGGTTGGTCGGACGGGCCGCATCGGAACGATAAGAGCACGGAGGAGGCTATCTGCATCAACGACAAGGGCGGGTATCAGTTCAGGCTGTTTCCCGGCGGGGAGGAGAACCCGCCCCTGCGGACCATGGACGGGATACCGCTGTACAAGTACGTGGACGGCGCCGTGCAGGAGCGGAGCGAGGAGGAGATCGACGCCGACAGGGCACTGATACCGCCTCCCCCGCCCAGCGAGATGGAAAGGCTGCGGGCGGATGTGGACTATATCGCGGTGATGGGAGGTGTTGATCTGTGAATGTGTATGAGCTGGCGAAGAAGTATTACCCGGCTCTCTGGCCGAAGGATCGCATCGAGGCGCTGGTCAGGGCCGGAAAGCTGACGGAGGAAGAGGCGAAGGAAGTGACCGGAGAGGATGATGACATGTGAGCGAGGCGGTGGTCACCGCCCTCATCACCGGCGGGCTGGCCCTGGCCGGGACCATGGCGGGGGCCTATTTTTCCAACCGGCGGGCGGGCGCCCTCATCGAATACCGGCTGAAAAAGCTGGAAGAGAAGGTGGACAAGCACAATAACGTGGTGGAGCGGACCTATGCTCTGGAGGAGAAGGCCGCCATCCACGAGGAAAAGCTGAAGGTGGCCGATCACCGCATCGGCGACCTGGAACGACAGGCGGGGCGCAGTAGCCCGGCCTGATCATTTTTTATGGGAGGTATTTTCATGAAACTGAACGACAAAGTCTACGACATCCTGAAGTGGGTGACCATGGTGGTCATCCCGGCGCTGACGGCGGCCTATGTGGGCCTGGCGGCAATCTGGGGCTTTCCCTACGCCGGTGAGGTGAGCAAGACCTCCGCCGTGGTGTGCACGCTCCTGGGCGCGCTGCTGGGCATCAGCACGGCCCAGTATAACAAGGAGGCTTCCCATGGCGACGGCCAGTGATGTCATGGGCCAGCTTTCGGCACTGGCCGGGGAGAACGAGGCGGCGGTGGGTTCCAACAACACCGCCGTCAATAAATATTTCGGCGCAGTGGGCCAGGCATACTGCGGCTATTCCCTGCTGTACGCCTTCACGAAGGCGGGCAGTTCCCTCTTAAACGGCTCCGGCGCCTGGAACGTGGGCAGTCTCGCCCGGTTCTGCGAGGCCAAGGGCTGGCGGGTGAGCAGCCCAAAGGCCGGGGACATCTTCGTCATGCGGGCCGGTGGGTATGAAAACGGCCACACGGGGTTCGTGTACGAGGTCCTGGGGAACGGATACTTCATCACCCTGGAAGGCAACTACGGCTCCGTAAAGGCTACGGCGGCGGAAGCGAAGAACGGCACAGGCAGGAGCTACGAGGGCATCGGCTACCGGAAAGCGCCCATCAGCGCAGATTATAAGTTCTACCGCCCGCCCTACACGGCGGCGGCCGCCGCCCCGTCGGAAAAAGTGGGCACCGGGGTGACCGTGAGCGTGAACACCCTCCAGTCCGGCAGCACCGGGGTCCAGGTCAAAACGGTGCAGCGCATCCTTGCCGCCGGGGGCTACAAGGGCGCGGACGGCAAGACCGTCCAGGCGGACGGGGAATTCGGCCCCAACACGGCCTGCGCCGTGAAGGCGGCCCAGGGCAAGCTGGGCCTCGCCGCGGACGGCGTGGTGGGAAAAAACACCTGGGAGGGCCTCTTGAAAAAGCTGGCATAAGCGGCCCCGGACGCATAGGATGGACGGAAGGGGGAGTCAGACATAGTGAGGCGGCTCATAGCGGCGGCCGCGGTGGCGGCGCTCATGGCGGCGGCAGGCTCCGCCGCGCCCCGGCAGCGGCCCCATGAGGCTTGGGAGGACATGTGCCCCGCCCAGCTCACCTGGGTGGCGGAGGGACTCAGCGAGCAGATAAGCGAGCTTAAGGACGACCTGGCCTATGTGTGGCAGCTGCAGGCGGAGAAGATGGCCGAGGCAAAGAAATGACGAGCGCCCCGCCGGGAGAGACCCGGCGGGGCGCTTTTTTGCTGTCTCTTAGTAGTTCTCGGCGTGGACCTCGAAATAGGCCTGGGGATGGTTGCAGGTGGGGCAGATCTCGGGGGCGGCGGTGCCCACCACGATGTGGCCGCAGTTGCGGCACTCCCACACCTTGACCTCGCTCTTGGCGAAGACCTGGGCGGTCTCCACGTTCTTCAAAAGGGCGCGGTAGCGCTCCTCATGGCTCTTCTCGATGGCGGCCACCAGGCGGAAGCGGGCGGCCAGCTCGGGGAAGCCCTCCTCCTCGGCGGTCTTGGCGAAGCCGGCGTACATGTCGGTCCACTCATAGTTCTCCCCGTCCGCGGCGGCGGCCAGGTTCTCGGCGGTGGTGCCGATGCCCTCCAGCTCCTTGAACCAGAGCTTGGCGTGCTCCTTCTCGTTGTCGGCGGTCTTCTGGAACAGGGCCGCGATCTGCTCGAAGCCCTCCTTCTTGGCCTTGGAGGCGAAGTAGGTGTACTTGTTGCGGGCCTGGCTCTCGCCGGCGAAAGCGGCTTCCAGGTTCTTCTCGGTCTGGGTACCGGCATATTTGCTCATGATACATTCTCCTTCGTGTCGTATTTTGCGCCCCGTATCCCCTGAGGATACGGGCTTTTTCGTGCATATCTGGATTTTACCATACCCCAGCCGCCGCTGTCAATCGGCTCTCACAGCCACGGCCATGGCCAAGGGCCCCAAGACTTGCATTTTTGGGTGGGGTATGGTAATATACTAAAATTAGTAAACATAATGCCGTAGTCTGTGATCTCGCAGGCGGGCGGAGGAGGAGCTATGTCTATCCTATACGCGGCGCTGCTGGGCCTGGTGCAGGGGGTGGCGGAGTTTCTGCCCATCTCCAGCTCCGGCCATCTGGCGCTGCTGGAGAATATCCTGGGCGGGACCGGCCTCATGGAGCTGGACGGGAGCGCGTTTTTCAACATCCTGCTCCACCTGGCCACGCTGGTAGCCGTGGTCATCGCCTACTGGCCGGACATCGTGGACATGGTATACGAGGTAGGCGACATGGCCGGGGACCTGGTCCACCGGCGGAGCCTGTCCGCCCGGGGAAAGCCCACGAGGCGGCTCATCTACATGATCCTCCTGGCCACGGTGCCGCTGTTCGTCATCGTGCCCTTCAACGACGCCATCGAACGGCTCAACGCCATCCCCTGGTTCATCGGCGCGGCCCTCATTTTGACGGGCACGCTTTTGTACATATCCGACCGCCTGCCCCGGGGAAAAAAGACCGAGCGGACCATGACCTGGCTGGACGCAATTATCATTGGTATCGCCCAGGGCCTGGCCACCATGCCAGGCCTCTCCCGCTCCGGTACCACCATCGCCGCCGGCATGGGCCGGGGGCTGAAACGCAGCTTTGCGGTGCGGTTTTCCTTTCTCATGAGCCTGGTGTCCGTATCCGGCGCGGTGGTGCTGGAGGTAATGGACGTGGTGCAGGAGGGCGTCAACGCCGCCATGCTCCCGGCCTACGCCGTGGGCATGCTGGTGGCAGGGTTCACGGGGTATCTCTCCATCCGGCTATTGCAGCGCATCGTCCGGAAGGGCCGGTTCGGCGGCTTTGCCTATTACTGCTGGTTCGTGGGCGTGATAAGCATCATCGTCTGGTTCCGGCTGAGTGCATGACATTTTCGAGGTAACATATGGCACAGAAGAAAACTTCCACGGGCCGCACGGCGGCGAAAAAGCCGTCCACATCGTCCCGGAGCGGAGGAACGAAGAAGAAAACATCTACATCCACGACCCGTAAAAGTACCGGCAGCCGCGCCTCCACGGCCAAAAAGGCCCCGGCCAAGTCCGGGTCCCGGTCTGCGGCCCCGTCCCGGAGCACATCGACCCGGACCAATACCGCCGCCCGCGGCGGCGGCAGCCGTGCCGCGGCGCCCCGCTATGAGCGGCCCATGGCCCGGCAGATCGGCGCGGTGGCGCTGCTGTTCGTTGGGCTCATCGCGGTCATCGCCTACTTCCCGGTGGACGGCTGGCTCATCGGCGCGGTGAGAAGGCTCTTTTTCGGCCTGTCCGGCTGGGGCTTTTACCTGTGGCCGGTGTGCATTTTGTGGGCCGCCGGCATCCTGGGCTTCCACCAGGACAAGCCCGCGGCGGCCCGGGTGGCCTGCGTGCTCTGCCTGCCTTTGGTGTTCGGCGCGTTCATCCACGCGCTGCTGTGCGCCCGGGAGGGCGTGTTCGTCTCCGGCATAGGCTACGGCCTGCAGCTTCTCTGGCGGCTGGGCCAGGACGTGACGGAGCACTGCGGCGGCGTCATCGGCGGCGCCGTGGGCGTCGCCCTCAAGGCCTCCATCGGCCTCATCGGCAGCTTTATCCTGCTGGTGGTGGCGTTTCTGCTGCTGCTCCTGCGGGGACTGGACCTGTCCGTGTCGGAGATCGTGGACCAGCTCCAGAACCGGGAAAAGCCGGACGACGACTATTCCCTGGGCCCGGATGAGTACGATGAATACGACGACGATTATCCCTTCAGCTACACCCCGGAGCCCAAGGTGGCCGACGAGGACATTCTCTTCCCCGCTAAAGGCGATAAGCGCTACCGGGCCATCGAGCCGCCTCCCGTCGATATGCCCGCGCCCAAGAAGCCGGCGGAGCCCGCCCCCAAAAAGCCCCGGCGCAACTTCTACGACCAGAGCAAGGAGGCGGACAAGGAGCAGCTTTTCGCGGACTTTGACGTGGACCCGGACGCCCTGGCGAAGGTGAACGCCGCCCTGGCCGCCAGGACGGCCAAGCAGAAGGCGGACAAGTCCGCTGCCCTCCGCTCCGAGGCCAAGAAGAAGGCCGCCGCCCCCACGGAGGACGTAAAGCCCCTCACCGTGGAGGAGGCCGCGGACATCGCCGGGGTGGAGATCCACTCTGGGGATATGGACAGCGCCGCAGCTCCCGGCAAGCCGGAGAAGGTGAAGATAGACAAGGACGCCGAGGCCGCGGCCGTGGCTCAGGAGATCGCGGCGGACGCCGCCGAGGACAAGCCCGAGTACGTCTTCCCCCCGGTGGACCTTCTCAACGCCAGCGGCGACGAGCGTTACGATACCGACGACGGCGACGGCATAGAGGAGCAGCTGGAGAGCGCCGTGCGCTCTTTCGGCGTGGGCGCCAGCGTGGTGGGCGCGGTCCACGGCCCCACCATCACCCGCTACGAGCTGAAGCTGGACCAGGGCGTGAAGCTCAATAAAATAACCAACCTAGCCGGGGACATCGCTCTGAGCCTGGGCGTCAAAAGCGTGCGCATCGCCCCCGTGCCCGACAAGATATCCACCGTGGGCGTGGAGGTGCCCAACAAGACCGTGCGCACCGTGTGGCTGGGCGATCTGGTGGACTCCCCCGTGTTCCGGGAGTCGAAGAACAAGCTCACCGTGGCCCTGGGCCGGGATATTGGCGGCAACGTGGTCATCTCGAACATCGCCAAGATGCCCCACCTGCTCATCGCCGGCACCACCGGCTCCGGCAAGAGCGTGTGCGTCAACTCCATGATCCTGAGCCTGCTCTACAAATCCACCCCCGACGAGGTCCGCATGATCATGATCGACCCCAAGATGGTGGAATTCGTGGTCTACAACGGCATGCCCCACCTCTATGTCCCCGTGGTCACCGACGCGAAGAAGGCGGCGGGGGCCCTGCAGTGGGCGGTGGTGGAGATGCTCAAGCGCTACCGCCTGTTCTCCGAGACAGGGGTGCGGGAATTGCAGAGCTACAACGCCCTCATGAAGGAGCGGGGGGAGCAGACCCTGCCCCAGGTGGTCATCTTCATCGACGAGCTGGCAGATTTGATGATGGTGGCGTCCAAGGAGGTGGAGGAGGCCATATGCCGGGTGGCCCAGATGGGCCGCGCCGCGGGCATGCACCTGGTCATCGCCACCCAGAGCCCCCGGGCCGACGTGATCACCGGCCTTATGAAGGCCAATATCCCCAGCCGCATCGCCCTATCCGTGTCCGGCCCCCTGGAGAGCCGCATCATCCTGGACCAGCAGGGGGCGGAAAAGCTCCTTGGCAACGGCGACATGCTCTACTCCCCCATCGGCAGCAAGCCGGTGCGCCTGCAGGGCGCCTTCGTCACCGACGAGGAGCGGGAGGAGATCATCAACTTCGTGAAAAAAGAGGCCGAGGCGGAGTACTCCGACGAGATCCTGGCGGAGATCGAAAAGGCCGCCGCGGACAAGGACCAAAAGAACGCCCCCGCCGAGGAGGAAGCCTCCGACAAGAGCGACTATGACGAGCTTTTGCCCCAGGCGGTGGACGTGATATTCGAGACGAAGCAGGCCTCCGTATCCATGCTCCAGCGGCGGCTGAAGCTGGGCTATTCCCGGGCCGCCCGGCTCATCGACCAGCTGGAGGAGGTGGGCGTGGTGGGCCCCTACGAGGGCTCCAAGCCCCGGCAGATCGTCATCACCAAGCAGCAGTGGCAGGAGATGCAGTATGCCCACGGCACCGCGCCGGTAGACACCATCGCCCGGGAGTTTGCCGAGGTATCCGAGAGCGACGAGTTCGCCCCCACCGCCGAGGAGGAGCCTGAGGAAAAGCTCATGGACGGGCCCGACAGCGCCGATGACGAGGGCGATGACGGGGAGGACGACCTGCTGTGACGGACGTGTTCGCACCCCTGGACGAGGGCGCCTTGCAGAGCCTCGGCCCCCTGGAACTGGCCCATGTGGGCGACGGGGTCTACGAGCTTCTGGTGCGCACCCACTTAGCCCGCCGGGGCGGCGGGAAGGTGGGCGACAAGCACCGGGCCGCGGTGGCCTATGTGTCCGCCCCGGCCCAGGCCGCCGCGGCAGAAAAATTGCAAAGCGTCCTCACCGAGGAGGAGCAGCACATATTCCACCGGGGCCGGAACGCCCATGTCCACGGCTGCCCCGCCGGATGCACCCCCGCCCAGTATCACGCCGCCACGGCTCTGGAGGCCCTGTTCGGCTGGCTGTGGCTGTCGGGGCGGCAGGCACGGGCGGGCGAGCTCTTCGCGCGCATATTGGAGGAAGACCATGCCTCTTGACGCTGTATTCATAACGGAACTGGGCCGGGAGCTGTCTGAAAAGCTCACCGGCATGAAGATCGACCGTGTCCACCAGCCGGAAAAGGACACGGTCGTATTGGCTCTGCGCGGAAACGGGGGCGGGGCGCGATTGCTCATATGCTTTGGCTCCGGCTCCGCCCGGATATGCCTCACCCAGGCGGAGTATGAAAACCCCGCCCAGCCGCCCATGTTCTGCATGCTCCTCAGAAAATACCTCCTGGGCGCCCGCATCACGGCGGTGACCCAGCCGGAAAAAGAGCGGATGCTCCTTTTGGAGCTGGCCGCCTTCGACGAGATGGGCCAGGCCGTGCGCCGCACTCTGGCGGTGGAGCTATTGGGCCGGAACGCCAACCTCATCCTTGTGGACGGGGACGGGCGCATATTGGACGCCGCCCGGCGGATAGATGAGGAGATGAGCCCCCTGCGGCAGCTGATGCCGGGGCTCATCTATCGCCTGCCCCCCAAGCCGGAGCCGGGAAAATTCTCCGGCCTCTCCCCCCTCATACGCCGGGAGATGGAGTGGCGGGGCCTGCCCGCAGAGCTGGAGAGCCTGGAGGGGCTGGAGCGCACCCCCACCATGCTGGTGGAGGACGGCGCGGCCAAGGATTTCACGTTTCTCTCCATATTGCAGTACGGCCCCCGGGTGGAGAGCATCAGCTATCCCGGCTGGTCCGCCCTCTTAGAGGCCTTCTACGCCGAAAAGGACAGGACGGAGCACCTGAAAAGCCGGGCCCGGAGCCTCACCAAGCTTGTCCGGGGCGCCAAGAACCGGGCGGAGAAAAAGCTGGCCCTGCGGACCCAGGAGCTGGCCGTCACCGCCGACCGGGAAACGGACAAGCGCCGGGCGGATCTCATCACCGCCAACATCTGGCGGATGAAGCCCGGGATGGCCAGCGTCACGCTGGAGGATTTCTACGAGCCGGACAGTCCTGAGGTGACCATTCCCCTGGACGCCCGGAAAAGCCCTCAGCAGAACGCGGCGCAGTATTATAAACAGTACACCAAAAAAAAGACCGCCCGTGAGCACCTGACGGCCCTCATCCGGGAGAACCAGGTGGAGGCAGAGTACCTCTCCTCCATCGCCGCGGAGCTGGACCGGGCCCAGAGCCAGGCGGACCTGGACAGCATCCGCCAGGAGCTGGTCCAGGCGGGATACCTGCGGGAGGCGAAAGCCAAAGGCAAGCGCCGGGAAAAGCCCGCCCAGCCCATGCGCTTCACCACGAGCGCGGGCCTGGAAGTGCTGGTGGGGCGCAATAATCTCCAAAACGACGAGCTCACATTGCGCACCGCCCGGCGGACAGACCTGTGGCTGCACGTGCAGAAGCTCCACGGCTCCCATGTGATCCTCCGCTGCGAGGGGCAAGAGCCTGACGAGCAGAGCATATATGAGGCGGCCTGCCTCGCGGCCTTTTATTCCGAGGGCGGCCAAGCGGGGCGGGTGGCAGTGGACGTCACCCAGGCCCGGTTCGTGAAAAAGCCCAAGGGCGCCCGGCCCGGCATGGTGATCTACACCGACCAGCGCACGGTCATGGCGGAGCCCAAAAAGGAGATATGAAAACACCCCGGCACAGCGTGTGCCGGGGTGTTTTTTCATTTCCCTGTAATGAGGCGGATGGCGCCGGCCAGAAGGTCCGCCGCGCCGGCGCGGGTCAGCACCGCCTCCACGTCCTGCCTGTCACGGGTCACGATACCGCAGGCGGTGAGGTTGGCCACGGCCTGGGCCCAGCCGGCCCCGGCGTTGTCCTCGCCCACATAGGCCGCCGCGCTGACCACGTTGGTCACGCCCAGGACCGCGTTCAAGGTAACGCAGGCCTCCCCCACGATGACGGCCCCGGCGGGGTCAAAGCTGGCGCCCATGCCCTCGCCCTGGCCGGTGATATAGCCGTTCATGAGAGCGGTGGCCACGTAGGGCTTCAGCCACGGGCCGATGGCGCCGTCGTCCATGAAGCCGGTAGAGGTGACGCCTTTGAGGATGTCACAGTCCGCCGCGGCCATGCACATGGACAGGAATTCGCCCCGGCTCAGCTCCACGTCAGGATTAAAGACGTAGCTCTCGCCCACCTTCTCGCCGGTGAACACGCCGTTCTCCGCCAGGACCAGGGCGGCATACTCGCTGCCGCTGCCGGCCAGGTCGGAGTAGGTCACCTTGGTCTTCTGCTTGATGAGCTTGATGATGACCGTGCCCTCCTGGGAGGCGTTGCCGAAGCTGTCCACGGCCCGGAAGCCGAAGTAGTCCTTGCCCCGCTTGCCCTCCTTGGGGGTGTAGACGAAATAGCCCTCCGGGGAGATGTCCACGGACCCCTTCATGGGCTGGGTGCAGACCTCAAAGGTCACGGCGTCCCCGTCCGGGTCATGGGCGGTGAGCTGGCCGCCCACGGACACGCCCCGGTAGGTCTCGATCTGCTGGTTCTCCACCACGGGGGCGGTGTTGGCGGCGTTGGGCTCCGTAGCGCCCCCGCCCACAGAGAGGATGCTCTGCTCCGGCACATAGGCCGCGGCGCTGGGGCTGGGCGAGGCGTTCACATCCGGCGTGGCCGCAGGCTCCGTGGAAGCGGCGACATCGGGGGTGACCGCCTCTGTACCGGCAGACGCGGCCCGGCTCACGTTGGGCGTGGACGCGGGGGCCAGGGTGCCTACAGGGTAGGCGGCCTCATCCCGGAGAGGACCCGCGGCAAAGGCCGGGGCGGCGCCCAGGACCAGGAGGATGACCAGGACCCATGCGATAGCTGTTCGTTTCATGTAACGACCTCCATGTGATGATGTACCCTTATTCTGTACGGGACGGGAGTGAAATATTCCCAGCCCGGCGGCATCGGGGCAGGCTTGCGCACTTTGGTAAATCATACACGGGGACGTGGACAGATATTCCTTTTTCCGGCGGCCCCGGCCCCTCCCGGGCCGGAAAAATCACTTGACAATCGGCCGCGACGTGCTATAATTATCAGGCGTCATGCGGGGTTGCTGGAATTGGCAGACAGGCAGGCTTGAGGTGCCTGTGTTCATCTGGACGTGTGGGTTCAAGTCCCATACCCCGCACCACGTCAGAAGAGCTTTGAAGATTCGAGGTCTTGACAAGTCAAGCCCACTCATCGGTCAAAGCTCTTCTTCCTTTTTCCCGAGAGAACATTTGTCAAGGGTAATAATAACGAGAGCCACCGCAAA
>CANRKN010000049.1 GCA_947631215.1 uncultured Oscillospiraceae bacterium | reverse complement strand
GAGAACCCCGACAAGGCCGACGAGCTGGAGGCCCAGATCCGGGCCAACGCCCACAAGCTCATGAGCCCCCAGGCCCTGAAGGCCGCCAAGGCCGCGGGCCGGGCGGTGGATGTGTCCGCCGAGGACTTCGACGACGGCCCCGAGGACTGACAGAGCCCCATGCGGTATGTGAGCTTCCTCATAAAGCCCGCCTCCAGCGCCTGCAACATGCGCTGCCGGTACTGCTTTTATGAGGACGAGGCGGAAAGCCGCGCTGTGAACAACTACGGCCTCATGACCGACGCCACCGCGGAGACCCTCCTGGGGGAGGGCTTCGCCCTTGTGGACCCCGGCGGGGCCGTCAGCTTCCTGTTCCAGGGGGGCGAGCCCACCCTGGCGGGGCTGGGGTTTTTCAAGCGCTTCACCGCCCGGGCGAGAGAGCTCTGCCCCGAGGGGGTATCCGTCTCCTTCGCCATCCAGACCAACGGCATGGTGCTGGATGACGCTTGGGCGGAATTTTTCAAAGAGGAAGATTATCTCGTGGGCCTGTCCCTGGACGGGTTCCGGGAGCTGCACGACCTCTACCGCCGGGACGCCGCGGGCCATGACACCTTCGCTCGGACCCGCCGGGCCCTGGGGCTGCTTTTGCGCCACGGGGTGCGGACAAACGTCCTCACCGTGGTGACGGCTCAGGCCGCCAAACGGCCGGACAGCCTCTACAATGAGCTCAAAAAGCTGGGGGTGCGCTATATGCAGTTCATCCCCTGCCTGGACCCCCTGGGGGAGGCCCGGGGCGGCCGGCCCTGGTCGCTGACCCCGGAGGCCTACGGCGCGTTCCTGTGCCGGCTCTTCGATTTATGGTACGCCGACTGGGTCCGCGGTGACTGGCACAGCGTGCGGTTTTTTGAGGACCACGTGAACCTGATGCTGGGGGCCGGGGCCAGCTCCTGCGCCGCCTGCGGCCAGTGCGGCAGCTACTTCGTGGTGGAGGCGGACGGGGGCGTATACCCCTGCGACTTCTACGCCATGGACGACTGGCGCATGGGCACCTTGGGCCATGACGCCCTGGCGGATATGGCGGGCGGCGACACCGCCCGGCGGTTCCTTCAATGGGGCGCGGAAAAGCCCGCGGAGTGCGCGACCTGCCGGTGGCGGGGGCTCTGCAGCGGCGGGTGCAAGAACGACTGGACCGGCCATGAGGGCGCCCCCCACAACTACTACTGCGACGCCTTCCGGCGCTATTTTGCCCATGCCGAGGCACGGCTGGGAGAGGTGGCCCGGGCGGAGGCGCGGGCCCGGGCGGGCCGGTGAGAGAGATGAGCGAGAACGACTGTAAACACACCGTCCGGTCCGTGATGAACGACCCGGCGGGGGAGCTGGAGCCGCCAAAAAAGACGCCCCAGTCCCCCCTGGAGCGGGCTAAGAAGTGGGCCATGGACTATTTGAAGCGCCCCCACTCGGAGAAGGAGCTGCGGGACAAGCTGGCCCAGAAGGGCTGTTCCCCCGAGGATATCGACACCGTGGCGGCCCTGTGCCTGGACTATGGGTTCGTCAACGACGGCGAGTATGCCGGGATGATCGCCCGCCACTATGCCGCCCAGGGCTACGGCCCGGGCCGGGTCCGCACGGAGCTGCGCCGCCGGGGGGTGCCCCCGGAATACTGGGACGAGGCTTTAGAGGAGCTGCCCGAGGGCAGCGATACCATTGACCGGCTCCTGGCCGCCCGGCTTCGGGGCCGGGACGTTACGGACCGCAAAGAGCGGGACAAGGCCGCGGCGGCCCTCTTCCGCCGGGGCTTTTCCTGGGACGAGATACGCGCCGCATTGCACCGGTATGGTGCGGAGGATGAAGAATGAATCGCCACCCGTCGGGCAGGCACATAAAAGCCCCCCTTGTCAAAGGGGGGTGGCCCGAAGGGCCGGGGGGATTGCCGTTGGTCTAAGCACAATCCCCCAGTCAGCGCTTCGCGCTGCCAGCCCCCTTTCACAAGGGGGCCTACAAGGTATTTGATATGAAAATCCACTTTACCTCTCTTGGCTGCGCCAAGAACCTCATAGACTCCGAACAGATGCTGGCGCTGTTGAAGGCCGCCGGCCATGTCATCGTGGCGGACCCCGCCCAGGCGGACGCCGCGGTGGTGAATACCTGCGCCTTCATCGAGGCCGCCCAGCAGGAGGCCATCAACGCCATATTGGAGCTTGCCGAGCTCAAGAAGACCGGCAGCCTGAAGCGGCTGGTGGTCACCGGGTGCCTGGCCCAGCGGTATTCGGAGGACATTTTGCATGAGATGCCCGAGATAGACGCGGTGCTGGGCGTGGGGAGCTTCCCCGACATCGTCGCGGCCTTGGAGACCGGCGAGGAGCACTATGCCCGCTTTGCGGATAAGAACGCGCCCCTTCCCGAGCTGGACCGGACCGTGACCACGGGCCCGGGCTGGGCATACCTCAAGATCGCCGACGGGTGCGACAACCGCTGCGCCTACTGCGTCATCCCCTCCATCCGGGGCCGGTACCGCTCCCGGCCCATGGACGCCATCCTGGCCGAGGCGGAGACCCTGGCCGCCGCGGGCGTCAAGGAGCTTATCCTGGTGGCCCAGGACGTGACCCGCTACGGCCATGACTTCAAAGACGGCACCACCTTATGCACCCTCCTGCGGGAACTGGTGAAGGTGGACGGCATAGAATGGATACGGCTCCACTACCTCTACCCCAACGAGATCACCGATGAGCTCATCGACCTCATCGCCGCCGAGCCCAAGGTGCTCAAATACCTGGATGTGCCCATCCAGCACGTGAACGACGCCATCCTGCGCCGCATGCGCCGGCCGGAGACGAAGGCCTCCATCGAGGCGCTCTTCGCGAAGCTCCGCGCCCGCATTCCGAATGCGGTGCTGCGCACCAGCCTTATCGTGGGCCTGCCCGGCGAGGGCGAGGCGGAATTCGGGGAGCTTCTGGATTTCCTCCGGGCACAGCGGCTGCCCCGGGCGGGGGTATTCACCTTCTCCCCCCAGGAGGGCACCCCGGCGGCGGATATGCCGGACCGATGTTCCGAGGACGAGGCCCTGGCCCGGCAGCGGACCGTGACGGACCTGCAGGAGCAGATCATGGACGAGTACGACCGCGCCCAGATCGGGAAGGTATTTCAGGTCCTCTGCGAGGGCAAAAGCGGCGATGGCCGCTGGGCCGGCCGGCGCTATGCCGACTCCCCGGACGTGGACGAGCAGGTGCTCTTCACCGGCGAGGCCGTGCCGGGCGAATTTGCCCGGGTGCGCATAGACGCCTTGGAGGACGGCTGTCTGACTGGCGAGACCGTATAAGGAGAAATTCAAACCAGAGTTTAAGGACCCTGATTAGATGTTTGACTATCTGAAAGAGACCATAAAGGCCTACCAGGACCGGGACCCCGCGGCCCGCTCCGCTTTGGAGGTATACCTTCTATATCCCGGCGTGCGGGCGGTCATGCGCCACCGCCGGGCCCACTGGTGCTGGACCCACAACCTGAAGTTCCTGGGCCGGGCCATTTCCCAGCGCACCCGGAAAAAGACCGGCATCGAGATACACCCCGGCGCCACCATAGGCCGCCGCCTGGTCATCGACCACGGCATGGGCGTGGTCATCGGCGAGACCGCCGAGATCGGCGACGACGTGCTTTTATACCAGTGCGTCACCCTGGGCGGCACGGGCAAGGACCACGGCAAGCGCCACCCCACCATCGGCAACAATGTGCTCATCGGCTCCGGCGCCAAGGTGCTGGGCCCCTTTAAAGTCGGGGACAACAGCCGCATTGCCTCCAACGCCGTGGTGCTCTCGGAGGTGCCGGCCAACTCCACCGCCGTGGGCGTGCCCGCCCACATCGCCCGCATCGCCGGAGAGAGGACCGACTTCGCCTCCCGGGTGGACCAGATCAGCGTGTCCGACCCGGTGGTGCAGGAGCTGTGCGCTCTCCGGAGCCGTGTCATCGACCTGGAACAGCAACTTTCCGCAAAGGAGAAGGAGAACTGACCTATGCGTTTTTACAACGACCTGACCATGCAGAAGGAGGACTTCGTCCCCATCACCGAGGGCAAGGTCACCATGTACAGCTGCGGCCCCACGGTGTACAACTACATCCACGTGGGCAACGCCCGGCCCATCATCATGTTCGACGTGCTGCGCCGGTATCTGGAATACCGGGGCTACGAGGTGACGTTCGTGCAGAACTTCACCGACGTGGACGACAAGATCATCAAAAAGGCCAACGAGGAGGGCGTGTCCTCCACCGAGATCGCGGAGAAGTACATCGCCGAGTACTGGAACGACGTGAAGGCCCTGGGCGTCCGGGAGGCCACCGTCCACCCCAAGGCCACCGAGAACATCCCCCAGATCATCGAGCTGGTCCAGACCCTCATCGACAAGGGCTACGCCTACGAGGTGAACGGGGACGTGTACTACCGCACCGCCAAGTTCCGGGACTACGGCAAGCTGAGCCACCAGAACCTGGACGATCTCCAGTCCGGCGCCCGGGTGGAGGTCAACGACGTGAAGGAAAACCCCATGGACTTCGCCCTTTGGAAGGCCGCCAAGCCCGGGGAGCCCGCCTGGGAGTCCCCCTGGGGCATGGGCCGGCCCGGCTGGCACATCGAGTGCTCCGCCATGTCCAATCGGTATCTGGGCAAGACCATCGACATCCACACCGGCGGCAAGGACCTGGTCTTCCCCCACCATGAGAACGAGATCGCCCAGTCCGAGGCCGCCAACGGCGTGCCCTTCGTCCACTACTGGCTCCATAACGGCTTCATCAACGTGGACAATAAGAAGATGTCCAAATCCCTGGGCAACTTCTTCACCGTCCGGGAGGCCGCGGCGGTGTACGGCTACGACTGCATCCGCATGTTCATGCTCATGAGCCACTACCGCTCCCCCCTGAACTACTCCACCGACGTGCTGGAGCAGGCCCAGGCCGCCCTGGACCGCCTCCAGACCGCCAAGGACAACCTGGACTTCTTCGCCGAAAACGGCAAAGACGGGGCCTTGTCCGAGGCGGACGCCGCCTTCGTCAAGGGTCTTGATAAGTACCGCCAGCGGTTCATCGAGGTCATGGACGATGACTTCAACACCGCCGACGCGGTCAGCGCCATCTTTGAGCTGGTCCGGGAGGTGAACACCGCCGTGTCCCCCGCCGCCGACCCCACCAAGGCCCTGGCCATCGCCTGCCGGGACGTCTTCCTGGAGCTGTGCGGCGTGCTGGGCATCCCCTTCAAGAAGGAGGACGACCTGGCCGGGGAGATCGAGGAGAAGATCGCCGCCCGCCAGGCGGCCCGCAAGGCCAGGAACTGGGCGGAGGCCGACCGTATCCGGGACGAGCTGAAGGCCCAGGGCATCATCCTGGAGGACACCCCCCAGGGCGTGAAATGGCACCGGGCATGAGCTGAAAAACAACTGAAACTGCCGCAGACGACGTCTGCGGCATTCTTTTTTCAATTATCTGTTGACATTTTGTTTTGTTTGTGTTAAGTTTGTTTCATATCGTAACCAATTTGTAACTTTTCTGGGAGCAAAGGTGATCGGCATGACGGATACGGAGATGAATCCGGCGGCCTCTCTGGCGGGGTATCTGTGCCAGACGACGCCGGAACAGGCGGTAAAGGCGGCCATGGAGCTGTGCGAGCAGCTGCCCGGGGACCCGGAGGGGTTCCACGGGGGCGTGTGGCCGGGGAACGTGACGCTGGACGGGGACGGCAAGGCTGTCCTCGGCATGCCCATGTCCACCCCCGCGGCCCAGCGGCCCGCCAACCAGGTGGAGTACCTGGCCCCGGAGTTCTTCTGGGACGGGGAGAGCTCCGCCGCCGCGGACGTGTTCTCCGTGGGTCTGATGATATACGCCGGGTGCAATAAGGGCTTTCTCCCCTTCCAGCCGGAGAAGGACGATCTGACCAACCAGGACAGGGCCTCCGCCCTGCGCCGGCGGATGAAGGGCGAGGCCATCCCCGCCCCGGAGGGCGTCAGCGACGACCTGAAAAGGGTGCTGGAAAAGGCCCTGGCCTATAAGCCGGAGGATCGGTATATCACCGCCAAAGAGCTCCTCTTCGCCCTGCACTGGACGGACGAGGCCCTGGGCCCCGAGAAGGAGGGGGACGCCGCGGCCGCGGCTGTCCCGATGGAGGAGGCCGCCCCCGAGGCGGAGGCGTCCACCGCTGCGGCGGCGGAAGAGCCCCCTGCCCCCGCGCCTATACCGGAGGAGCCCCCTGTGCCCGAGGAGAGCACCGAGGAGATGCTCCGGGAGGCCGACCAGGTCCTGGCGGCCGCGGCCGCCGGATTGGCGGCGGCAGGCGGCGCGGCGGCGGTGGCCGCCGCGGCAAGCAAGGATAATAACGACGCCTCCGCGGAGGGCGGCGAAGCGCCCCAGAGCGAGGCGGATGGCCCTGCCGAAGGGGACGCACCCGCTGAAGGCGAGACATTCCCCGCGGGCGATACCCCCGCGGCCGAGGGCGAAGCATCCGGCGGCGAGAGCGCGGAAGCGCCCGCTGGAGAGGATGCGTCCCAATCCGACGAGGCGGCCGCCGCAAGCGCGGCAGGCGCGGCCGCAGCCGTGGCCGGCATAGCCGCCGCGGGCGAGACGGAGACCCCCGCGGCCAAGAAAGAGTATAAGGTCCGCAAGGACTTTGAGCATTCCCCCGACAAAAAGGCCCCCACCGTGGCCCCCGCCAAGAAGAAGTCCAAGGCGGTGCCCATCCTCTGCGGCGTCGCGGCGGCGGCCCTGCTGGGCGGCGTGGGCTATATGGTATTCGGCAATCCGAGCAGCCCCATCGCGCCCCCCGAGGCCACGGAGCAGACGGCCATAGAGGCGCCCCCCTCCCCGGTGGTCATCACTCCCGAGCCCAGCGCCACGCCCAAGCCCACCGCCAAGCCTACGGCGACGCCCAAGGCAAGCCCCCAGGCAAGTCCCAACGCCAGCCCTGACGCCTCCGCCCGGCCCAGCGACAGCACCGTGATCGTCACCCCCGCCCCCGGCACACTGGAGGGCATCGTAGGGGGCGGCGGCGCTGCCGGCACCACCGGGAATGAGACCGGCACAGGCACAGGCTCCGCAGGCGGTACAGGTACGGGCAATAACACCGGCACGGGGACGACCGGCAATAACTCCGGTACAGGCAATACGGGAACTGGCACCGGTACGGGCAATACAGGCACAGGTGGTAACACAGGGTCCGGCACCGGCGGCAGCACCGGGACGAGCGGCTCCGGCACGGGTTCCGGCGGCGGCACATCCTGGGGCGGCGGCTCCGGCACGGGCTCCGGCGGCGGTACCTCCTGGGGCGGCGGCTCCGGCACAGGCTCCGGCGGCGGCACATCCACCACCCCCACCCCCGGCTACACCGTCTCCCCCGCCGACGACACCGTATACATCACCGGCGTGGGCGTGAACGTCCGCTCCGGCCCGGGCACCAGCTACCCCATCATCGGCTCCGCCTCTACCGGCTATGAGCTGAAGCGCACGGGCATCGCCGGCAACTGGAGCCGGGTGCTCTTCAAGGGCACCACCGGCTACGTGTCCAATACCTATCTCTCCACCACCAACCCCACGCCCTCGGTCACGGCCACCCCCGCGCCCCAGGAGACCCCGGGCCAGGTGACCCCCGAACCGGCCCCCCGGTATACCGTCACCGGCGGCGACCTGACCTACGCGGACGCCAAGGCCCAGGCCCAGGCCAGCGGCGGCCTCACTGTCATCCGTTCCGAGGATGACTTCCAGGCCGTGGTGCGCCAGCTCAACAACGGCGGCAGCGGCGTGGAATATGCGTGGCTGGGCGTGGAGTACGACGCCGGCAGCGCCTGCTGGCGCTGGTCTGACGGCACGGTGCTCTACACCGGCGACAGCCACTGGGCCTCCGGCAATCCCAAGGCCGGAGACGACCTGGTTATGCTCGCGAAACAGGGCGGCGCCTGGCAGTATGTCAGCCTGTCCTCCGCCTCCTTCGACCCGGCGGCCTATGCCGGAAAGCTGGGCTACGTGACCGGCTCGTGAGAAAGATACGCGAAGGGCGCGCTCCGTTGGGAGCGCGCCCTTCCTTTATATGTTATATGATCTCTACGCTGTAGCTTCCCGTTGTCCGGTCCACTCTGCACCGGACCGCCTCCTGCTCACACCGGCGGGTGAACGATATCACCCCGTGCCCGGCGGCCTCAAAGCGGATATCCCCCGTCCGCAGGGCGGGATAGGCGTTTTTGAGCTCCGCCAGCTCCCGATAGAGGGCGATCAGGTCCTGATCCTCTTTCCCCCAGGGATAGGGCAGCCGGTTCATGGGGTCCCGGCCCCCGGTGAGGCCCGCCTCGTCCCCGTAGTAGATGACCGGGCTGCCCGGCAGGGCGAACTGGAGGAAGGCCGCCGTCCGGCGGGCGTTTTTCTCTGGCAGCATCGTGCCCACCCGCTCGGTGTCGTGGGTACCCAGCACCGCCATGGTGCAGTCCAGGGCCGCCGCGGGATAGTGCTCCGCCAGGGTCTGGACCGTCTCCGCCAAGGCCTCGCCCCCGTCCTTTCCGGCGGCGAAGTTCAATATCGCCGTGCGGAAGGGGTAGTTGATGACCCCGTCCAGCTCCGCGCCGGTGAAGTATTTCCGGCGGACGGAGTAGCTTATCTTGTTGGAGGCGTCCTCCCAGACCTCGCCGATGACCACGGCGTCGGGATTCACCGCCTTCACCCGCCTGCGCAGGGCAGCCAGGAATTCGTCCGGGATCTCGTCGGCCACGTCCAGGCGGAACCCATCCGCCCCCCGGCGCAGCCACGTGGCCACCACGCCCTCCTCGCCCAGGATGTATTCCATGTAGTCCGGGTCCAGCTCGTTGACGCAGGGCATTACCTCCACGCCCCACCAAGCCGTATATTTCCGGGGAAATTCCTGAAAATCGTACCACTTATAATAGGGAGAGGCGGGTCCTGCCGACACTGCGCCCCCACCGAACTCGCCGGTGGCGTCGAAGTACTTGCTATGGCTGCCGGTGTGGGAGAACACCCCGTCCAGCACGATGCGCATGCCCTTCTCATGGGCCGCCCGGCACAGGGCGGTGAAGTCCTCCTCCGTGCCCAGCATGGGGTCCACCCGCATATAGTCCGCCGCGTCGTATCGGTGGTTGGACCAGGCCATGACGATGGGGTTGAGATAGATGACCTTCACGCCAAGGCCCGCGATATAGTCCAGCTTCTCCCGTATGCCCCGCAGGTTGCCCCCGGCGAAGTCGGTGGCATTCTTGGCCCGGGGCACGAAGGTATCGAATTTCCGGACGGTGTAGGGATGCAGCTTCTCCGTCAGGTCACACTTCCCGCTCTTATTGAACCGGTCGGGGAATATCTGATAGTACACCACGCCCCGGTACGCCTCCGGCGGGTCGTAGTCCGCCGGCAGCACGGAAAGCTGCCACGGGTCCCCGGCGCCCATGTTGGTGCCGTTCCCGGCCTTGAAAAGATCGTAGTCCCCGTTTTTGTCCCAGATGTGGAATTTGTAGAAATATAGCCCCGTCTCCCCGGGCACGAACGCCCCGGCGAAGATATCGTAGGGCCCGTCGGTCCCCTGCTTTGTGAGCTCCGCCCCCAGCCTGTCGGCGGTGAGGATGACGCGGCGCGCGCCGCATTTTGCCGGAATGCGGATGCGGATGCGGCACTCCTGCCCCACCTTTACGGGGCCGAAGGGGTCCTTGTCCGCAATATTCCGGCAGTCATAGAGTATGTTCACTGCTCTCCTCCAAGGAAAAGCCCCCGCTTCGTCAGCGGGGGCGTGATAGTTCCGCTGTTAATTTTGGTCGTTCCGGTTGGCTGTTCCGGCCGCAGCGGCGGTCCCGCCGGCGGCGTTGGCCCGCTCCAACTCCCGCATGCGGATGATCTGCTCCAGGGCCAGGTATACGCAAACTATTTTATCCGTCTGGCTCTCGTCCATCACGTCGATGTAGTACACGTCGTGGACGGACACCCACTTGTGGTGGGCGGCGGCGATCGTCGCGCCAAGCTGGTTCACGATCTCGTAATTGTGCTCCAGGACGTCGCCGTGGAGCTGCCAGCCCAGGCCCTCCAGGTCGATGACGTCCTTCATCACGTGGAACAGCTCTGTCCTCAGCTCGATCTTCTCCCCGTCGGCCATCTCGATGTCGTGGGTCTCATGGAGGGACAGGGGCTTCTGGGTGATCTTGGCCACCTCCCGGCCCCGGGCGTCCCGGACGGTGGTGGCGTGGTGGATGGACAGCACCTTGCTCTCGGCGGAATAGACCACCTCATCCGCCTCGTTCAGCACCTCCACCTTGTCGTGGATGGACAGCATCCTCGCCCTGGTATGCAGCAGCATTTCCTCGCCCTCCTGTCGTTATTATCGCCGGTCTTCGGCAGTCTCAGAGCTTATAGTCGCGGAAAAAATCTTCTATGTCGTCGTCCGACACCACGGGGTCCGCGCCGGGGTCCTCCCCAGGCCCGGCATCCTCCTCAGGCGCCTCGTCGTCCTCGGGCTCTTCCTCCTCCGGCTCTTCGTCCTCCTGCGGGACCGCCCGGCGCTCTCCGCCGGCATGGCGGCCGCCGTACCTATCGTCGGGCTCCGCCGGTTCGTCGTCCTCATATTCCTCTTCCTCCGGCTCATCATACCGGGCCGGGGGCTGGCCGATGTACCCCGCGGGCTCCTCGTCCTCCCGGGGCACGTCCAGCCACTGGGCCTCCTGCCGGGCCCGGGACGCCGCCCGCTCCTTCCGGGCGCGGCGCAGGGTGTGCAGGTGGTGCAGCCGCTGGATGAAGTATATGACTGTGAGCAGCAGATACACCCCGAAGATGATGACCAGAATGGACAATATCTGCCGGACGGCGGGGGTCTGGATCATGCCCTTCAGCTGGGTCTGCAGGTAGTCCAGGCGGGAGATGTCGGAGCTTCCGGCCGCCACAAGGCGGACCGTGCCGTGGTCTTCCCCGTCCACCCGGACCGTCACGGTGCCCAGATATTCCCCGGCGCTGATGGGCGCTTCCAGCTCCGTGCCGGCCTGCTCATGGGCATACTGGATGGCGTACTCCACGTTCCCCAGCTCCTGGTCGTTGGGCAGGAGAAGGCTCACGGCGGTCTCCGCCCGCACGCCGATGCTGGAGGGGCTGCCCGTGGACACTTCCACCGTGTCCAAAGTGTCCATGGGGCTCAGGATCTGGCGGTAGCTGTAGTTGTCGAAGGCCCAGTCGAACAGGGTGATGGCGTCCCGGAACTGGTCGCCATTCTCAGGGCAGCCCAAGATGACCGCCACCACGTTCACCTCGTTCAGGTCCGCCGCGGCCACCAGGCAGTTGCCCAGGGCGGCGGAATAGCCGGTCTTCAGACCGTAGGCGTGCTGGTAGTAGAACTCGCTGGTGGGGTCCAGGAGGTAGTTCGCGTTATACACGGTGCGGCTGCCGGCCACCTCCGTGGCGCCGATGGTATAGCTGGCCGCCCGGCTCACGGCCAGGATGGCGGGCTTCGTCACCAGCTGGCGGCAGATGAGGGCCAGGTCATGGGCGGTGGTCTGATGGTTCTCGCCGGCGGCAACGGCCTGGCCGTTGGCGTTGACGAAGTGGGTGTTGGTGCAGCCCAGCTCCTGGGCCCGCCGGTTCATGGCCTCCACGAAGGCATCCACCGTGCCGCTGACCCGCTCGGCCAGCATGTTGCAGGTGTCCGCCGCGGACCGGAGCAGGGAGCAGTAGAGAAGCTCCTCCACCGTCAGCTTTTCGCCGGGCACCACGGCGGGGTCCGCAGTGATGCTCTCCGGGCTCACGTTGTAGCGGAACGTCTCCGAGGCGGTGACTTCATCGGCAAGGTTCACGCTCCCCACGTCGATGGCCTCCGCCACCAGCAGCGCCGTCATGAGCATAGTAAGCCCCCCGGGGAACATGGTCAGGTCCCCGTTTTTCTGGTAGAGGATGTCGCCGGTGTCCGCGTCGATGAGCACCGCGGACCGGGCCGTGGTCTGGGGGTCATCCAGGGCCATGGCCTGAACGGGCAGCAGGCAGACAAACAGCGATATTATAAGCAGGAGGGACAAAAGCCTGTATTTTTTCATGTCATTCTCCGGAAAACTGTGATATGATATGTACAGCGTAATATCGAAAGTCGTTCTTACCTATTATAGAAAAAAAGCCGGAGAAAAGCAACCTTGTTTTTTATTAAATATCATTGAATATATGCAAAAGCCTTCCAGTAAAAATGCATCCCGCCTGAACGCCGCGCTGTGGGCGCTGGCGGCTGTCCTGCTGGGAGCGTCGCTGGCCTGGTACGTCCTGGACGATAAGCCCCTGGCCATGGCGGCGGGGCCGGTGGATGAGGCCGCGCTGGCGGCCGGGACCGCGGCGTTGGACCTCAACACCGCCACGGAGGCGGAGCTGGACGACCTGCCCGGTTTGGGCCCGGCCCTGGCGGGGCGCATCATCGCCTGGCGGGAGGAGCACGGCCCCTTCGCCGCCCCGGAGGACGTGACGCAGGTGGAGGGCATAGGCCCGGCCCTATACGAACAGATCGCACCCTATATCGAATGAAGGAGCGTAATATTATGTCCCATGTGAAGAAGATACAGCAGGCCCTGGGGGACCTGCCCGCCCTGGTGATGACCGACGCGGTGAGCATCCGCTACGCCTCGGGCTTCCACATCGACGACGGCGCCGCCGTCATCACCCCGAACAAAGCCTGGGTCGTCACCGACTCCCGGTATGTGGAGGCGGCTACCGCGGCCATAAAGGACATGGAGGTCCTGTGCGTGTCCCGGGAGAAGAAGCTGGGCGCCGTGCTGGGGGAGCTCTTCGCCCAAAACGGCCTCAAAAGCGCCGCCGCCATGCCGGACAGGCTCTCCCACGGCCAGTGGAAGTGGCTGGAGGAGGCCCTCGGCGTGCCCCTTATAGAGGAAAAGACCATCCTCACCGCCCTGCGGGCCAGCAAGGACCAGGACGAGGTGGATTCCATCGTCAAAGCCCAGCGCATCGCGGAGAAAGCCCTGGACGAGGTGCTGGGGCTCATCCGCCCGGGCATGACGGAGAAGGAGGTGGCCGCGGAGCTTGTATATAGAATGTATAAATACGGCGGCGAGGGCAACTCCTTCGACCCCATCGTGGTCACCGGCGCCAAGAGCTCCATGCCCCACGGCGTGCCCGGGGACGTGGTCATCAAGGATGGGGACTTTCTCACCATGGACTTCGGCACGCTTTACAATGGCTACTGCTCCGACATGACCCGCACCGTGGCGGTGGGCCATGCCACCGACGAGATGCGCCATGTGTACGACGTGGTGCTCAAGGCCCAGCTCGCCGGCATAGAGGCCGCCGCCCCCGGGGTGGTGGGCGTGGACATCCACAACGCCGCCGCGAAGGTCATCGCCGACGCGGGCTATGGGGCGTATTTCGGCCACGGCTTCGGCCACGGCCTGGGCCTGGAGATCCACGAGAACCCCGGCGCCGCCGGCCAGGACGTGCTGCCCGAGGGGGCGGTCATCTCCGCCGAGCCGGGCATCTACCTGCCGGGAAAGTTCGGCGTACGCATCGAGGACATGCTGTGGCTCCACGACGGCGGGGCCGAGAATCTGACAAAAGCCCCCAAAGAGTTGATAGTGCTGTAAAAATCAGGGGTTGCCAACAGGGCGAAAATATAGTAGAATGAATCGTTAAGACACATACAACTCATACGGAGGATATTTATATGATTTCAGCAGGCGAATTTCGCAACGGCGTGACCTTCGAGATGGACGGCCAGGTGATGCAGGTCATCGAGTTCCAGCACGTCAAGCCCGGCAAGGGCTCCCCCTTTGTCCGCACCAAGATGAAGAACGTCATCACCGGCGCGGTGGTGGAGACCTCCTTCAACCCCACGGCCAAGTTCGAGAGCGCTTACGTGGAGCGCAAGAACATGGAGTACAGCTACGCCGACGGCGATATCTACTACTTCATGGACGGCGAGACCTATGAGCTGATCCCCATCGACAAGTCCAAGCTCTCCGACGGCTTCCGTTTCGTCAAGGAGAACGAGGTCTGCACCGTCAACTCCTACAAGGGCGTCGTCTTCGCCGTGGATGCCCCCAACTTCGTGACCCTGGAGATCACCGAGACCGACCCCGGCTTCGCCGGCAACACCGCCACCAACGCCACCAAGCCCGCCACCCTGGAGACCGGCGCCGAGATCAAGGTGCCCCTGTTCATCGAGCCGGGCGAGCGCATCGAGATAGACACCCGCACCGGGGAGTACCTGGGCCGGGCCAAGGGATGAGCTGAACTGTAAGGAGGCTTTTGCCATGACCACTGCGGAGAAAGTCGCGTATCTGAAGGGCCTGACCGAGGGCCTGGGCATCGACCCCGAGCAGAAGGAGGGGAAGATACTCACCACCATCCTGGACGTTTTAGAGGATTTGGCCATCGACCAGGAGGACCTGGCCGCCGACATCGCGGAGCTGGACGAGGGTCTGGACGCGGTCAGCGACGACCTGGAGGATGTGGAGACCGTCCTGTTCGGCGACGAAGAGGATGAGGACGACGAGGACGAGATCGAGGACTGGGACGGGGAGACCGCCTTTTATGAGTGCCAGTGCCCCGCCTGCGGCGAGACCGTCACCTTCGACGAGGACGTGCTGGCCAAGGGCTCCATCCAGTGCCCCGCCTGC
>CANRKN010000048.1 GCA_947631215.1 uncultured Oscillospiraceae bacterium | reverse complement strand
GATAATCTCGCTCTGGCCGCCGCTTAAGGCAGGCCCGTCCAGCCCGGGAGCGCTGCGGCCCGGGACCTGGGCGTCGACTAGCAGCGTCCGTGCGTGCGCAAAGCTTTGAGCGCACCATGCATCATGAAGCTACCCGACCCGTCATGCGTGACGGCCTGCACCGGGAAGGGGAAGAGCGCGTAAGCGCAGGATGACCGCCTGCGCCCGGAGAAGGTTCCGCTGAAGTGCTTTCGGACAGGGGTTCGATCCCCCTCAGCTCCACCAGACGTTAGGTATACGAACACCATGTCCAATATGAGCTTGGGCGTATACCGCAATGTGTTCGCCCTCATAGTCGAACTAGACGACTATGAGGGTGAAACACAATTACAGACCAAACGTGCCACATACAAAGAGATTCAGGCATGGGTCAAACAGCATTATGGCTTTCATGTCAGCAATCTCAGTATATCGCAGACCAAGAAGCTGTGCGGACTTGTTCAGTACGAGTACAAAGGCTTTGAGGGAGCAGAAGGGCATTACATCCCCAAGCTGAAACCCGAAAAAGAAGCAGCAATCCTCGCAGCGTTCCGCTGGTTTGGCCTAATATGAATTGAGCCTGTTGCAAAACTGCAACAGGCTCTTTCTTTATTGCACATCCATTTTTCTATTTCAACCCGGCTCCCCTTAACGGGGAGCATTATCGGCCATACGAATCTTCATCTTCACCGTGACCATCATTCACAAGATGACGATACTCACGCTCCAGAGCAGCCAGACGTTCAGCATTTCGCTGCCGCAATTCTTGTGCGCTCTGCTCTTGCCTCGGCTCCTTATCCTCGACTTTAACCGGCTCTGGAATAACAAAATCGGATGGTAGATAATCCATGAAGGTCCCGTATTGTTTCGGAATCTCGCTGGGACCAAACTCTGCACCCAGCTTGTACGATTTCGCAAGACACGCCCGCTTTGGCGTCTTATCAGCCGGAAAATGAGAGTAATCCGTCAGCTCATAAACATAGTATTCCGGCTGAGTCTTAGTGGCATGACGCCGCGTTACTTTGACGCCATTTTCCTTCAAACCCTCCAGAAATTCCTCATCGTTCTTCGCAAATGCAGCCGCTCCACGGATACGCTCCTTCAGGTCCTCTTTCCAACTATACTTACCGCCAAGAGCTTCACGCTCATACTGCGATTCTTTATCGTCGGCATCCGCGCCAAAGTCCAAATTGAAAAACTGCTTGCATATCTCGTTAGCTTTCTCTTTGAATTTCCAGAACCAATATGCGGTAGCGGGCAGCCCTCGTGTATCTACTGTCCGAGCGTCATTGACCGCAATATGAACGTGAACCTTGCCGCCTTTTCCATCCGTCTGGACGGCAACAACGGCTTGATGTCCGGGCGCGATTGTCTCGGCAAATTCACGCCCTACCGGGACAGCTCGGATGCTATAGACATCCTGCATACGGAAGCGAGAGAGACGGCATTTTCCTCCGCGACCGACCGTATAGCCTGCCAGACATCATCTGGCAGCCTCACGGTCACGGGACGCATCTTCACATCCCCGTCAACGCCTCCGGGCGCTGTCGTGGCTGTTGAAGCTGCTGGTTTTCTCTCGACCGTCATATCGCTATCCGCGCTCATTCCGTTCATCGTTCAACCCCCCTTTCCGAAACTCACAAATGCCATCTATCCGCGATGTCATTTGCTCGTTTCTCATGTCGCTATGCGTACTATAAGGCTCAGAACGACGACGGCGGCGCATATGAAGCATCCATCAAAGCACAACTAAAAGATGTCGAGGCCAAACTTGCCAACATCATGTCTGCAATCGAAGCGGGAATCTTCACCGCTACGACTGCTGAGCGGATGAACGTGCTTGAAAATCAGAAATCCATGTTGAGAGACGCACTCTTGGCCGAGCAAAACAGGAAAAAGTACGACCTAAAGCCGGAGACAGTCTTGCGGTTCTTAGAGGCGTATGTCGGGGATATCAATAACCCGCAGACAACACAAAGGCTGCTGGACTTCCTCGTGAGCGGAATATACGTGTATCCTGACAAGCTGGCTATGACGTTCTACTTCACGGATGATTGCCGCGAATTTAGTTTTGCTGACATGAAGGAGCTTTTTGAAAATCAGCAGCGCATTGCCGATTTGATGAATGACCGGTCCAATCTTCAAAAGACGCCCCTGACAGAAAAAATGCTTGCCAGTTTGATTGACGATACAGACACGGCAGAAGGGACGGATGACCCCGATTTTTTTCCGTGAGGTGTTCGCATACTTCGTGCTGGAATCCACCACGTCGAAAGACCTCTGAAGATTCATAGTCCTTGCAAGCAAGGCCTATTCATCGGTCAGAGGTCTTTCTCCTTCTCCCCATGCGACCCATTTCATTGGGCTCGCATGGGGGCCCCAGGGGAGCGGCCAGAGCCGTTCTTCCTTCTCCCCATGAAACCCGCTTCGCTGGGCTTTCATGGGGGCCCCATTAGTTTTTTCTCTCTCCCGCGAAACCCGCTGCGCGGGGCTTTCGCGGGAGCCCAGGGGTTCGGGGTCCCGGCAAAGCAGAAGAAAAGTTCTACCTCCATTCGATAACGGGCGGCTTGCCGACGGCTTCTGGGGGTGGTATTATAACGGTGCGGGGAGATGCTTCTATGAACGATTACAAATTCGGAGAACATATTTTTGAGCTGCGGAAAAAGAGCGGTCTGTCACAATCGGAGCTGGCGGAGAAGATTGGTGTGACGAATAAAGCGGTATCCAAGTGGGAGAACGGGAAGGCGAAGCCTTCCACAGATGTGCTGCGAAAACTGGCGGTTCTGTTCGGACAGCCGATAGATGAACTTATGCAGATGCGAAAGGAGAGAAAAGACATGAAAATAACGAAGATCGTCATTACCGGCGGGCCCTGTGCCGGCAAGTCCACGGCTATGAGCTGGATCCAAAATGCCTTTTCGGAAAAGGGGTATGCGGTCCTGTTCGTGCCGGAGACGGCGACGGAGCTCATAACCGGCGGCGTGGCGCCATGGACATGCGGCTCGAACGAAGAATATCAGGCCTGCCAGTTCACACTCCAGCTTGAGAAGGAAAAGGTATTTGAAAAAGCGGCCGGTACGATGAACGCCGACAAGGTGCTGATCGTGTGCGACCGGGGCGCGTTGGATAATAAAGCGTATATGACCGACCTGGAGTTTGCCTGCGTACTGGATGCACTGGGCTCGACAGAGGTGGAGCTGCGGGACAACTATGACGCCGTATTCCATCTGGTGACGGCGGCGAAGGGCGCGGAGCAGTTTTACACCACGGCCAACAATACGGCCCGGACGGAGACGCCGGAGCAGGCCGCCGCGCTGGATGATAAGCTCATCGCCGCCTGGACGGGGCACCCCCACCTGCGGGTCATCAACAACAGCACCGATTTTGAGACGAAAATGAAACGGCTCATCGCGGAGATAGCGGCATTTCTGGGCGAGCCGGAGCCTTTTGAGATCGAGCGGAAATTCCTCATCGGATACCCTGACGTCAAATGGCTGGAGAGCATGCCGAACTGTCAGCGGATCGAGATCATCCAGACCTATCTCAAAGCGCCGGAGGGCGAGGAGAGACGGGTGCGTCAGCGGGGGATCGACGGAAGCTATGTGTACTACCAGACGACGAAACGCAGGGTCAGCGACCTGAAGCGGGTCGAGGTGGAGCGCCGGCTCAGCCAGAGTGAATATCTGCGCCTGCTCATGGAGGCGGACACCTCCTGCCGCCAGATCCGCAAGACCCGCTACTGTCTTACATATAAGAACCAGTACTTTGAGATCGACGTGTTCCCCTTCTGGGAGGATAAAGCCATCGCTGAGATCGAACTGAGCGACGAAGGCCAGCAGATCGAATTCCCAGAGAAACTCAGGCTTATCAAAGAAGTCACCGGTGACGAGGAGTATACCAACGCCGCGCTGGCAAAGATACGCTGAGACACAGGCGGAAAGCAAAAAACACGCTCATCATGAAAGGACGGGTCCGATATGGCAGGATATGAGAATTGCAAAGGATGCGGAAAAGAACTTTCGGATCGCGAGCGGGCAAAAGGCTGGTGTCATGACTGCTGGTGCTCTCGTATACAGGAGATGCGGGCGTTTTATCAGCCTTATGAGAAAAGATTGCTGGCGGTTTTGGAGGAAAAAGGAATCCATGCGGACCCTGGCACGATAAACGGCCTTGATGAGATGGGAAGGCCGCTGGAAGCGGTCAGGAAGACAGATACGCCGATGATCCATCTCAGGGATAACGAGTATGCGGTCTGGCTTTTTCGCGCGCGGGACGGCCTGTTCGCATTCCCGGACAATGGGATCGCCCTGCGCTATGTCATACCTTCCGCCGACGGCGAATTTATGAAGAAGCTCGACGATCTGGGCCTGGAAGAAGGCTCAAGCTGGTACAAAAATCATTGCTTCCTGGCGGCCGTTTCTAATGGCAGACATGTCTATGCCCTGAGTGATGATGGCAAGATATATCATACGAATCCCTGGAGACCACGTCCGATCACCATGTCCTCGCGGCTGGAGCTGCACAGGGAAGTATGGCGCACCTTCTTTTCCGAGGAACAGATCCGCGAGAGCGCGGCGTGGCTGAACGGCGGCCGCTGCGGGATCGTAAATGTTGACGGGAATACAATGTATTTTGACCCGGGCCAAAAGTCGTTCTTCCGGGTCTGCGCAGATGGAAATCTCTATCATGGATACGATGTGAGTTATCTCCGGCTCAGCAAAGAAGATGCGATCGATACATTGCTTAGAAGGACAAGGTTATTTGAAACATGGGAAAAATGCAGGCGCGGAGAGATTCCCATGGCGGCGAAGCTGGATCTGACAGAGGAAGCGCCGAAGAATAAGGAGTATGTCCCGGAGGAGAATTTTGGCTATGGACTTCATTTCATGTGAGCTTTGATAAAGCGAGGCCCAATATGCTCTTTACCAATAAGGATATATTAAAAATCGCCGTGGAGCAGTCCGCGGTCGATGCGAACTGCCGGGCGGAGGACTTTCTGCGGGCGGAAAATGTGGTCGTCACGTCCGCCGCGAGCCCCGGGGCGAGGAAGTATCTGTCGCTGCCCTTTGACTGCCATCTCATCTCCTATGGGAACAATATCGTCGCGTCCGTGAATGAGAAATACCGCGCTGTTGTTGAAAATTATGTAAACTGCTTTCCGACGGAGCACTGCTTCGAGACGCCCAACCTGCACGTGTTGAACGACGCGCTGCAAAGGGACGGCCTGCGGGTATGTTATATGGCGGAATACTTCCTGCCCGACCTGGGGACGCTGCAGGTCACGGACTGCCCCTATGAGGTGAGGCTCCTGCATCCCGAGGACTTCGGGCCGCTTTACACACTTGCGTGGAGCAACGCGCTGTGTGAAAAGCGCCGGGAGCTGGACGTTCTGGGCGCTGGCGCCTACGACGGCGGGACGCTGGTGGGTCTCGCGGGCTGCTCCGCCGACTGCGAGGACATGTGGCAGATCGGCGTGGATGTTTTGCCCGCTTATCGCCGGCAGAATATCGCCTCCGCGCTGACCAGCCGCCTGGCGCTGGAGATACTGGAGCGGGGCAAGGTACCGTTTTACTGCGCGGCGTGGTCCAATATCAAGTCGGTGCGAAACGCCATCCGAAGCGGCTTCCGCCCCGCGTGGGTGGAGCTGACGGCCAAAAGCGCCGCGTTCGTGGAGGAACAGAACCGAAAGTGATAAAAATGTACGGCCTCAGTCAGAGACCGTGCGTTTTTCTTATAGGTCGAACGGCTCGCCGTCCTGCAAGAGATGGATCGGCATGTCCGGCAGGAGGGCGGAGAGCCGTTCCGGCGTTTCGCCGTGGATTGGGATGACGCCCTGCTTCGGGCGGAGGGTCCGGCACAGAGCGGCGATATCCTCCATAGCGGCGTGGCCGCTGGTGTGCAGGAAGGTGGGGTCATCTTTGGCCAGGAACGCGGCCAGGGCCGCGTTGCGCGTGGCGCCCCTCAGGTATCCGCTCCACATGGAATAGACGACGGCGTCCCGCCCGCGATACCGGTCCAGGAGACTTGCGAATATCTCTCCCTGCCGGATGAGCATGCAAAAGCCCCGCTCCTCCATCAGCCCGTCCAGGTTCGGGGCATAGGCGTAGACATGGGAAAAATCGTAGAGCGGACTCTTGTCCCCGTGCCGCTCCCGCACCAGGTCCAGAAGTTCCTTCTGGTACCTGTCGCAGACGAACAGCCGTCCCCAGGGGTTGGCGTGGTAAAACGCGGCGATGCGGTCGATGTTGGTGCTGGAGCAGAGGACAAAGACGTATTTATTGTCCCGCATGATCTTCCGCGCCTCGTTCTGCAGCTCCCGCTCGGTCGTCATGGGCTTGTCCCCCCGGGAGAGCGTGGTCGTCTCGCAGACGATGCAGTCCAGGTCCCCGGCGTATTTTTGCAGGGCGGGCAGCGTCTTGTCCCCGCGAAAGCCGTGCAGGCGGAAATCGCCGGTGTGCAGCACCCGCCTGCCGTCCGCCTCCGCCAGGAACATGCAGGCATCGAAGGCGGAATGGTCCACCAAGAACGGCGTGACGGCGATGTCTCCCACGTGAACAGTATGCAGGGTGGAGAGGGGCAGGGGCGTTTGGGGCGGAGTCTTTCCGACCCGCTCCAGATATCGAAAATATATTTCCCGGGCGGTCCCGCCCATGTAGACGGGCACGCCCGCGGCCACCTCATCCAGACGGCCCACATGGTCGCCGTGGTAGTGGGTGAGAAACAGGGCGCTCTCGGAGCCGTCCGGCACGGTCAGCCCCGGGATCGGCCCGGGCGGGGCGGCGCTGACAGTTCCCGGCAGGTCGGCGCCGAAGTCGATGAATACCCGGCTGCTGCCGGACGATATCTCGGTGACGCACCCGCCGATCTGGTGGGTGCCCCGGTGGACGGTAATGCGCATATGCCGTCTCCCTATGTATGTATGATGCGCTTTTTATGGCGTTGCAGAGCGCTGCTATAGCTTTTCGACGAAGAATGTTTTGTCTGTATAGTGGATGACGAATACGCTGACGCGGGTCAGAATGACTCGAAAATCGGGGTCATCCCTATACTTTCCGTAGTCCTTATCCTGCGCGCTGCCCTCAAAAAAGCAGAGGCCAGGAAGGAACGGAACTGTCTGTTCAGGAGAGATGACGGCCAGGCCGCCGCCGATATGGGCATAGGTCAGTATCTCTGCCGCCATGCGGACAAGGGGCTCCCGGCTGGAGGGAGGCTTTACCTCTACGCCGTAGAATATGCCCGGCCGGGAGGCCTCCCGGAGCATCAAGTCGATACCGCCCACATTCTCCCAGACGTCGGGCATCGGCACCTCGTAGTCGCATATCTTAAAGCTGCCTGTATTTTTGCGTTTGCAGGGAAAACCGCAGCTTTCGCATGGGCTCTGCCGGGGCGTCAGATTATAGTAGTACATGCAGCGGCACAGGCGTTTTTCCGTCACCCTTATATTGTCGGAGCTCTTATAATCGCAGGCCGCGTGGCTGGGCCTGTGGGTCGCGGCCAGCTTTACCCCGCCGCTTAACAGGAATTCCCGGAGCGCGCCCGGGCTTTTGTCATCCTTCCGTATCGCGTCGGCGAGCAGGCGTATATTGTCCCCGTATTCTTTTTCGCTGCGGTGGTTGATGTTATCTTTGTCTTTAAACATGTGCCAACCTCCCGCGTCGCCTTATCGCCAGCGCTTCCCGCCCAGGGCTTTGCCCAGCCAGGAGCTGAGGCCCACGCTCACGCCGAGAGCCCCCAGCAATGCGCCGGCGCTGAGACCCGCCAGGGCGCCCACGTCCTTGAGCCACTGTTTGGATACGTCGGCCCGGGTGGTGGCGCCGGCCAGGATGGCGGGGGCAAGCATGTTGGCCTTCTCCCTTATCCGCGCCCGCTCCTCGGCGCTGTAGTCCTCCGGGTGGTCCACCAGCGCGTCCAGCACGAGCCGGAGCATCTCCGTCTCCTCCGGGGGCGATTGGAGCACCTCCGCGTCCAGGATGCTGCGCATGGCGATGTACTGGGTCTTGGTCAGGCGGCTGCGGCCGCTCTCGATGTTGTTGATGGTCTGGCGGGTCACGCCGATGCGCTGGCCGAATTCCTCCGCCGTCCAGCCCACTGTACGGCGGATCAGGAGCAGGTTTTCCTGCATACGTGCGATCTCATCCATATTTATCCACCTCCTGACATAATATTATCCCTTGACAAAGGATTTGTCAAGGGATAATATTTAGCCTTCCTCGGGGGCGTATGTCTTCAGGAAGTCCTGCAGGCCCATGTAACGGTTTCCGCGAATACCGGCGGTGGTCTCGGCGTGGTAGAGGGAGCTGACGATGGCCTCCTCCACGGCCTCTACCGCCGCCTCAAAGACGGCGTCCATGCTGTCCTCGTGGAGCACCCGGGCGGGGAGGATGTTCTTGTCGCTCTCGTGGGGCCGGTTATTGGCGGTAGTGAAGGCGATGGCGATATCCCCGCTGTCAGTGCCGCAGAAGGAGCCCACCCGGCCCAGGGCGATCATGGCCCGGCGGGCGGTGCGCTTTAACTGCCGCTCGTTGAGGGGGATGTCTGTGGCGATGACGATGATAATGGAGCCGGCGTCCCTGCCCGGGGCCATGCCCGCCTGGCGGGTATCGTAGTGCCGCCCGCCGATGACCAGATCTCCGGCCCGGCCGAAGTTGGTCATCACGAGAGCGCCCACGGTGTACCCCGTCCCGTCCAGAGACACCGTGCGGGAGGCGGAGCCGATGCCGCCCTTGAGCCCCAGGCAGACCATGCCCGCGCCGCTGCCCACGGCCCCCTCGGCGAAGTCCTCCCGGCAGTCGTCCAGCGCCTGGCGGACGTGGGCTTCGGTGACGTGCAGGCCCCGGATATCGCTGAGGCGGCCGTCGTTGCACTCGGTGACCACGCAGTTCACCGTGCCCGTGGTGACGCCGATGTCGGGGTTTCGCTCCAGCATGTACCGCACCGCCCCGTCCAGGACGGTCCCTACGCTGAGGGTGTTGGTCATGAGGATGGGGGATTCGATGGTGCCCAGCTCCTCCACCTGCACCAGCCCTGCGCTCTTGCCGAAGCCGTTGAGTACGCAGCAGGCGGCGGTCACCTTGTCGTGGAAGAGGTCCCCCGGATGAGGCAGAACGGCGGTGACGCCGGTGTGCACGTCCCCGTCATGGACGGTGGCGTGGCCCACCGTCACTCCGGGCACGTCGGTGATGAGGTCCCGCTTCCCCCGGGGCCAGTGGGAGTGCAGGTCCAGGCCGCAGTTTTCGGGCAGTCCCATGGGTATCGCTCCTTTGTGCTGTGTTGCAGCCATTATAGCCCCTTTCTGCCATGGACGCAAGACGGGGGCGTGTTGAAAAGCGGGCGGAGGTGTGGTATGATGAGATAGAAGAAGGGAGGAACGAGCATGTGCACAGCGGCCAGCTATAAGACGAAGGACCACTATTTCGGGCGAAACTTTGATTATGAGATCTCCTTCCATGAGGGGGTCACGGTGACGCCCCGGAATTTTGTATTCAATTTTCGGAAAATGTGCCAGATGAGGACCCACTACGCCATGATCGGCATGACCAGCCTGGGGCCGGACTATCCCCTATATTACGAGGCCACCAACGAAAAGGGCCTCAGTATGGCGGGGCTCAACTTCCCCGGCACCGCGGTCTACCAGCCCCTGGACCCGGTGAAGGACAATGTGACCCCCTTCGAGTTCATCCCCTGGATATTGGGCCAGTGCGCCACCGTGGCGGAGGCGCGGAAGCTGCTGGCAAACCTCAACCTGTACAAAGAGGACTTCGCAGAGCATATGCCCCTGTCGCCCCTGCACTGGATGATCGCGGACCGGGACGAGAGCATCGTGGCGGAGCCCATGGCGGACGGGCTCAAGATATTCGACGACCCGGTGAAGGTCATGACCAACAACCCCACCTTCGACTGGCATATGACGAATCTCGCCAACTACATGTCCCTGAGCCCGGCGGACCCGGTGAACGCGATGGCGCCGGAGGTGGAGCTGAAACGCTACAGCCGGGGCATGGGCAGCCTGGGGCTGCCGGGGGACATGTCCAGCGCGTCCCGGTTCGTGAAGGCGGCCTTCACCCGCATGAACTCCCTGTCCGGGGACTCAGAGAGCGAGTCCATCAGCCAGTTTTTTCACATCCTGGCCTCGGCGGAGCAGCAGCGGGGCTGCTGCAAGGTGGACCACGGCTATGAGTACACCATCTACTCCTCCTGCTGCAACACGGACACGGGCGTTTACTACTACACCACCTATGAAAACAGCCAGATCACCGCGATAGACATGCACCGCTGCGACCTGGACGGGGATAAGCTCGTGAGCTTTCCCCTCATCACCGGCCAGCAGATCCACTGGCAGAACTGAACAAAAACCGACCCGGGGCGAGCGCTCCGGGCCGGCTCTTTATGCGTTTTTCTTTTTCCGCTTGGGGCGGATGAATACAAAGTACTCCGCCACAAGGCACACGGGGATGGCCCCCAGCACGTCCGCCGCCGAGTGCTGCTTGACGAAGCACACCGAGGCGCATACGCCCAGCACGAAGAGGGTCATGAGGACCTTGCCGACTTTGGAAAAGTCTTTATCCCGCAGGAAGGCGGACAGTATGCCCATGGAATAGGCCACGTGCAGGGAGGGGAAGACCCCGGTGCTGGTGTCGAAGGCGTAGATGAGGCCCAGAAGCCACGTGAACACGTTTTCCCGGGGAAATACCTCCGGGCGCAGGTCCTGGCGGCTGGGCCAGAGGATGTACACCGCCATGGCCAGGGCCTGGGTGATCATGATGTATGTCTGTATCTGCCGGAACTTTTGGATGTCGTAAAGCCCCGTCCAGAGCAGGGACCCGAACACCAGCACGTACCAGCCCACGTAGAACACCAGGAAATACTCGCAGAAAGGTATCTTGTCGTCCAGCCATATATGGATGACGTGGCACCTCTCCGGGGGGATGAGGTTCTCCGTGAGGAAATAGAGGGCGAAATAGGCCAGCCACCCGCCCAGCAGCTTCAAATGGCGAAACTCCGGCGTGTTCAGCCGGGAGAAGCGGAAGCGGCGGTAATCAACGACCGGCGTTTTCATCATGGTATACCTCAAGGGGTCTGTTCTTGGGATAATTCTTCTTCCCGATGTTCCGGTAGGGCACCACGGTGTGCTCGGGAAGGGACACCGCCATATCGGTGATAGCGTCCATGAGAAGGGCGCAGATGCGGGCCCGCTCCTCCTTCACCGGCGCCGCCGGGTCGAAGGGAATGGGCTTTCCAAGATACATGGTCTTTAAGTAAGGGGCTATGTACATGGGCACGAAGGAGAGGACCTTGCCTGTCTTTTTATAGTACATCCGGCCCAGGTCGATGAACTTGTCCTGAAAGGCGTAGAGGATGTTGTTATACCGCTCGTTCTTCTCCGGGAAGATGACCACGCTGTTGCCCTCCTGGAGGCGGGTCAGGGTCTCCCGGAAGGTGGTGATGATGCGGGTGTCGTGGTACACGGCGATGGTGTGGGCGTTATTGAAGATGCACACCGCCAGGGGCGCGATGAGGTAGGAGGCTATTTTGAAAAGCCACCGCACGGACTTCGGCTTGAAGGACCAGAAATCCTCAAAGGCGTAGCCCGGGACCTCTTTTAAGTGCATCATCTGCCCGGCGCACCAGATGTAGTGCCTGCCGGGGTAGTAGAGCTCGCCGGCGATGGGGCCGAACATCTGGGTGTGGTTGCCCACGGCGATGACGGGCTCATCGGGGAGGTTCTCCAGGCCCTCCACCTTCATCTTCGGGGAGAACAGGCGCACCATCCAGCGTATGAAGCGATAGAGAAGCGTTGTTTTTTTGTCCGGCATGGGTCCGTCTCCTTTCCCGGTCATGAATAGCGAACAATAGTATAGCACACTTTCGCTCCGGCGGCGCAGACAAATATGCCGGAAAGGGAAATTTTTCGCCGGACGTTGAAGGATGAGCCGGGCGGGAGTATAATGGAAATACAAAAAACTTTACCGAAAAAGAGGGAAGCATCATGAGCGACATCAAGAGGATAGGCGTACTGACCAGCGGCGGCGACGCCCCGGGCATGAACGCGGCGGTGCGGGCCGTGGTCCGCACGGCGCTGGGGCAGGACATGGAGGTGGTGGGCATCCGCCGGGGCTGGAACGGCCTGGTGCACAGCGACTTCTACCAGATGACCTCCTCCTCCGTGGATCATATCCTGGCCCAGGGCGGGACCATACTCTACACCGCCCGCAGCAAGGAATACATGACCGAGGAGGGCCGGGCACAGGCCGTGGCCACCTGCAAGCTCCTGGGGCTGGACGCGGTGGTGGCCATCGGCGGCGACGGCACCTTCCGGGGTGCGCTGGAGATGAGCCGGCTGGGCGTGCCTGTGGTGGGCATCCCCGCCACCATCGACAACGACATCGGCTGCTCCAACTATACCATCGGCTTCGACACCGCCTGCAACACCGCCATCGAGTGCATCGACAAGCTCCGGGACACCATGCAGAGCCATGAGCGCTGCTCCGTGGTGGAGGTCATGGGCCGCCACGCGGGGTACCTGGCGCTGTATGTGGGCATCTCCGTGGGCGCCACGGCGGTATTGATTCCCGAGCGGGAGGTGGACTTCGACAGGGACGTCATCGAGCGCATCCGCCAGTCCCGCATGCTGGGCAATACCCACTTTATGATCGTGGTGGCCGAGGGCGCGGGCTCCGCCGTGGAGATCGGCGCCCGCATCCGGGAGGAGCTGGGCATGGACCCCCGGGTCACCGTCCTGGGCCACATCCAGCGGGGCGGCTCTCCCACCGCGCGGGACCGGGAGATGGCCACCCGCATGGGCTACGCCGCCGTCATGGCGCTGGTGAATGGGGAGATCAACTGCATCGTCGGCACCAAGGCCGGGGATCTGGTGACCACGCCCATCGAGGAGGCATTGAATCAGCAAAAGCACCTGCAGATGGAGCGCTACGCGGTGCTGGAGGCCATGCACGCGAAGAACAAATGACGGCTTTTCATCCCGGGATGACTGTGCTATACTTACATTAAAATAAAATGGAAAGGGAGCGTGTGATATGAAGCTGACATTTTTGGGCGCCACCCATGAGGTGACGGGCAGCTGTACCCTCATAGAGAACGGCGGCGTGTTCGGCCTGGTGGACTGCGGCATGGAGCAGGGCGCAGACCAGTTCGTCAACCAGGAGATACCCGTCCAGCCCGGCAGCATCGATTTCGTCCTTCTGACCCACGCCCACATAGACCACTCCGGCAACCTGCCGCTGCTGTACAAGCAGGGCTACTCCGGCCCCATCTACGCCACGGCGGCCACCTGCCACCTGTGCGAGATCATGCTGCGCGACTGCGCCCACATCCAGGAGTCCGACGCGGAGTGGAAATCCCGCAAGTCCCAGCGGGCCGGCGGCCCGCCCGTGGAGCCCGTGTACACCATGGACGACGCGGAGGCGGCCATCGCCCACCTGCGGCCCTGCAATTACGGCGAGCAGGTCCATATCGCCGAGAACGTCATCATCCGCTTCACCGACGCGGGCCATCTCATGGGCTCGGGCAGCATCGAGGTCTGGCTCACCGAGGGGGACGTGACCAAAAAGGTGGTCTTCTCCGGGGACATCGGCAACCTCAACCAGCCCATCATCAACGACCCCCAGTACCTGAAAGAGGCCGATTACGTCGTCACCGAGTCCACCTACGGCGACCGGTACCACGAAAAGGCCGATAGGAACAACGTCCAATTCCTGGCGGACGTGATCCAGCGGACCCTGGACCGGGGCGGCAACCTGGTGATCCCCTCCTTCGCGGTGGGCCGGACCCAGGAGATGCTCTACTTCATCCGGGAGATCAAGCTGAATAACATGGTGACCGGCCACGGGGATTTTCCCGTGTATGTGGACAGTCCCCTGGCCAACGAGGCCACGGGCATCTTCCTCCAGTGCGACCGGGTCTACTTTGACCCGGACACCCAGGCCCTCCTGGACCAGGGGGTGAACCCCCTGGTGTTCCCGGGGCTCAACGTGTCCGTTTCCAGCGAGGAGTCCAAGGCCATCAACTTCAACAAGGACCCCAAGGTCATCATCTCCGCCAGCGGCATGTGCGAGGCCGGCCGCATCCGCCACCACTTGAAGCACAACCTGTGGCGGCCGGAGTGCACGGTGCTGTTCGTGGGCTATCAGGCCGGGGGCACCACCGGCCGGGCCATCCTGGACGGGAAGGAGAAGATCAGCCTCTTCGGCGAGGAGGTGGCCGTGAAGGCGGAGATATGCTTCTTCCCCGGCAAGAGCGGCCACGCCGACAAGGACGGGCTCATCAAGTGGATCACCGCCTTTGAGAAAAAGCCGGAGCTGGTGTTCGTCAACCACGGCGAGGACGAGGTGTGCCAGAGCTACGCCGCGTGCCTGCGGGACGAGTACGGCTTCAACACCTTCGCCCCCTATTCCGGCACCATCTACGACCTGGCGGCGGGCCAGTTCATCGAGACGCCCGCGGGCGTCCCCGTGGAGAAGAAGACCTCCAAGCAGGCGAGGAACGACAGCGTCTTCGGCGGCCTGCTGGCTGCCTGCCAGCGGCTCACCGAGCTTGCCAAGGCCTGCAAGGAGATACCCAACAAGGAGCTGGCCAAGCTCACCGGCCAGATCAACTCCCTGGCCGACAAGTGGGCCGGCTGGGC
>CANRKN010000047.1 GCA_947631215.1 uncultured Oscillospiraceae bacterium | reverse complement strand
AGGGTCTCCATGATGGCCAGGCACACGTCCAGGCCGATGAAGTCGCCCAGGGTCAGGGGGCCCATGGGGTGGTTGGCGCCCAGCTGCATGGCCTTGTCGATGTCCTCGACGGAGGCGACGCCGGTCTCCACCAGGCCGATGGCCTCGTTGATCATGGGGATGAGGATCTTGTTGACGACGAAGCCGGGGGCCTCGGCGACCTCCACGGGGTCCTTGCCGATGTCCTGGGCCAGCTTGTAGATGAAGTCAAAGGTCTCCTGGGTGGTGTTGGCGCCCCGGATGACCTCCACCAGCTTCATGCTGGGGACGGGGTTGAAGAAGTGCATGCCGATGACGGGGTGGGCAAGGCCGTTGCCCATCTCGGTGACGGACAGAGAGGAGGTGTTGGAGGCGAAGACGGTCTCGGGCTTGCACAGGGTGTCCAGCTCCTTGAGCAGGGTCTTCTTGGTCTCCATATCCTCCTTGACGCACTCGATGACCAGATCGGCGTCAGCGGCGGCGGGGCGCTCCTCGGTGACGATGTTGGCCAGCAGGGCGTCCACGGCCTCCTGGGTCATCTTGCCCTTGGCCACGCGCTTGGCCAGGGAGGCGGCCAGCTTGTCCTTATGCTTCTGAGCGGAAGCGACGGAGCTGGCGAACATCATGACGGTGTGGCCCTTGGCGGCAAAGACCTGGGCGATACCGCTGCCCATGGTGCCGGCGCCAAATACTGCGACTTTCATTATGTGGTCCTCCTAAAAATAATTTTTAAAATTCCTTTGGTATATGAAATCTGCCTCAGCAGTTTTCAAACGGGTCGTGCTTGCGCTTTTCCACGAACGCGGCCATGGCATTGCGCTGGTCCTTCGTCTCAAAGCAGGAGCCGAAGAGCTTCTCCTCTACGACGATGGCCTTGTCCATGTCCACCTGCATGCCGTCGTTGATGGCCTTCTTGCAGGCCCGCACGGCGATGGGGGCGTTGCCGGCGATGCGCGCGGCCATCTTCTCGGCCTCGGCCATCAGCTCCTCGGCGGGATAGACCGCCTGCACCAGGCCGCAGGCCAGGGCCTCGGGGGCCTTGATGTTGCGGGCGGTGTAGATCATCTCCTTGGCCTTGCCCATGCCCACGAGCCGGGCCAGGCGCTGGGTGCCGCCGAAGCCGGGGGTGATGCCCAGGCCCACCTCGGGCTGGCCGAACACCGCCGTCTCGGAGGCCAGGCGGATGTCGCAGCTCATGGAGAGCTCGCAGCCGCCGCCCAGGGCGAAGCCGTTCACCGCGGCGATGGTGGGGATGGGGAGGGTCTCCAGCTTGCGGAACACGTCGTTGCCAAGCTTTCCGAAGGCCTCGCCCTCGGCCTTGGTAAGACCGCTCATCTGGGCGATGTCCGCGCCGGCCACGAAGGCCTTCTGGCCCGCGCCGGTGACGATGAGGCACCGCACGGTATTGGTGTCGATGCTGTCCAGGACCTTGTCCAGCTCGCTGATGACCTGGTCGTTCAGCGCGTTCAGGGCCTCCGGGCGGTTGATGGTCAGGATACCTACCTGACCCTTCAGTTCCAGTTCTACTAATGCCATAATTCTCGACCTCGTTTGTTATTTATGTAACAATGTCCGGGCGCAAGTGCCCTTTCACGCCATGATGATTATAATCGAAACCCGGCCATTTATCAAGTATATTTCCCCCGCCGGACTACTCTTTTTTCATATTTTTACATATCTGTCAAAAAACCCGCCCTCCTTCGGGAGAGCGGGTCATATTTTTTGGAGTTTTTCACCCCTCCAGGGGCGTGAACAGGGCCGCCATATCCTCCACGCCGCCGGCGGCGGAGAGGCATGTGAGGCTCAGCTGCATGAACCAATCGCCCTTGACGGCGTAGGCCTGCTGCTGGGTCATGGACATGTCCATCCCCAGCACCCGGGAGCCGGTCTCCACAAGCAGGCCGGGCAGCTCCTGCCCTGCCAGCGTGACGGTATTGCGCCGGACCGTGGCGTTCTCCATGCCGGGCAGGGAGATGGCGCCGTCCTCATCTGTGCCCACGTCCCCCAGCACCAGGTCCAGGAAGTCCTCCTGGTCCGCCGCCTCGGCGAGGCCCGGCACGTTCCGGACCATGATGTTCACGTTCATCCGCCCGTCCAGGGTGCTGGCGGAGGCCACGAAACTGCCTGCCAGCATATCCATATAGCTCTCGGCGTCGTCCCCGCCGATGAGCTGGACGCTGGCGCTCTGGACGGCCCGGATCTCCTCCTCGGTCATGAAGTGCCAGTCCTCCCCCGGCTCAAAGGCCAGGCCGAAATAGGCGTTTTCATACCGGCCCGCCTTGAGCACGCCCAGGGGCGCGGTGTCCTCGTCCGCAGGCGCTTCCACCGCCTCCGGCGCCGCTGTGGCTTCGGGGGCCTCCACGACCGGGAACGTGAACTCCGCCGCGGCCTCCTTCACTGTGTCCAGGGTGTTCAGGTCCAGGGCCTCTATGGTCAGTTCCGCCGCCCGGGGCGGGGCATCCAGCTCTTCGCCGTCCCAGCGGCACCATGCATAGGCCCGCATCCGGGCGGATACCACCGCGCTCCACCAGGGCTCGCAGGGCTCCCCGTCCACAGAAGCGTCCTTCATGTGCAGCCACAGTTCGTGCTCCGTGCCGTTGTCCACCCGGAGCAGCACCGCCGGGCCATCCTCGCCCGCCGGGTCATAGTCTATCGCCGTCACGGCCACATCCCCCTCCATCAGGGGCACGGGTGCAAAGTCTTCCGCCGGGGCAGGCTCTGTCACCGCGGGGCCGGTATGCTCCCCCTCCGGGGCGGACCAGGTCACCTTCCCAACGAACAGTGGCACGGCCCCCTTGTCCCCGCCGGGCCGGACGGTGAGCAAGGCCTCCACCGTCTCGATATAGTTCACGCCTGCGGCGGCCAGGTCCTCCGAAAACCACTCCACCTGGGCCGTCGCCGACTTCACAGCGGACACGTTCTCATGCCAGTCCCGACCGCACATGACGCCGTTCACGGATATCCGTTCCAGGGAGAAATCCATGCTCCGGTTGGCGCCGTTTTCCAGAAGGAGAGTAAACGCCGGGCCCCAGGGGCCCTCCGGCTCATAGCCCGTGACGGACACGGTGACCCCGCCGCCCTCAAAGAGCACCGTCTCCTCATCGGCGTCCTCCGCCCCCAGGGCGCCGGCCCCCAGGGCACAGAATGCTGCCGCCAGCGCCAGGATGAGCGCCAGGCACAGCGCGCGTTTTTTCATGGACTTGACCCCCTTTCGGTCCCGCCCATGATAGCATGTTCCCCGCCTTTTGACAAGGCGGGGAACGTCATTCCAATAAAGCCCGGAGCTGGCGCACCGCCCGGCGCTCCAGGCGGGACACCTGCACCTGGCTCACCCCCAGCACCCGGCTGGCCCTATCCTGGGTCATGCCGTGGTAAAAGCGCAGAAACACCACCTGCCGCTCCTTTTCAGGGAGCTGTTCAATGGCCTGGCGCAGGGCCACATGCTCCACCAGCCGCTCCTCCTCGGTCCAGTCCCCCAGCACCTGTTCCAGGGAGAACCCGTCCTCGGTGTTGGGCTGCTGTAAAGACTCGATGGGCACGGTGGCGGTCTCCGCCACGGCGATGTCCTCGGGGCTTATGCCCGTGGCCGCGGCCAGCTCCGACACGGTGGGGTCCCGGCCCAGGTCCTGTTCCAGGGTCTTCCGGGCGGTGCGCAGGGCCATGGCCCGCTCCTTGATGCCCCGGCTCACCTTCACCGCCCCGTCGTCCCGCAAAAAGCGGCGTATCTCCCCGGAGATCTTGGGCACGGCGTAGGTGGAGAAGCGGGTGCCGTAGCTCTCGTCGAAGCCGTCGATGGCCTTGAGAAAGCCCAGGCACCCCAGCTGGTACAGGTCGTCCGGCTCCGCGCCCCGGCCGAAATACCGCCGGGCCACGCTCCATATGAGGCCCGCGTTGGCCTCGATCATGCGGCCCGCCGCCTCCCGGTCTCCGGCCTGGGCGGCCCGCAGTAGGGTGATGGTCTCGTCCAATTACGCGCTCGCCTTCACCCGGATGCGCTTGGACATGGTGACGGCGGTCCCCTTGTCCACGGCGGAGCGGACCCGCAGGCCGTCCATGAACGAGCCCATGATGGTGAAGCCCATGCCGCTTCGCTCCTCCCCGCCGGTGGAGTACATGGGCTCCATGGCCTTTTTCACGTCCGGTATGCCCCGACCCCTGTCCCGCACCATGATCTCCAGCACGTTTCCCTCCAAAATCCGCAGGCGCATCTGCACCGTGCCCACCCGGTCCGGGTAGGCGTGGACGATGGCGTTGGTCACCGCCTCGGATACGGCGGTGCGGATGTCCCCCAGCTCCTCCAGCGTGGGATCCATCTGGGCGGCAAAGGCCGCCGCCGCGGCCCGGGCAAAGCCCTCGTTCACGCTCCTGGCGGGAAATTCCAGCTTTATGTAGTTGCGCTGTTTCATATGCGTTCTCCTTATGTATCCGGCGTCACTGTCCCGCGCCGGTGCTGATCTTGATAACTCTGTCGATGCCTGAGGCGTCGATAACTTTCAGCGGCTGATTCTTCACATTCTCCACCCAGGCCCGGCCGCCGGTCTCCGCCATGAGCCGGGCGATCTTCAAAATGAGGGCGATGCCGGAGGAGTCCATGAAGGTGAGCCCGGCCATGTCCACCACGCAGTCCCGGGGCAGATAGTCGTCCACGGCGGCGCTGATCTTCCTGAGGGCCGCCGACGCCTCGTGGTGGTCCAGCTCCCCCTTCAGATACAGCGTCAGCCGCCCGTCTCCGTAGCTCGACAGCACCTTCATAACAGCTCGTCCCCCTTTTTCCCGGCAAAAAAATCACACCGTACAAACGTACAGTGTGATTTTACGATATATGCCCTGTCGAATGCCGTCGCACGGGGGCGAGGAAAAATAATCAGTCGCTTTGCTCCCCCGCCGTGTCGATATATTTCTCCTCCGCTTCGTCCATAGCCTGCTGCAATATCTGCCGCGCCTCTCCATCCGGCAGCATATCCAGCGCCTTGTCCATGGCCCGGCACAGGATATAATACATCTTCTGATAGTCCGCCATGATACCAGCTCCTTGTAAACATATTTTGGATATGTAATATATCCATTTCTGCCAGTATAACACATATCCGCCCTAAAATAAATGCAAAATATATTTGTTTTGGGGTGATTTTGTGGTCACAAAGAGCCTTTCCATTCGGATAGAGCCGGAGCTTTTGGACAAGCTCCACGTGGTGGCGGACTACGAGGGACGGTCCGCCAACAGCCAGATACTGATCCTCATCCGCCGGTGCGTCGAGCAATACGAACAGGAGCACGGCAAGATCGAACTGGGCGGAAAATAACCATGGAGATATATCAGGAGCGGATACGGGCGCTCCGGGAGGACCATGACCTGACCCAGGAGCAGGTGGCGGCCTATCTGGGCACGTCTCAGACGATGTACGCCCGGTATGAGCGCGGCGCGAACGAGCTCCCCATCCGCCATTTGATAGCGCTGTGCCGGCTGTATCACGTCTCGTCCGACGAGATACTGGGGATATAAAATCGCATAAAACCGGCGCGGCAAATGCCGCGCCGGTCTGTTTTATTATGCCTTACCCCAGGTTCTTCAAGCTCTCTTCCAAATTCGCCGCCAGGGCCTGGGCCTTGGCCAGCTTGTCCCGCTCGGCGGCCACCACCCGCTCCGGGGCCCGTGAGACGAAGCTCTCATTGGCCAGCTTCTTCTCCTGGTTGGCGATATCCTGCCGGGCTTTCGCCAGCTCCTTCGTGATACGCTCCCGCTCCTTGTCCAGGTCCACCAGCTCCGCCATGGGCATATACACCGTGGCGCCGCCGGTGACCACCGTCACCATGCCGGATATATCGGCGGGAGCCTCGGTCGTCACGTTCACCGCCCCGGCGTAGGCCAGGTTCGCCATGTACACCGTCCCGGCCTCGTAGACCTGGGGCTCGGCGGTGACAAGGGTGATATGGGGCCGCTTGGAGGGGGGCACGTTCATCTCCGCCCGGCGGCTGCGCACCGCCTTGACGGCTTCCATGATCTTCTCGAAGTCCTCTTCCTCGGTCTGGAAGCACAGCGCCTCGTTGACCTCGGGGTAGGTCTCCACGATGAGGGCCTTGCCCTCATGGGGGATGGCGCCGTATATCTCCTCGGTAATGAAGGGCATGAAGGGGTGGAGAAGCCGCAGGATGTCGGTAAGCACGTACAAGAGCACCTGCTGGGCGCTCACGTCCCCCTCCCGCAGGCGGGGCTTGGTGATCTCGATATACCAGTCGCAGAAGCTGTCCCAGATGAAGTCGTATATCTTCGTGGCGGCCAGGCCCAGCTCGTACTTATCGAAGTTCTCGTTGACCTCGGCGATGAGGCTCTGGAGCTTGGAGAGGATCCACTTGTCCTCCAGCTTAAGCTCCCCGGGCAGCTTATTTTCCTCCACCGTCAGGTTCATCATCACGTACCGGGCGGCGTTCCACAGCTTGTTGGCGAAGTTGCGCATGGCCTCGCACCGCTCCACGTAGAAGCGCATGTCGTTGCCGGGGGAGTTGCCGGTGATGAGGTTGAAGCGCAAAGCGTCCGCGCCGTACTGGTCGATGACCTCGATGGGGTCCACGCCGTTGCCGGCGGACTTGGACATCTTCTTGCCGTGGGGGTCCCGGACCAGGCCGTGTATCAGCACGGTCTTGAAGGGCTCGCGCTTCATGTGCTCCATGCCGGAGAATATCATCCTCGCCACCCAGAAGAAGATGATGTCGTAGCCCGTCACCAGTACGTCCGTGGGATAGAAGTATTCCAGGTCCTCGGTCTTGTCCGGCCAGCCCAGGGTGGAGAAGGGCCAGAGAGCGGAGCTGAACCACGTATCCAGCACGTCCGGGTCACGCTCGATGTTCTTGGACCCGCAGGCCTCGCACTGGCAGGCGTCGGTCCGGCTCACGGTCACGTGGCCGCAGTCCGCACAGTACCACGCCGGTATCTGGTGGCCCCACCAGAGCTGCCGGGATATGCACCAGTCCCGGACGTTGTGCATCCAGTTGAGGTAGGTCTTGGCGAAGCGGTCGGGGACGAACTTGATGGTGCCGTCCTCCACCACGCGGATGGCCTCCTTGGCCAGAGGCTCCATCTTCACGAACCACTGGTCGCTGGCCAGGGGCTCCACGTCGCTGTGGCAGCGGTAGCAGGTGCCCACGTTATGTACGTGTTCCTCCACCTTCACGAGATACCCCTGCTCCTCCAGGTCCTTCAGGATGACCTTCCGGGCCTCGTACCGGTCCAGGCCATTATACTTGCCGCCGTTGATGATGCAGCCGTTGTCGTCGATGACTAGGATCTGCTCCAAATTATGGCGCAGGCCCACCTCGAAGTCGTTGGGGTCGTGGCAGGGGGTCATCTTCACGCAGCCGGTGCCGAATTCCATGTCCACATACTCGTCGGCCACGATGGGGATCTCCCGCCCCACCAGGGGCAGGATGCAGGTCTTGCCCACGATATCCGTATACCGCTCGTCGTTGGGATTCACCGCCACGCCGGTGTCGCCCAGCATGGTCTCGGGCCGGGTCGTCGCCACGACCACTTCCCCTGAGCCGTCCGCCAGGGGATAGCGCAGGTGCCACAGGTGCCCCGGCTTTTCCTCATACTCCACCTCCGCGTCACTAAGGGCGGTGGTGCAGTGGGGGCACCAGTTGATGATGCGCTTGCCCTTGTAGATGAGGCCCTTTTCATAAAGGCTGCAGAACACCTCCCGCACCGCCTTGGAGCAGCCCTCGTCCATGGTGAAGCGCTGGCGCTCCCAGTCGCAGGAGGAGCCCAGGGTCTTCAGCTGCTCCACGATCCGGTCGCCGTACTTGTTCTTCCAGTCCCACACCCGGTCCAGGAACTTCTCCCGGCCCAGGTCGAAGCGGGTCAGGCCCTCGTTCACCCGCAGGTTCTCCTCCACCTTGATCTGGGTGGCGATGCCCGCGTGGTCGTAGCCGGGCAGCCACAGGGCGGCGTAGCCCTTCATCCGCTTGTAGCGGGTGAGCACGTCCTGGATGGTCTCGTCCACGGCGTGGCCCAGGTGGAGCTGGCCCGTCACGTTGGGGGGCGGGATGACGATGGTGAAGGGCTTCTTCTCAGGGTCCCGCTCCGCGTGGAAGTAATTGCCGTCCAGCCACTGCTGGTATATCTTCTTCTCGACCTGCTTGGGGTCGTACTGTTTGGGCAGCTCTCTCATTTGCACAGCTCCTCTATCTCCTCGGGGCCGGAAAGGCCCACCGTTTTATTGACCAGCACCCCGTCCCGAAACACCATCAGGGTGGGGATGCTCATGATGCCGTACCGGGCGGCCAGGTCCATCTGCTCGTCCACGTTGACCTTGCCCACCTTCACCTCGCTCTGCTTTTCCGCGAAGGCCTCCACCACGGGGGCCTGCATTTTGCAGGGGGTGCACCATACGGCCCAGAAGTCCACCAGGGTGGTGCCGTCGGCGATGGTCTCGTCGAAATTGTCCTTCGTAAGCTCTATCACGCTCATGTCTCCCGCTCCTTCACATATCTGTCGGCGGCCAGGGCCGCCACGTTTCCCTGTCCCACTGCCCGGGCCACCTGATAGGGCCGGCCGGTGCAGTCCCCGGCGGCGAATACGCCGGGGATATTCGTCTGCATATCCGGGCCCACGGCGATATGGCCGCCGGCCATATCGAGGCCCGGCAGGATCGCGTCCGCCGCCACCGTGTCCCGGAGGATGAACACCCCGTCCACGGGCTGTTCTTCGCCGCCGCAGCGGATGGCCGTCACGGCGTCCGCGCCCAGTATCTCCGCGTCTTTCGCCTGGGCCCCGGTGAGAAGGAGCACGTCGCAGCCGATGCCGCGCAGAAATGCAGCGTCCTTCTCCGCCCCGCTGCCCAGGCCCAGTACAGCCACATGTTTGCCCCTATACAGCATCCCGTCGCAGGTGGCGCAGTAGCTCACGCCCTTTCCCAGGTATTCCGCCTCGCCGGGGAGGGGCTTCGTGCCCTGCTGGGCTCCCGGGCAGAGGATGAGGCTCCTGGCCTCGAATACCTCCTGCTCCTGGCTGACCATGAACTTCCCGTCAAAGGCCACGGCATTGGTGACCCGGCCGGTGTGGATGGGCACGCCCTGCTCGAAGACGTTGCCCAGCATGGAGGCCAGAAGCTGACGCCCGTCCATGGCAGCCACGCCCGGGTAGTTGGCGATATGGGGCGCCTTGGCCAGGGGCGTATTGAGGGGCTCCGCCGAGAGGATCACGGTGTTTCTGCCCCGGGCCTTCGCCGTCAGGGCCGCCGAAATGCCCGCGGGCCCAGCGCCCAGGATAAGGATGTCGTAAAGCTCCGCCATGGGATGTCCTCCATGCCATGATTTGCAATTTTGTATTGTATCACACCCCGCCCTCACCCGCAAGAGCAGTATAACCATTTGGTCCACAAAAAAGCCTCCCTCGGACGAGGGAGGTGGCGCGGCGCCAGCCGCGACGGAGGGAGAGAATTTAATTTCCCTCCCCCAGTCACCGCTTTTAGCGGCGACAGCCCCCTCGTCTGAGGGGGCCTGAAAGGTACTGTTTTAATTCTTCTTCTCACGGATATGGCGGGCCAGCGTGAATGTAGCCCAGCCCATGAGGCAGCCGGCGGCGTTCAGGATGAGGTCGTCCACGTCGCATACGCCGAGGTATGTGGCGTACTGCACCACCTCGATAAGGACGATGAGCGCCAGGACGACGGGCAGGAACAGCCATATCTTCCGCATAGGCGGCCACAGCCAGGGCAGGAACACGCCCATGGGCACGAACACCGCTACGTTCCCCGCCAGATTCACCACCGCCAGGCGCACCAGCCAGGGCTTATCGGCCAGGGCCGCGACCCGCAGGAAGTGGCGGATGATGGCAAAGGGCTCCAGGTTTAACCGGCTGGCCCCGCCCAGGGTCTCCTCCGTCAGGGGCGAGCCCAGCCGCTGGCCAAAGAGCAGCCAGATGAGCACCGCGGCGTAGACGGCAAAGACGATCCATATCCGCTTTTGGGGGATTTTCTCCATGCTGTCAGGGCTCTTCGTCCTTCTTTCCAGTTTTCCCGGCGTTTTTCTGTTTATCCGCCCGCTCGGCGAACCGGCGAAGGGACATGTAGACCACCATCTCCAGGGCGATGAGGGCCGCGGCGATGATCCCCATGAGCTCCATGGACGTATACCAGGGCGCGGAGTTCACGGCGTAGAATTCCGGCCGGGCGGACCGGTCCCAGATCTGCCATATGACGTAGCCGAGATAAGCCGCGCCCGTCAGGGACATGACCACGGCCATGATGCGGTCAAATTTCTTCATGCTTTATTCTCCTCTTTTCCGGCAAGCATTTCCGTCAGCGCCGGAAAGCCGTCGATATATCCGTCCGCCAGGGAAATTATCTCCTCCCTGTCGGCGTCGGAATATTTGTCGTATACCGCCACGGTGAAGAGCCCCGCGTCCTTCGCCGCCCGGACGCCGGTGAGGGAGTCCTCAAATACCACGCAGTCCTCCGGCAAAAGGCCCGTATCACGAAAGAGCGTAAAATATATCTCCGGGTCCGGCTTGATGTTTTTGGCGTCCTCGCAGGTATAGATGTGCTCAAAAAGCGCGTCCAGCGGGGCCTTTTTCATGATATTTTCGTTTTTGGTCCGATATGTCTCTATGGTGCGCCGGCGGGTGGTGGTCACCAGTATGAGCCGCAGGCCCGCGCCTTTCAGCGCCCATAAAAACCGGTCCGCTCCGGGCTTATAGTCCACCCGCTCCAAAAGAGCGTGGGCGATGGCGTACCGGCGCTCATATATCTCCCGGGCAGAGAGGGCGGTACGGTACCGCGCTTTCAGCTCCGCGCCATAGCAGAGATAGGGATTCTCCTCCCCCCGGAACCTGCGCAGGGCGTCGTCCCGCAAGGCCTGGAGCGCCGCCATATCCGGCTCGATGCCCGTCAGCTCCACGTGCAGGCGCCGGTCCGTCTCGTTCCATATGCCGATGGAGTCAATGAGCGTGCCGTCCATGTCGAACAGGGCCGCCTTTTTGTCCCGCAGGACGCGGCAAATCTCTTTACAGTCCATACGATAAAAATACCGGCCGGCGATACAGCCGGCCGGAATAAGGGGACGGTTTATTTTTTCAGCATCTCCAGGATGTCTTCGGCGGACTTTCCGCTGCTGACAAGCTTTGTCACGACCTTCTCGATCTCCGCCTTCTGGGCCACGGCGGTCTCGATGGCGGCGGCCTCCACCTTCTTCTGCTCCAGGGTCAGGATGGACTTCTCCACAGCCCGCAGCTCCTTTTTCTTGGCCTTGAGAAGCTGCTTCTGTTTCTCGATGGCGGCCAGGATGTCCGCCTGCTCGGCCTCCAGGGTCTTTTTCAGCGCCTCCTGGGCGGCCAGCTTTTCCTCCACCTTCGCCACAGAGGCGATGGACTTCTTGTTCTTGCTTCCCTTGGGTCTGGGCATGATATTTTTCCTCCTGTGGAAATAAGATGAATTACGGATATATATTATAAATACCTTTTCCGAAAAAGGCAAGCAAATTATGCATATTTATCCCACATTTTTTCGCCGCTGAAAAAGCGCCGGAAAAATCGGTCGAAACGGGGCGTTTTTATTCTTCCTCCGCCGCCAGCTCCGCCGCCTTAGCCAGCAGCTCCTCCCGCCGGTTGGGCAGGGCCCCGTCCAGCACCAAGGCGAAAAGTCCATTCAATATCCGCCCCACCTCCGGGCCCTTTTTTACCCCCAGGGCCAGGATGTCCCGGCCGTTCACCGCGAGGCTCTTCACCGAAAGGCAGGTCTCCCCGCGGAGGACCTCTTCCAAAAGCCCCTCCGCGGCGTCTATCATGGGCATGTTCCGGGCCATGATCTCCTCCGCCCGGTCGGACTGGTCCGCCCGCCAGCAGGCGATGAGCTGCCGGACCTTCTCCTCCCCCACCTTTGCCAGGAGCCTTCTCATGGCCCGGGGGGTCTGGGGCGGCTGGATGTCATGGTTGTCGATGAGGGTGACCACCGTCTGGCGGGTGCCGTTGTCGCACTTGAGCCTGCGCAGAATGCGGTCCGCCGTCTCCGCCCCCGCCTGGGCGTGGCCGTAGAAGTGGCCCGCGCCCTTTTCGTCCGTGAAGAACTTCTCCGGCTTGGCCACGTCGTGCAGCAGCATGGTAAGGCGCAGGGTCTCATCCCGGGGAGAGGCGTCCACCGCCATGGTGGTGTGGGTCCACACGTCGTGGATGTGATAGGGGTTGTGCTGGTCAAAGCCATCCGCGGCCGCCAGCTCCGGGATGACCTGGAAGATGACCGGGGCAAATTCCCGCAGCACCCGCCCCGCCCCCGGGCCAATGAGCAGGCCTTTGAGCTCCGAGAGCACCCGCTCCCGGGAGATGCCATCCAGCAGCGCCCTGTCCGCAAGCACGCTCCGGGCCGTGGCCGGCTCTATCTCAAAGTCCAGCTTGGAGGCGAACCGCAGCGCCCGCAATATGCGCAGCCCGTCCTCATGAAAGCGGGCGTCCGGCTCCCCCACGCAGCGGATGACGCCGGCTGCCAGGTCCGCCCGGCCTCCAAAGGGGTCTATCACCGTCCCGTCCGGGGCCAGGGCCATGGCATTGACGGTGAAGTCCCGCCGGGCCAGGTCCTCCCGTATATCCGGCACGAAGGTCACCGCGTCGGGATGGCGGCCGTCGGCATAAGCGCCGTCGGCCCGGAAGGTGGTGATCTCCACGGGGCCCATGTCGGTCAGCACCGCGACGGTGCCGTGCTTCAGGCCCGTCTCGATGAGCCGGTATCCGGCAAAGACCGCCTCCGTCTCCGTGGGCAGGGCGCTGGTGCACAGGTCCCAGTCCGCCGGGACGCGGCCCATGAGGCTGTCCCGCACGCAGCCCCCCACCGGATACGCCTCATAGCCCGCCGCCCTCAGGGCGCCGAGCAGCGTTTCGATGGGTGCGGGGATATTGGTCATGGCATGCCTCGCTTGTATTTTTCCGATGGATATGATACAATAAATTAAACTATCAAGAACAGGGAGTGCGCCCATGAACATCCACGAGTCCGCGGAGGATTATCTGGAGGCCATCTATATGATCGGCCTGGAAAAGGGCGTCGTCCGCTCCATCGACGTGGCCAACTCCCTGGGCTACTCCAAGCCCTCCGTCAGCGTGGCCATGAAACAGCTGGAGGAGAACGGCTACATCCGCCGGGACGCGGACCGGCTCCTCTATCTGGAGGACAAGGGCCTGGCCATCGCCAGGCGCATCTATGAGCGCCACGAGACCATCGCGGCGGTGCTCATGAGCCTGGGCGTGGACAAGGACACGGCCTACCGGGACGCCTGCAAGATAGAACACGACCTGTCCGACGAGACCTTCCGCTGCATCCAGGCCCACATGGCCGAGCACGGCGTCACCGCGGACCTGGACCGGGCCGCCCACGAGCGGGCCCATGCCGGGCAAAAATAAGTATAGCGCATTTCCCATAAAATGAAAAGAGCCGCCCCGGGCGGCTCTTTTTCTTATGCCAGCACGTTGTGGTCCTGCCACTTGTTGGACCGGAGCCGCCACACGAAGCAGGCGCCCCGCAGCACCCAGTCGGCGCACCAGCCGAACCATATGCCCCAGAGGCCCACGCCGGTATACCGGCACAGGTACCAGGAAAGGCCCACCCGCAGCGTCCACATGCTGACGGTGCCCACCCACATGGTGAAGGACACGTCCCCCGCGGCCCGCAGGCCGTTGGGCAGGGTGAAGGCCATGGGCCACAGGATGAGCCGCATCGCCGACACGAACCAGGTGATCTGGCAGGTCAGCGCCCGCCCCTCGGGGGACAGGGCCGTGAGCTTCGTTATGAGCGGCGCCCCCGCGCTGATGATACCGCCGGAGATGAGCACCACCACGGTGGATATCTTGGTAAAGTATATCATATACTTTTTGGCCTCGTCGGGCCGGCCCCGGCCCATGCACTGGCCCGCCACGGTGAGAAGGCCGATGCCGATGGCCTGGCCGGGCATGCCGCAGCAGGAGTCCATCACCGCGATGATGGCCTGGGAGGCGATGGCCGTGGTGCCCAGCACGGACACCGTGGACTGGACCACCAGCTTGCCGAACTGGAACATGCCGTTTTCGATAGCCGAGGGAATGCCCAGGCGCAGGATGCGCCGGAGCATGGTGCCGTCTGGCCGGAAAGAGCTCAGTTTGCCCAGGGAGATGACCTGCCCGGGCCGGGCCTGGAACCGGAGCATCACCGCGGCGCTGACGATGCGGCTGGCCAAGGTCGCCAGGGCCGCCCCCAGCACCCCCATGCCGCAGCCAAAGATGAGGATGGCGTTGCCGATGATGTTCAATACATCCGCCACCAGGGCCACGATCATGGGCCGGCGGGAGTCGCCGGTGGCCCGGAACAGCGCCGCGCTGGCGGTATAGAGGGCCAGGAAGGGATAGCTCAGCGCCGTCACCAGCAGATACACGTCCGCCGAGTCCATGACCGCGGGCTCCACCGTGCCGAAGATGAGCCCCAGCACAGGCCGGCGCAGGGGGACCAGCACCAGGCAGCAGGCCATGGAAAGGCCGAAGGACGCGCTCAGCACCTGGGCGGAGGCCCGGTTGGCCTGGAGTTTATCGTCCTGGCCTATGTACTGGGAGCAGACGATGGTGCCGCCGGCGGCCAGGGCGGAGAAGAAATAGACGATGAGCATGTTGAGCGAGTCCACCAGCGCCACCCCGGAGATGGCCGCCTCGCCCACGTTGGACACCATGAACGTGTCCGCCACGCCCATGAGCCCGGTGAGGACCTGCTC
>CANRKN010000046.1 GCA_947631215.1 uncultured Oscillospiraceae bacterium | reverse complement strand
TATAATTACGATACCTTGCATTATAGGCATCAGCTTGGCGGGGTATCAACGATACTTGAAACCATGTAGGAGGTATCTACTTATGAGCAAGAAATGGATCAGTATGTTTTTGGCCGCGATGATGCTGCTCGGTCTGGCTGTTCCTGCCTTTGCGGAGGGAGAACAGGAGGCCCCGCCCCCGGCGGAGATCGTGGAAGAAGCGCCCCAGGCAGAAGAAGCGCCTCCGGCCTCTGACAAGACAGCGCCCACCGAGGACGCCGTTGTAGAGGAAACCGTCGTTGAGGAAGCGCCTGCCGAGGAAATGACCAATGACGATGGGATCGTGCCCATCTCCGACGAGCCCATGGCTGTGGCCGCTGGCGGTGTGACGGTAAATATTACCGGCTCGGTAGAAGGAATTGATGCGGTCCTTTATAACAATAATATTTGGACTGATGCGGGTATACGCACCTATTATATTGATAAGCTCGGTATACGATATTTCGATATTAATAACAATACCTATTGGGTAGAAAAACAGAGTTCCCTTCCGCTCCACTTTGAAGTATACCCCGGATGTGAGTTGGAGTTTCGTATGGACCCGCAATATGGCCTTACAGTCGATAATGGCGTTATCGTAAGCGACATATCTAATTCTTTGTATCTAGGCGAAGATATGTTTGCTCCGCGCCGTATCATTAAAGTAACCGCTCCCTCAAGCGGGACATTGACTGTAAACGTAGCTGCTGATGGTGCAGTTACATCAAAGCTAATACCGTATACCCTTAACTGTGATGATTCGTCTGCTATTGTAGGCGGCGAGGATTGGGGTTCTTCCTCCCCAGCAATGAAAACGCTTGACGATGGGAGCGTGCAGTGGAAAGTCAATACTGGTGGTGAGTTTTCAGTTTGGGTGGCCCCTGGCTATGCTATCGAGATGCTGAAAGGCGGTTATGTCGTAAAGACCGAGGCACCGTCCGGCCCCACTGCGGCTGGCGTTCCTGCTGGCTCCACAAGCTATGTGCTTCATGTTGACCTGGACGCGGATGAATTTGTGATCGCCGCCGTGAAGCAGGGCGAACACTTCCAGGCGCCCGATACCAACGCGCCCCAGGCCGAGACGCCCACGCAGACTGACGGCGCGTTCTCCGACGTGACCTCCGGCGAGTGGTATGAGGACACGGTCATGAGCGCCTATGAGAAAGGCATCATCAAGGGCGTCACTGAAAACACGTTCAGCCCCAACAGCACAACCACGCGGGGCCAGACCGTGACCATGCTTTACCGGGCTATGGGTTCCCCCTCCGCCGGTATAGTGTTCTCCGACACCAGCGGCGAGGTCGGCTTTGCGGCTGGCTGGGCGTCGGCCAATGGCGTGACCAATGGCGTCAGCGCCACGGCTTTCGCCCCCAACAGTTCCATCACCCGTGAGCAGCTTGTCACCATGCTGTACCGCTTGGCGGGCAGCCCGGCGGTGAATACCAACATCTTGGCGACCTACTCCGACGGCGGCACCGTTCAGAGCTACGCGCAGAACGCTGTGGCCTGGGCCATCACGAATGGCCTTCTCACCGGCTATGGCGACGGCACGATCCATCCGGCAGGCGTGGCCACCCGTGCTGAGGTTTGCGCTCTCATAATGCGCTATGTTGGATGAAACAACCGAATCGTGACGTGGATGAGCCGATGGCATAACCCATAGAACAATCCCCCGCTTGCGGCCCAGCCGCAGGTGGGGGATATTTCTTTGTCCTAAAATATGATTTATGGTGAAACGTATTCCGGGCACCCAAAGAGTGGATCAATTTAAGAAAGCCGTCTACCAAACGGAAAGCAGCGTTGTTATTGGAGGGTTTCGTATGAAAAAGATAATTGTACTATTCGCCGGTATCACCACAATGGTTCTACTCTGTGCCGCTTGTGCAGGTGGGGCTATTGACAAGGAGTACGGCGAGACTGCCCCAGTAGAGGAAGCAGACAGCGCCTCTATCTTCAATGAGAACGAAGCGATGATTACACCATCTGGCCAAGACGCTCTAATTGATGACCTACCTACCGTTACTTTGGGAGAGGCGTTTTACACCAAGAACCCGCTCATAAAAGGCAAGCTGTTATATACCATCAACAGCTTCCGCTGGTCTGACAACATAAAGGACCTGGATGTAGATTTTGAGGATTTCAACGGGGAGTATAACAGTAATAATGAATTTGTTTTTTGGGATGACGGCAATCCCCAAATAGTTCCAAACGCTGTGGATGCTGCCTCCGGCCAGTTGGGGGAGCATTTGATCTTTGTGGTGGCTGATGTGACCGTCACCAATGAGGACGCTGTTTGGACAATGGCCGCTGGCCCCGGTGACAGTCAATATACGTTCCCCGCAAATCTCTGGAGGATATGTGATGCGGGAACCACAAACGATACCGGAGTCGACTACGCGGCCTATTACGCTGTGTTCTATACTGGCACCGAGAACTATGATGCAGCAGCAATGGGAACAAACGGCAGCAACTATCTTGTCGTGCGCCCTGGAGAAACGATCAACTACAAGATCGGCTATATCATCGGCAATAACAGCGACGATTTCAGCCATTTCTATCTCACAGATGGTAATGCCTATTATGATTCAGATATTGATACCTACATCTATTTGGACATACCTGGGCAGGGGAAGGGATAATACATCTATGAAAAGAACGCTTGTCAATGAACTGGAAAAGATGATACATAGCCGGACGTTGTTGTTTTCTTTTCTTATCGGCGTGGCCGTTTCTTCTGCAAATGTGGTAGAGAACTACCGTCTTACAAAATGGTTTTTGGGATTGCAGGAATTGAACCATGTGCCGGGATATGGGACTTTGAACATATATACCAACTGGATCAACGGAGCAAATATGGGGATGGGGGCCGCTGTGTTCTTTGTCATCTTTCCGCTGCTGGCAGCGATCCCTTTCTCCTGGTCCTTGCAAAGTGAACGCCACAGTGGATATACCAACCAACTGCTTACCCGTAGCGCAAAGAAAAATTACCTTATGGCAAAATACATCGCGGTGTTTCTCTCCGGCGGCATATCAGTTTGCGGCGCTATGACGGTCAATTTCATGGCAAATGCGTGGATCTTGCCTCTTGTTGAACCTATGCACATCCTGGTCCGTGGCGGCGACGGAATGTTTTTGTCCCGGCTGCTGTTCACAAAGCCCATGATATACATATTCCTGTGCCTGCTCACCAGCTTTGTATGGGCGGGAACGCTGGCTTGTCTGGCCATGACGGTCGGGATGCTCATAAAGAACACCGTCATGCTGGTGTTGGTCCCGTTTCTACTGATTTTTGGCGGCTCTTTTCTGGTCAACGCTTTGACCCCAGTGAGAAACGCGGCTACTGGCTTTTTGGGAAAGCTCACGGTCAACCCCCTTCAACTGCTCCAGGCCGTTACGCTGAACGCCAACCCCGCATGGTATGTTTGGTCGATACAGCTAGGGTTATTGATCTTGGTGTCAGCACTCTATTTTCTCCGAGGGATGCGGGATGAAATTTTGTAAGCTCTTGCAATATGATCTTCGGCGCGGGGTGATACGAAACTGGACATTCCTTTTTGTCCCGGTCTGCGTTGTGATCATTTGCATATCCTTCCGCCAATCGCTTCTGTTCTGGCAAACCTACGGTTTCCAGAATGTCTCTGCCAGTTGGGCCCTGTATGTTGCGGACTTCTTTAAGGGATTGGCGGATGTTGACCGTGAAGGAGGATTCCAAATCCCGGTCCTATGGATGCTGGGACTGTTCTTGCCCCTGTTCATTACATTGAATTATCCCTTTAGGGACATCAAGACGATCGGCGTCCAGCTTCTGCTGCGTAGTGAAAGCCGCGTCGGTTGGTGGCTGGCAAAATGTGTATGGTGTCTGTGCTGCACCGTCGTGTACTTCCTATTGGCGTATGGAACCTTTGCCGTGTTTTGTGTTGTGTGGGACATTCCGCTGACCCTTGAAATATCGGGAGATTCGATCATCGTCCTTTTTGCCGATACGGGAGTGATGCCAGATGTGCAGGCGGTATCTGCGGGGCAGGTCATATTGACCGTCCTAGTGCTGCCATTTTTGACGGTGACGGCACTGAATATGCTGGAGCTTTTGTTGAGCCTTATCATTCGCCCGGTATATAGCTTTCTCGCTTGTGTGTCTCTGGTAGCGGCCGCTTATGCAAAATCTCCGATCCTATTTCCCAATTATGCCAATATCGCCCGCAGCGGCGCATTTTTCGTCACTGGCATGGACGGAAGTCTCGGTATAGCCATCTGCCTTGCGGTGGTGGTTTTCTCCGTGGCTGCCGGCGCAGCGGTTTTCCGTCGCTGGGATATTCTGCCGGACTATAAGGAGCTATGATATGGAACTTGTACTGGATAACGTGAGTAAAACACTGAAAAGGTCAAATATCATCAGCGGGGTCAGCCTGAAGCTCTCCGGCGGGCATATATATGGTCTGCGCGGCTATAACGGTTCCGGCAAGACCATGCTCATGCGGCTGATGGCCGGGCTCCTTCGCCCGACCACAGGGACCGTGAGCATTGACGGCAAATGCCTGGGGAGAGATATTGATTCTGGGACTGTTCCTTGAAAACCCAGCCTTTCTCCCTAACTATACGGGTCTTGAAAATTTACGGCTCATAGCGTCGCTGCGAGGCGTTGCGGGCGAGGAGCAGATACGTTCCGCGATCAGCCGCGTGGGTCTGAATCCAGATGATAAGAGAAAATACCGCAAGTATTCTCTCGGAATGAAACAGCGGCTGGGTATTGCATGCGCCGTCTTTGAGGCCCCGGATATTCTATTGCTGGACGAGCCGACCAATGCCCTGGATACGGACGGGATCACACTTGTCAGAAACATCATCAGCAGCGAAAAGAGGCGAGGGGCTTTGATCGTCATCGCCTCCCATGACCGGGAACAGTTAGATGCGCTGGCAGACGTGATATACACCGTTGAGCATGGCCGGATCACAGGAGAGGAAAAGGCTGTATGAAAAAGAAAAGCTGGATCATTATTGCATCTGTTTTCCTCATCTCCATAGTCGCAACCGTTTTCGCACAAATTCGTGTTCACCAATTCTATGAGGACAATTTCGGCATAGAAAAGCAATACTATACCATGGCCGAGTTGGTTCCTTTTGGTGATAACGCAATAGAAAAAGTCGCGGAGATGGAAGGATGTTTCCTCCGTGTAGATAAAGCAGAAATACTCACTGGAAGCGTTTTTTTAGAGCGTGTTGGACAGACGGAGGAATCATTATCCGCTTTGCTGGGCCATGATATATCCCCGCGATCTGAACGGCTATGCGTCCTCTCTACAACAATAGTGAATGGCAGCGAGGAAGATAAGAGTTTCGATCTCGGCAGCTTTACTCTCGTTGGGGAAAATTACGATGTTGCCCTGGAAAGCGAATATACGATCATAGCAAATCGCTTTCTTCTCGACGCGCATGAGAATGAATTGGATAGCTTATGGGGCGGGTTGGGGCAAACAGGTGTTCATCTGAACCCAGGCCAAGAAGCGGAAATAACGATGGTCTTTGGCTTTTCAAAGATGGATTTCAGCGCCCGGAAGTGGGATCGGTTGAATACAGAACCGCTTTGGCTTCAAATAACCTATACCCCTGTTGCAAAATACATTGAGCTGAAGATTTCGTAAGAGGGCAGATTATAGAAGCTGGGTCTACTTTTGGCAAAACCCAAGCATAATCAATGGCAAACAGCCGGACGCATGATGCAGAGCATTTTCTATGAGGTGTATTATGAACGATGAAATTTCCCGATGGGTGCATTGTCCTGTTTGCAGGAGCAAGACGAGGGTAAAAGTGAATCCAGATAGCGTTTTACTAAACTTTCCGCTCTTTTGCCCGAAATGCAAACAGGAACACAATGTCAGTATCATCCAGATGAAGATGGTGATAAATGATGAGCCGGAAACACCACCCCGGCCACGCTTCCAGTATAAGTACCCCTAACAGAGACACGGGAGGTGAAGCACATGAGTGACGATCTTTTCCCCGCCCGCCTGCGTAAACTTCGGGAGGCGAGAAGAATCAATGCGAGAGCCCTGGGAGAACTTTGTGGGCTGTCAAAGAACATGATCGGGCGGTATGAAAAAGGAGAGATGCCGTCCGTCAAATCATTGATAGCACTGGCAGACTTCTTTGATGTGTCGATCGACTACCTGCTGGGACGTGATAAATAACTATGCTGTTTCCTGACAGAACCCGAAACATTCCCTCTGCTGCTGTCTCAGCATAAGCATCCATAGCAGAAGCCGCCGTTGCTGTCAATGGTCAAGATGAACGGCTCTCCGAGCCGCCATTGACAGCCCCGTCTGCTTCCGCTCTCCCTGTCTGTAAGAAGGGCGACAGCCATTTCCGCTGTTGCCCCTCCTGCAGTATCTGTTCCTTGCCCCACATATCAGGGGTCGATGTCCGCATTTAAGTGCCCTGGACCCCTTCTGCCGCAAGGGATTGGACCTGTTAAACGCAGGGGGGTAATGGTGGTATATGGCGACACCCGAAATCGGGGGGCTATATGCGGACATACTTAAAAATACTTAATGATTTGCTGCTATATGTGTGACCCGGTGAAAACAAGGCTTCGATGTGACGCTTTTGGCCGGTCAGACCCCTTGCGGCGTAGGGCTTTCAGAGCGCCAAAGTCAGGGGGGTAAGGGTAGTATACGGCGCACCCCGAAAACCGGGGTCTATTGCGTACATACTTCAAATTATTTAATTACTTATCGCGGTACTTGTAATGCCATGAGTTCATGGGGGCCTATGTCACGCTTTAGGGCTTCTGAATCCCTTGCGGCGCAACGGGTTCAGATCGTCAAAGTCATAGGGGTAAGGGTAACATACGGCACCCCTCAAAAACCGGGGTTCATTGCGTAACATGCTTCAAAGTTTTTAAGCGATTTAAAACAGACAACGGCTGGTGCATTTCGCACCAGCCGCTGTCTGCTCTGTCGATTCCAATTCCGTAAGGCAGTTGCCACTTTTCAATTATCCGGTGTCATACTGTCTTACAGAACCCCTCCATTGTCAGGACCGTGAATCTTCGGGGCCATTCTGACGCTAGGCCTCTTCGTCCGCTTCGTCCCGGGACCGGAACAACAGCGAGATGCACCACAGCGCCGCGAGACCCACCAGCGTATAGACCACCCGGGATACCGGATTGGTCTGGCCGCCGAAGATCCAGGCGACGATATCGAACCGGAACAGGCCGACGCTGCCCCAGTTCAGCCCGCCGATGATGGCGAGGATCAGGGCTATCCTGTCAATGACCATGAAAAAGACTCCTTTTCCGTCAGACTGAGTATTCTTGCATGGGCTAGTATCCGCCGGACGGAGGAGAATTATACGCCCCGTCAAAAATATTTTTTTGTGCTGTAAACCAAAGGCGTCCTATGCTATAATACCTTATCACGCGCAGGAGGACGGCCATGCTCCAGGAAAAGCGGCTCATCCAGCCCATCGCCCATATCGAGACGGAGCTGCCCACCAAGTTCGGTCTGCCCCGGCAGAGCGGTCTGGTGGAGGCGCTGCGGGCCCGGATCGTGTTCGAGCCCCTCTATCGGGACCCGGTGGCCTTCCGGGGCCTGGAGGGATATTCCCACATCTGGCTCATATGGGGCTTTTCGGAAAACGAGCGGGATACCTGGGCCGCCACGGTGAAGCCGCCCCGGCTGGGGGGCAACAAGCGCATGGGCGTGTTCGCCACCCGCTCCCCCTACCGGCCCAACGCCCTGGGCCTGAGCTGTGTGCGGTTGCTGGACATCCTCCGGGACGAGAAGCTGGGGCCGGTGCTGTCCGTGGCGGGGGCGGACCTGATGGACGGCACGCCTATCTATGATATAAAGCCCTATCTCCCCTTTACGGACAGCCGCCCGGACGCCGCCGGGGGCTTTGCCGGGGAGGTATATGATTACGCCTTGGAGGTGGAGTTTCCCCGGCCGCTCCTGGAGCGCATCCCCCCGGAGCACAGAGAGGCGCTGCTGGGCCTTTTGAGCCAGGACCCCCGCCCGGCCTATATCGACGACCCGGACCGGCGCTACGGGTTCAATTTCCTTACATACGACGTGCGCTTCACCGTGGCCGGCGGCAGGCTGACCGTGGTGGACGTCGTTGACCTATAACGTCAAGGAGAACACTATGAAAGCGATCGTATCAGTATTTTCCAAAGACCGCATCGGCATCATCGCGGACGTGTGCGCGGTGCTGGCCAAAATGCGGGTGAACGTGCTGGACCTGAGCCAGACCATCATGGACGGGCTGTTCACCATGGTCATGCTGGTGGACACCGGCACCTCGGACCTGCCTTTCGGGGAGATCCAGGAGTCCCTGGCCAAAAACGGCGAGGAGCTGGGCCTGAACATCCGCATCCAGCGGGAGGACATCTTCGACGCCATGCACCGCATATGAGGCTAGTACAATGCTGAATCTTGATACGAAAGATATTCTTCTGACCCTGGATATGCTGGACCGGCAGCATCTGGACATCCGCACGGTGACCATGGGCATCAATCTGCTGGACTGCGCCCATCCGGATATCGAGGAGTGCGCCAAAAGGGTGTACGACAAGATATGCCGCCGGGCGGAAAACCTCCTGCCCGTCACCTGGGGCATCGAGGCGGAACTGGGCATCCCCATCGTCAACAAGCGCATCTCCGTCACCCCCATCGCCATGGTGGCCCAGGCAAGTGCTGGGGAGGACTACGTCCCCGTGGCCAAGGCCATGGACCGGGCTGCCAAGACCTGCGGCGTGGACTTCATCGGCGGCTTCTCCGCCCTGGTCCAGAAGGGGCTCACCGACGGGGACAAAAAGCTCATAGACAGCATCCCCCGGGCCCTGGCGGAGACGGACCTGGTCTGCGCCAGTGTGAACGTGGGGTCCACCAAGGCGGGGCTCAACATGGACGCCATCGCGGCCATGGGCCGGGTGGTCAAAGAGACTGCCGCCCTCACGGCGGATCGGGGCAGTCTCGGCTGCGCCAAACTGGTGGTATTCTGTAACGCCGTGGAGGACAACCCCTTCATGGCCGGCGCCTTCCACGGCCCCGGGGAGCCGGAGTGCGCTGTCAACGTGGGCGTGTCCGGCCCCGGCGTGGTCCACACCGCCCTCAAAAACGTCCGTGGCCGGCCTTTTGACGAGGTGGCGGAGCTCATCAAAAAGACCGCCTTCCGCATCACCCGCATGGGCCAGCTGGTGGCCCGGACGGCGGCGGACCGGCTGGGGGTCCCCTTCGGTGTGGTGGACCTTTCTCTGGCCCCCACCCCGGCGGTGGGCGACAGCGTGGCCCGCATCCTGGAGGAGATGGGCCTGGAGGTCTGCGGCACCCACGGCACCACGGCGGCCCTGGCCCTTTTGAACGACGCGGTGAAAAAGGGCGGACTCATGGCCTCCGGCCGGGTGGGCGGCCTCTCCGGCGCATTCATCCCGGTGAGCGAGGACGAGGGCATGATCGCCGCCGCCCGCTCCGGGGTGCTTACCATCGACAAGCTGGAGGCCATGACATGCGTCTGCTCCGTGGGGCTGGACATGATCGCCGTGCCGGGAGATACCACCGCGGACACCATCTCCGCCATCATCGCCGACGAGGCGGCCATCGGCATGGTCAACAACAAGACCACCGCCGTGCGCCTCATCCCCGCGGTGGGACTGGACGTGGGGGACAGCGTGGATTTCGGCGGCCTGCTGGGCACCGCGCCCATCATGCCCGTCCATCCCGAGCGTTCGGCAGACTTCATCGCCCGTGGCGGCCACATCCCCGCGCCCCTGCACAGCCTGAAAAACTGATACATAAAAAAACAACGCCGCCGGACAGCCGTCCGGCGGCATTTGTTATGCGCAGTTTTACGCCCAGAGGCTGTCGGGATACTTGCCCGCGGCCTTCATCTCGGCGAGAGCCGCCTGCAGGGCGGGCAGGTCGTCCCGGTAGGTGACGCCGTGCCAGACCTCGTCCGTGGGCAGGACCTTTACCCGGTCTGTCCCGGCGGCGAGGCACGCGTTCACCACGCTGGGCAGGAAAAATTCCGCCTTGGCGGGGTTGGCCGGCATATCATTGACGAAAAATTTCTCCAGCTCCGTCCCGATGGCGTCCATGAAGCCCTGGTGGAAGCCCCAGGTGTTCAAACTCACCGGGGTGTCCGGGGCCAGGGCCGTCCAGGTGGCACCCCCGTCGGTGGTGTAGGAGGGGCTTTCTGCCGGGCCCTGGATGGCGGTGAGCTCCGTCACGGTGGCGAGGTACCCGTCCGCGTCCGCGGTGCAGACGCCCCGGGCCACGGTGCCGTTCTCCGTGAGGGTGTTTTTCAGGTCATAGGCCACCAGGGCGTGGGTGCGGCCGTCCGCCTCGTGGGCCAGAAAATCATATAAAGCCTGGAACGCGCCCCGGCCGTAAAAATCGTCGGCGTTGATGACGGCGAAGGGCCGGTCGATAAGGTCCCGGGCGGCGTAGACCGCGTGGCCCGTGCCCCAGGGCTTTGTCCGCTCGGGGGGGACCGAAAAGCCCGCGGGGATGTCGTGCAGGTCCTGGAAGGCGTAATAAAGGTCGCACTTTTTCCCGATCCGGTCCCCTACCAGGGCCCGGAAGTCCGCTTCGATCTCCTTTTTGATGACGCAGACGATCTTTTCAAAACCCGCCTGGAGGGCGTCGTAGGCGGAGTAGTCCAATATGACCTGCCCGGCGGCGTCCACCGCCGTCATCTGCTTCAAACCTCCGAAACGGCTGCCCATTCCGGCGGCCATGATCACCAGCATCGGTCTCATCGCGGGACCTCCTTGTGTTTAAAAGTATCCTCATATTACCATGACATCCCGGATTTTACAATGCTCCTGCGCAAAGATGGGCCGGGAAGGGGCATACTGGATATGGCCGGGAACGAGGTATTAGCACTCAAAAAGCGAGAGTGCTAATATTTACACTTCGTTCACAAATACACATAAATTTATTCACAATTTATGTGTATGCTATAGCCAAATCAAAGAAACAGGAGGTTTTCCACCATGTTTGATATGATCCCTTTCACCAGCCGCTCCTATAAGCCCAGCACCATCTGGGACCCGTTCCAGGAGTTCTTCGGCGCCGTGACCCACGCGGCCGCCACCGATATCCGGGAGTCCGACAAGGACTTCACCATCGAGACGGAGCTGCCCGGCTTCGACAAGAGCGAGATCGCCGTCAGCGTCAAAGAGGGCGTTCTCACCGTGAAGGCCGAGCACCAGACCAATGACGAGCAGAACGACAACGGCTATATCCGCCGGGAGCGGTCCAACGCTTCCGTGGAGCGCAGCTTCGAGGTCTCCGGCGTGGACGCCGGCGCCATCAGCGCCCAGTTCACCAACGGCGTGCTGAAGCTGACCCTGCCCAAGCTGCCGGAGATCGTGCCCCAGCAGCACCAGATCGAAATTCAGTGATTCCTCCCTTCTCCTCTCTCCTCGCGCCGCCGGAGGCTTTGGCCTCCGGCGGCTTTTTGTATATTTTGTCATACTCGGCAAAAATACCTCCGTTTGATATTGACAAAAATGCCAAAAGGGCGCTAAAATATCTTCACCTATGCAAAGCGAGACCCCACAGAGCGAACACCATGCAAAAGGAGGAGCATCTATGTTATATCAGACGACCCCGGAGCACGAGGCCCTGCGTGCGAAAATACGCCAGTTCGCGGAGGAGGAGATCAAGCCCATCGCCTTCGCCCTGGATCAGGCCAACGAGTTCCCCGACGAGGCCGTGAAAAAGCTGGGCCAGATGGGGCTCATGGGCATCCCCTACCCCAAGGAGTACGGCGGCGCGGGCCTGGATGTGCTCAGCTACGCCATCGCCGTGGAGGAGCTGGCCCGTGTGGACGGCGGCGCGGGCGTCATATTGTCCGCCCACGTGTCTCTGGGCAGCTACCCCATCTTCGCCTTCGGCACCGAGGAGCAGAAGAAAAAGTATCTGGTGCCCCTGGCCAAGGGCGAGAAGATCGGCGCCTTCGGCCTGACCGAGCCCAACGCGGGCTCCGACGCCGGCGGCACGGAGACCACCGCCGTGGACAAGGGGGACTATTATCTTCTCAATGGCGGCAAGATATTCATCACCAACGCCCCCAAGGCGGATACATACGTGGTCTTCGCCGTCACCACCCCGGACATCGGCACACGGGGCATCAGCGCTTTCATCGTGGAGAAGGGCTGGAAGGGCTTCGACTTCGGCGACCACTACGATAAGATGGGCATCCGCTCCTCCACCACGGCGGAGCTGATCTTCAACGACGTGAAAGTGCCCAAGGAGAACCTGCTGGGCAAGGAGGGCCAGGGCTTCAAGATCGCCATGGCCACTCTGGACGGCGGCCGCATCGGCATCGCGGCCCAGGCGCTGGGCATCGCCCAGGGGGCCTATGAGAACGCCGTGGCCTACGCCAAGGAGCGCATCCAGTTCGGAAAGCCCATCGCTTTCCAGCAGGCCCTGTCCTTCAAGATCGCGGACATGGCCACCAAGCTGCGCTGCGCCCGGTTCTTGGTCTACTCCGCCGCGGAGCTCAAAGAGCACCACGAGCCCTACGCCATGGAGGCGGCCATGGCCAAGATGTATGCCTCCGACATCGCCCTGCAGGTCACCAACGACGCCCTGCAGATCCACGGCGGCGCCGGCTTCATGAAGGGCATGGAGGTGGAGCGGGCCTACCGGGACGCCAAGATCACCACCATCTACGAGGGCACCAACGAGATACAGCGGGTGGTCATCTCCTCGGCCATCCTGGGCAAGGCGCCCAAGTCCGCCGGCGGCGGAGGCAGCGCCCCCAAGAAGCCCGCCCCCATCACCGGCGTGCGGAAAAAGACCATCTTCCGGGAGGGCGACGCCAAAGAGAAGGTGGAGGCCCTGGTGGCGGCGCTCAAAAAGGACGGCTACGACTTCACCGTGGGCATCCCCGCCGACACGCCCATCGCCCAGGCCGAGCGGGTGGTATCCGCCGGCAAGGGCATCGGCCCCAAGGAGAACATGAAGCTCATCGAGGACCTGGCCCACGCCGCCGGCGCGGCCATCGGCTCCAGCCGTCCCGTGGCCGAGACGCTGAAATACGTGCCCCTGAACCGCTATGTGGGCATGTCCGGCCAGAAGTTCACCGGCAACCTGTACATCGCCTGCGGCATCTCCGGCGCCATCCAGCACCTGAAGGGCATCAAGGACGCCAGCACCATCGTGGCCATCAACACCAACGCCGGCGCGCCCATCTTCAAAAACTGCGACTACGGCATCGTGGGCGACGTGAACGAGATATTGCCGCTTCTCACCAAGGCCCTGGGCACCGGCAAGAAGAAGCCCGCCCCGCCCATGGTGAAGATCAAGCGGCCCGCGCCGCCCAAGCCGGAGCCCATCGGCCCCCGGTATGTGTGCGGCGGCTGCGGCTACGAGTACATCCCCGAAAAGGGCGACCCCAACGCGGAGATCCCCGCCGGCACCACCTTCGACAAGCTGCCCGAGGATTGGGTGTGCCCGGAGTGCGGCGAGGGTAAGGACCAGTTCATCCAGGCGTAAGACGGAAAGGAGATATGACATATGCATTGCGTAAGAGAAGTTACCGATAAGCTCTACTGGGTGGGCGCCAACGACCACCGCCTGACCCTTTTCGAGAACATCCACCCCATCCCCAAGGGCGTGAGCTACAACTCCTATCTGCTGCTGGACAAGAAGACGGTCCTGTTCGACACCGTGGACTGGTCCGCCTGCCGGCAGCTCATCGAGAACATGGAGTTCCTGCTGGGGGATAAGCCCCTGGATTACCTGCTCATCAACCACATGGAGCCCGACCACGGCGCGTCCATCGAGGAGATCTTGCTGCGCTGGCCCAAGGTAAAGATCATCTCCAACGACAAGGCCTTCCTCCTCATGCGCCAGTTCGGCTTCCACGTGGACGGCCATGAGCTCATCTCCGTGAAGGAGGGGGACACCTTCTCCTTCGGCGACCACACCGTCACCTTCGTGGCGGCCCCCATGGTCCACTGGCCCGAGGCCATGGTGACCTTCGACACCACCAACGGGGTGCTGTTCTCCGCCGACGCCTTCGGCTCCTTCATCGCCCTGGACGGCAAGCTGTTCGCCGACGAGGTGGACTTCGACCGGGACTGGCTGGACGAGGCCCGCCGGTATCTCACCAACATCGTGGGCAAGTACGGCCCCCACATCCAGCTGCTGCTCAAAAAGGCATCCGGCATCCTGGACCAGATCAAGTTCGTCTGCCCCCTCCACGGGCCGGTGTGGCGCAAGGACCTGGGGTATTTCATCGACAAGTACGACAAGTGGAGCCGCTATGAGCCCGAGGAGAAGGGCGTGCTCATCGTCTACGCCTCCATGTACGGCAACACCGAGGCCGCGGCCCAGTGCCTGGCCAGCAAGCTGTGCGAGAAGGGCGTGACCAACGTGGCGGTGTACGACGTGTCCAACACCCACGTGAGCTACCTCATCGCCGAGGCGTTCAAGTACAGCCACATCGTCCTGGCCAGCGTCACTTACAACCTGGGCATCTACCCGGTGATGCACAACTTCCTCATGGACATGAAGGCCCTGAACCTGCAGAACCGGACCTTCGCCGTCATCGAAAACGGCTCCTGGGCCGTCAAGTCCGGCGACCTCATGAGCGCGTTCATCACCGACCAGCTCAAAAACATGACGCTCCTCAACGAGCGCCTCTCCCTGGCCTCCTCCCTCAAGGAGGACAAGGCCGCGGAGCTGGAGAACCTGGCCAACGCCCTGGTGGAGAGTGTGAACGCATAAAAATCATCACGCAACGGCAAAATATCATGTCCCGGCTCTGCGGAGCCGGGACATTTTTGTGCGTCCTGACAGTATCGCGGGAGGGCGGTC
>CANRKN010000045.1 GCA_947631215.1 uncultured Oscillospiraceae bacterium | reverse complement strand
GCCTGGCCGAAGGTCTCGGCGGTGACCTTGTGCATGACCTGGGGGGTCAGGGGCTTGTCGCCCCAGCCGGTCTTGGAGGCGGCGATCTTATCCACCACGTCCATGCCCTCCAGCACCTGGCCGAAGGCGGCGTACTGGCCGTCCAGATGGGGGGCGTCCTCGTGCATGATGAAAAACTGGCTGCCGGCGGAGTCCGGGTCCATGGCCCGGGCCATGCTCAGCACGCCCCGGGTGTGGCGCAGGTCGTTGATGTAGCCGTTGGCGGTGAACTCGCCGGGGATGGAGTAGCCGGGGCCGCCGGTGCCGTTGCCGTCCGGGTCGCCGCCCTGGATCATGAAGCCGGGGATGACCCGGTGGAAGATGAGCCCGTTATAGAAGCCCTTGTTCACAAGGGAGAGGAAGTTATTGACCGTATTGGGCGCGATCTCCGGGTAGAGCTCGGCCTTTATGACGCCGCCGTCGTGCATGCGGATGGTGACGATAGGGTTCTTCATGCGTTTGCCTCCTTGAATTTCCGATCCATTTCCCGCCGGGCGGACTTCTCCGCCGCGTCGGCGCGCTTGTCGTAGAGCTTTTTGCCCTTGCATAGGCCCAGCTCCACCTTCACGAGACTGTCCTTGAAGTAGAGGCTCAGCGGCACCAGCGCCAGGCCCTCCTGCTGCACCTTTGCGCCCAGGCGGACGATCTCCCGCCTGTGCATCAAAAGCCGCCGGTCCCGGTCCGGGTCGGCGTTGAACTAGCTGCCCTGCTTATAGGGGCTTATGTGCATGCCCCGGACCCAGAGCTCGCCGTTCTTCACCCGGGCGTAGCAGTCCTTCAGGTTCACCGTGCCGGCGCGGACGGATTTCACCTCCGTGCCCGTGAGCTCGATGCCCGCCTCATAGCGGTCCAGGACGAAATAGTCGTGCCGCGCTTTGCGGTTCTCCGTGATCAGCTTCGTCCCCTTGCCGCCCGGCGCCATCCGCTCACCTCCTCATATCCCGCTGAGTATGTCTCTTTACATGGATTATACTACATTTTTCCTCGTTTAGCAATTCTTACCGCCCACAAAGAAAAAAGTTCACAATTGGGACATTCCACAGTATAGCAGGCGCTCAGCGCGAAAAATAGCGGCCCAGGGCGGCCACGGCGTCCTCCCGGATGAGGCACATGCCCTGCTCCCGGGCGTGGACCTCCCATAATGGGCCCGTCTCCCGGGGCTGGCCAAACTCATACAGGGCCGCCGTCACTCCTTCGGGCTCCACCGCCAGTATGTACCCGTCCCCGGCGGCGTATAAGGCGCTCTCCGTCGGCGGGCACCGCAGGGCCCCGCCCAGCAGGGCCTCCAGGTCGGAAAAATAAAAGGCGCACCGCTTGGGCCTCGCGGGCCGGGCGATGATGAGGGTCTCCTCCCCGGCGGCGAAGCACTCCGCCTCCGTGGAGCCCCAGGGGGCCAAGCCCTCCTCCGCCAGGGCCTGGCGCACCAGACGGAGCATCTGCTCCCGGCTGGGCGGCGCCTCCCGGGATACCCATATGGACACGGCCGTATCCGTGGCCTGCACTGTTTTCATACCTATCCCCTCCCATGTACAGGGCTTCTTAAACCGATTATAATCCAAAGAAATGCCCCGCGCATAGAATAAAAATGTGGAAATTTCCGAAATAACGTGTTATACTGAGGGAAACCTTGGTATTATGTAACCTTTTTCTGGCAATAAAGGGGGAATGCGGCATGGACCACGAGGAAAAGCAGCTGCGGCGCGTGGGCACCTACCAGGGTGTGGTCGTGGACCTGACGGAGGACATGGTGAGCCTGCCCAACGGGGCGGTATCCATCCGGGAGGTGGTCCACCACCCCGGCGGGGTATGCGTGACGGCTGTGGACGAGGACGGGAACGTGTTCGTGGTGCGCCAGTGGCGCTATCCCTTCGGCCGGGAGCTTCTGGAGCTGCCCGCCGGGAAGCTGGAGAAGGGGGAGGACCCCCTGCCGGCGGCGGTGCGGGAGCTGAGCGAGGAGACGGGCCTGGAGGCGGATAATTGGTCCGACTTGGGCTGCATCTATGTCTCCCCGGGCATCTCCACGGAAAAGCTGTACCTCTACCTCGCCACCGGCCTGCACCAGGGTCAGGCCCATCCCGACCCCAACGAGTTTTTGGACGTGGAGAAAATGCCTCTGCGGGAGCTGGCGGACATGGCCATGGCCGGCGCCGTCCACGACGCCAAAACGGTGGTGGGAGCGCTCAAAGCCCTCGCCCTTCTTGGGAGGAATTGATTTTCCTTCCTGTTTGTGATAAAATAGCAAACTGTATTATTCCGACTGTATCATAAGGGCGGCCCTCCGCCCCTATCCTGACATATTTTTGGGGAGCATCTATGGAAAAGTACGTTATTCAGGGCGGACGGCCCCTGCACGGCGAAGTGGAGATATCCGGCGCGAAAAACGCGGCGGTGGCCATCATCCCGGCGGCCCTCATGGTCCACGGCGTGTGCAGGCTGGAAAACCTGCCTGAGATCAGCGATACCGACACCCTTCTGCACATCCTCACCTACTTAGGCGCCCGGGTGAACATGATAAACCGCACCACCGTGGAGCTGGACTGCACCCACGTGCAGATGGACATCCTCCCGGAGCGGATGTGGGCCCTGACCCGCAAGATCCGGGCCAGCTACTACCTCATCGGCGCCATGCTGGGCCGCTTCGGCAAGGCCCGCACCACCATGCCCGGCGGCTGCAACTTCGGCGTCCGCCCCATCGACCAGCATATCAAGGGTCTCACCGCCCTGGGGGCGGACATGGACGTGTCCGGCGGCTTCATCACCGCCAGCTGCCCCGCCGGCCGGCTCAAGGGCACCACCATATACCTTGACAAAGTCTCCGTGGGCGCCACCATCAACATCATGATCGCCGCCGCCACGGCGGAGGGCCGCACGGTCATCGAGAACGTGGCCCGTGAGCCCCACATCGTGGACCTGGCCAACTTCCTCAACTCCATGGGCGCGGACGTGCGGGGCGCGGGCACCGACGTTATCAAGATCCGGGGCGTCAGCCATCTCCACGGCGGCTCCTATACCCTCATCCCCGACCAGATCGAGGCCGGCACCTACATGGCGGCGGTGGCCGCCGCCGGCGGCGCGGTCCGGGTGTCCAACGTCATCCCCAAGCATTTGGAGTGCATCTCCTCCAAGCTGCGGGAGATGGCCGTGGAGGTGGAGGAGGGCGACGACTACGTCCTGGTCCGCCGGGACGGCCCCCTGCACCGGGCCAACCTCAAGACCATGCCCTACCCCGGCTTCCCCACGGACATGCAGCCCCAGATGGCGGCGGTGCTGTGCTGCGCTCCCGGAAACAGCATCGTCACGGAGGGCGTCTGGGCCGGCGGCCGGTTCAAGTATGTGGGAGAGCTGAAAAAGATGGGCGCCCAGATAGAGGTGGAGGACCAGTCCGCCTTCATCCAGGGCGTGGATAAGCTCACCGGCTCCGTGGTGAAGGCCTGCGACCTGCGGGCCGGCGCGGCGGTGGTCATCGCCGGGCTCGCCGCCGAGGGCGTCACCGAGGTGGAGGACATCATCTACATCGAGCGGGGCTACCAGGACCTGGTGGGCAAGTTCCAGGCATTGGGTGCGGACATCCGCTGCGTCCAGGTTGAGGAGCACCGCCGCCCCGCCAACTGGAACGCCGGCTGACATGCGCCTCGTCATATTCGCCAGCGGCTCCACAGGCAACTGTGCGCTGGTGCAGGGCGGGGGCCGGAGCGTCCTTCTGGACGCGGGGCTGTCCGCCAGGCGCATCCGCACCGCCCTGGAGGGCGAGGGCATAGACCCCGCCTTATTGGACGGCATATTCATCACCCACGAGCACTCCGACCATGTCTCAGGGCTCCTCGTTTTCACCCGGCAGTTCCCCCTGCCGGTCTACGCCCCCGGGACGGTGGCCGGCGCGCTGCGCAGGCTGTATCCGGGGGCCGCGCCGCTTATTAAGGACATTCTCCCGGAGACGCCCCTGTCCCTGGGCTGCATGACCGTCACCGCCTTCCCCACGCCCCACGACGCCAAAAGCGGCAGCGTGGGCTACCGCGTGGAGGCTGACGGCGCGGCGCTGGTCTGCGCCACGGACACCGGCTGTGTCACCGATACCATGCTCCGGTATTTCGACGGGGCGGATGCCGCCCTCATCGAGGCCAACCACGACCCGGACATGCTCATTCACGGCCCCTACCCCGCGTATTTGAAGGCCCGCATCCTGTCGGACCAGGGGCACCTCTCCAACTGCGAGTGCATGTGGCTGGCCGCGGTGCTGGCCGGGCGGGGGACGAAAAAGCTGGTGCTGGGGCATCTATCCAAAAACAACAACCTCCCCTCCGTGGCGGAGCGCACGGTGCGCCGGGCCCTGGAGGGCAGGGATACGGACCTTTACGTGGCGCCGGAATATGGCCGGCTGGAGGTGGAGGTGGCGCCGTGCTTCGCGTGAGCGTCATCTGCCAGGGCCGGTTAAAAGAGCCATACTATATCGCCGCCTGCGCCGAGTATTTAAAGCGCCTGGGCGCTTACTGCAAGGCGGAGGTCACGGAGCTTCCCGAGGACGGGGACGTGGCCGCCCGCATCCCCAAGGGGGCCTATGTCATCGCCCTTTGCATCGAGGGGGAGAAGCTCTCCAGTCCCGCCCTGGCCCGGAAACTGGAAAAACTGGCCTCGGGGGGCGAAAGCCGCCTGTGCTTTCTCATCGGCGGGTCCGACGGCCTGCCGGAATCCGTAAAAGCCGCGGCGGACTATAAGCTCTCCATGTCGGACATGACCTTCCCCCACCACCTGGCGCGGGTGATGCTCTTAGAGCAGCTCTACCGAGCCTTCACCATCACCGCGGGGGCTAAATACCACAAATAACGCTCTTGGGAGGTGTCCCATGAACTGGGGACTGCACCGATTTGGAAAAGAATATGACCAGTGGCCAAAGGACCCCTCCGGCCAGCCGGAGCAGCCCGCCTTTCTGGTCCACTGCGCGCCTCTGGATATGGAGGCGGACACGGTGAGATCCATGCTGGAGGCCTACGGCGTCCCCAGCGTTGCGCAATATCCCGGAGACGGAGCCTTCGGGAAGGTCATGCTCGGCGTCAGCGGCAACGGCGTAGACATATACGTCCCGGCGGGCCGCCTGGCCGAAGCCCAGGAGCTTTTGAAAGGAGAACCTGACGATGACGGACTACAGGAAGGAATTTGAGCGCTGGCTGGACAGCCCGGCCCTCTCCGACGAGGAGTGGCACGAGCTGGACGCCATCCGAAACGACGAGGACGAGATCAAAAGCCGCTTCCGCGGCCCCCTGGAATTCGGCACAGCCGGCCTGCGGGGCGTAATGGGGGCGGGCCTGGCCCGGATGAACATCCATGTCATCCGCTGGGCCACCCAGGCTTTTGCCTCTCTCGTGGTAGCTGAGGGAGACGAGGCCCGGCACAAGGGCGTGGTGATAGCCCACGACTGCCGGATAAACTCCCCGGAATTTGCCCGGGAGGCGGCATGCGTGTGCGCGGCCAACGGCATCCACGTGCGGCTTTTCGAGTCCCTGCGCCCCACCCCGGAGCTGAGCTTCGGCGTGATACACTACGGCGCCACCGCCGGCATCAACATCACCGCCAGCCACAACCCCAAGGCCTACAACGGCTACAAGGTCTACTGGTCCGACGGCGCCCAGCTTCCCCCCCACCACGCCGAGGTGGTGGCCCAGAACATGGCGGCCATCGACATCTTCACCGGCCCCGCCGTCATGGACTTCGAGGAGGCCAAAGCCAAGGGCCTCATCGAGATCATCGGCCAGGAGACCGACGAGCTGTTTTTGGAAAACGTCATGGCCCAGGCCATCGACCCCGCCGCCGTGAAGGACGTGGCGGATGAGTTCCAGGTGGTGTACACCCCCTTCCACGGCGCGGGCCATATCCTGGTGCCCGAGGCGCTGAAACGGCTGGGCCTCAAGCACATCCACCCCGTGCCGGAGCAGATGGTCATCGACGGGGCCTTCCCCACCGTGGAGAGCCCCAACCCCGAGAATCCCGAGGGGTTCTATCTGGCCGTGGACCTGGCCCGGAAGGTGGGCAGCGACCTCATCATCGGCACCGACCCGGACTCTGACCGGGTGGGCGTCATGGCCCTGGGCAAGGACGGGGAGTACCACACCATCACCGGCAACCAGATGGGCTGCCTGCTGGCGGACTACGTCATCACTGCACGCCAAGCCAGCGGCACCATGCCGGAAAAGCCCGTCATCCTCTCCACCATCGTGTCCACCTCCATGGTAAAGACCATCTGCGAGGCCAACGGCGTGGAGTACGGCCAGACCTTCACCGGCTTCAAGTTCATGGCCGAGCGGCTGGCGGGCTACGCCGCCGCGGGCACCGGGGAGAAGTACCTGCTGGCCTTTGAGGAGAGCTACGGCTACATGATGGGCGACTACGTCCGGGACAAGGACGCCGTCACCGCCTCCATGATGATCGCCGAGATGGCCGCCCACTACTACAAGAAGGGCATGAGCCTGCTGGACGCCCTGGAGGCCCTTTATGAGAAATACGGCTGGTTCTCCGAAAAGACCGTGAACATCTACATGGAGGGCGTGGACGGGCCTGAGCGCATGGCAGCGCTGATGACGAATCTGCGGGAGCACACCCCCGTGGAGCTGGGCGGCCAGCGGGTGGCCCGCATGCGGGACTACCGGGACGGCACCGTGTCCGTGCCCGGCCTGGGCGCCGTGGACCACACCCCCATCTCCGGGTCCAACGTGCTCTACTTCGAGCTGGAGGACGGCACCAACTTCATCGTCCGCCCCTCCGGCACCGAGCCCAAGATCAAGATCTACATCCTGGCCCGGGGCGCCGACAAGGCCGAGTGCGCGGCGAAGGTGGAGGCCTTCTCCGCCGCGGCGGACGCGCTGAAAGGCTGATATCTCCCCTATGAAGCGTTTTCTCAGCACTGTACTTATCCTGAGCCTGTTCCTGGCCCTGGCCGCCCCCGCTTTCGCGGTGAGCGAGGGTCAGGAGCGGGTGGCGGTGGGCGCGGACCTGACGGCGGAGCAGATACAGGCGGTCTATGACCAGTTCGGCCTCGTCCGGGGCAGCGTCCCGGAGCTCACCGTCACCAACGCCGAGGAGCGGGATTATCTGGAGGGCCTGGTGGACGAGTCCGTCATCGGCCACAACGCCATCTCCTGTGTCTATATCCGCATCCTGGGCGCCAACGCGGGGCTCAATGTCACCACCAGCAACATCGACTGGTGCACCGAGGACATGTACAAGGCCGCCCTGATGACCGCGGGCATATACGACGCCCAAGTGAAGGTGGGCGCGCCCTTCGGCGTGTCCGGCACCGCCGCCCTCACGGGCATATACAAGGCCTACGAGAGCATCACCGGCACCCAGCTCCAGCAGGAGGCCAAGGACGCCGCCGCCGATGAGCTTGTCACCACCGCACAGCTTGCCGACCAGATCGACGACCTGGACGCGGTAGCCATCGTCAACGAGCTGAAGCTCCTACTGGACGAGACCAAGTCCATGTCCGACGAGGACCTGAAAGGCCAGGTAAGCGCCATCGCCGGCCGGTACGGCTATGACCTCTCCGACGAGACCATGGATAGGCTGGTGAGTCTCTGCAGGACCTTAGAGGGCCTCTCCACCAACGAGCTGCAGGAGAAGGTCCAGCAGTTCAAGGGAGCCCTGTCCACCGTGGCCCAGTACGCGGAGAAGGCCGCCAGCTTCGGCCAGAAGATCACGGGCCTGTTCCAGAAGGCCATAGACTTCGTGACCGGCCTGTTCCACAAGGGATAAAAAAGCATAGTAAGGCGCCGCCGGAATCCCGGCGGCGCCTTTGCTATCTGACGGGCGGCGAGAACCGGCAGTGCCCCGCACGCGCTCGGTGAACGAAGTGAACTTTAGCGGGAGGGGCCCTGTCGGGCGAGGCCGCCCTTTGCCAGCCCCCCCTCACCCTATCTCCGTCACCGCGCCGATGAACAGCGGCACGTTATGCTCGCAGTCGATGAGCATATAGAGAAACGGCCTGTCCAGCACCACCTGCTTCTCCGGGCCCATGAGGCTGGCCGCCTTTACCCCCACGGCTGTGGCCGCCCCGGCCTGGGTGCCCTTCTCGTCCACGTTGATGAAGGTCTTGTGCTGCACCTGGCTTACATGCAGGGCGTCGTCCGCCGCTATGGCGGACAGGTCCGCCTTCTCCGGGTCAAAGAGGTCCGGCATGCCCATGGCCGCGAGGCTTGGGGACAGCTCCGCCCCCCAGCTCGCCGTGAACTTGGGCAGGGCGGCTCCCGCCGACTCCGCCGCCTCATTCTCCAGCATGGCACGCAGGCCCTCCGCCGTGAGAGTGGCGGCGTAGTCCGCCAGGGTCATGCCCTCCTCGGGCAGCAGCGCCGCGAAGGCGTAGTCCCGGCCCTCGTAGTACTTCACGAACCCTTCCGCGTGGCTGTCGGCGATATAATTCTCCCCGTCCGACCACATGAAGGCGGCGTCCTGCTCCTCCCCGGCAGCGCTGGTGAAGGTGCCTGCCTGTATCTGGTCCTCCCGGTAGATGGTCTCCCATGTCCCGTCGAAGGACAGGGCGTTCACCAGCACCATGGCCGCGGACGGGTCCAGCTCCTCCAATATGCGCTCTATGCGCCCGGCGGTGTGGTCCCGGACGAAGGCGTTGATCTCGTCCCGGGCCGCCTCATCGAAGGCCCCCTGGGTGACGCCGGCGCCATAATAGTCCGCGTTGGCCTGCAAAAAGCCCTCCTTCACATTGAGACCCAGCTCATCGTTGAGCCATATGCCGTTGGCAACATTCGTCCCCTTCCCCAGGCCCTGCCGGTAGGCCAGCAGAAAGCCGTTGAGGTCGTTCCGGTCAAGGCCGAACACGCTCTCCATCTGCGCCAGGGTGTCCCCTGCCGCGCCGTTCGCCGTCATGGCCAGGGCCTCCAATACAGACAGCGGCGATACCAGCGTGTTCTCCCCGTCCAGGCTCTCCCGAAAGAGGTCCAGGCCGAATTTGACCGCCGCAAGAGCGGCCTCCTCCGTCACCTCCGCCCCCATCACGGGCCGGGCGGTCACCCTTGCCGCCAGGTCCCGCTCCGGGGTCTGCTCCGGCACCGGTGGCGCCTCCTTCCCCTTATTTCCCCCACAGCCGGCCAGCAGGGCCAGGGCCAGCACCAATGCCAAGATACGTCTCATACTGTACGCCTCCTTACCTCTATTCTGACCCATAAGACGGCGTTTTTATAAAAAAGTTCCCCCGTTTGGAAAAAACGGGGGAACCATGCTCTCCGCGAGAGGCCCGCCTGCCGCCTCTCACATGCTCACGAGCTTATAATAGGTCCGGGCGGTGAGGGCGTACACCACGGCGTACAGCGCCGCGAAGGCCCCAAAGCTGCCCAGTACGCACCAGATATAAAAGTCCGTGCCCGCCAGGCTGAAAATGGCCAGCACCCGGTTGATGATGGGGAAGGCGAAGCCGGTGTGCAGCCCGGCCACCACCAGGGGCAAGAAGAACACGATGAGCACCTGGCTCTGGATGGTGCGCTTTACCTCCAGGCGGCTCATGCCCACCTTCTGCATGATCTGAAACCGCTCCCGGTCGTCCCGGCCCTCGCTCATCTGCTTGTAGTAGATGATGAGGATGGCCGCCATGGTGAAGAGAAGCCCCAGGAACATCCCCAGGAAGAAGAGACTGCCATAGATGCTGACGAAATCCTGCCGCTCCCAGGCCCGTATCTCATAGGTCCCGGCCAGGTCCACGGACCCGTCGTCCGACGCCTTGGCCCACGCCGCGCGGATGGCCTTCCGGGCGGCGAGGGCGACATTCTCGTCATGGCCGGGCACCTCGAAGCCGTAATACTGGTGCGGCTGGCCGTCGGCCATGCCGCCCCCCGTGGCCTGCTCGGCCGCGGCGATCCGCACAAGCTCCTCCCTGCTCGCCGCCACGATGTACCAGGTGCTGGTGAGGTTCGCGGTGGCGTCGCCGTTTTTCATCATCTCCGCCACCTGCTCCTTCACGGTGTAGGTCTTGCCATGGAGCGTCAGGGTATCGGCAGTATACGCCGCCCGGTCCACCCGGAGCAATATCTCGTCCGGGCCCAGCGTATAGTCCTGGCCGGTGATCCTGTTATAATCTTCCAAGTCCACTGCCATCACATCCGCCAGCAGGTCCTGATCGTTAGTGTCAAAGGAGTAGTCCCGGGTAGGGTTCAGCCCAGCCTCCGTCCGCCGGGCCGCGAAAGAAACATACTCGTACCACACCTCGTCCTCCGGCTCAATGCCCGCGTCCGCCACGGCCCTTTTCACCATGTCAATGGTCTCGGCGTTGGTCAGCGGGATGTTCACGTCGCATGGGTAGCGCTCGGAAAGGCTCTTCTCCATGCCCAGCATGAGGCAGCTCGTGCCCGAGATCATCACCAGCACCATAGTACTGAGGATGCAGATGTTGGCGAGGCCCACGGCGTTTTGCTTCATGCGATACATCATGCCGGAGACGGCGGTGAAGTGGCGGGTCTTATAATAGTAGCGCTTGTTGTTCTTGAGAATTTTCAGCATGGCGATGCTGCCCGCTGTGAACAGCAGGTATGTCCCGATGATGACCAGCACCACCGCCACGAAAAACAGCAGCATGGCCTGCAGCACGTTGGTGGTGGCGATGGAGATATAGTACCCCACCCCCAGGCAGGCCAGGCCCAGCGCGGCCATCAGCCACTTGGCTTTAGGCTCCCGCTCCCCGGCGTGTTCGGCCTGCAATAGCTCCACCGGCCGGGCCACGTACACCCGCCGGACGCCGAAGAGGAAGATAAAGAGGAATATGGCCCCGAAGAGCCCCGCCGTCACGGCAAGTACCATGCCCAGCAGCCGCGGCGACAGCAAAAATCCCATGGGCGCGGCCACCCCCAATATCTTCGCCACCACGAGGAAGAGCGCCTTGTTGAGCGCCAGACCCACGATGAGGCCCAGCGCCAGGCTCAGGAGAAAGATGTACAGCGTCTCCCAGCCGATGACCTTCACCAGATGGCGCTTTTCCATGCCCAGGACGTTGAAGAGCCCGAACTCCCTCTGCCGGCGCTTTAGAAGAAAGCTGTTGGTGTAGAAAAGGAAGATGACCGCGAACAGGCCCACCACGATGACCCCGTAGCGGAGCACGATCTGGATGGTGGTGGCCCCGGTCATGGACTCCATATTGGGGTCCACGGACAGGGCCAGGATGATGTAGAACATGGCGACGGTGAGCACCGCGGCCAGGATGAACGGCCCGTAGGCCCGGGCGTTTTTCCGAAGGTTCTGCCGGGCCAGGCGGGCATAAAAGCCCTTATTCATGACTGACCTCCCGTAGCCAGGAGCGTCAGGGTGTCCGCGATCTTCTGGTAAAACTGCTCCTTTGCCATGTCGCCCCGGTAGAGCTGGTGGAACAGCTCCCCGTCCTTGATGAAGATGACCCGCCCGGCATGGCTGGCCGCCCGGACGGAGTGGGTGACCATCAATATGGTCTGGCCGTCGGCGTTGAGGCTGGCGAACAGCTCCATGAGCCCCTCGGAGGACTTGGAGTCCAGCGCGCCCGTGGGCTCGTCCGCCAGCAGCAGCCGGGGGCCGGTGATGACCGCCCGGGCCACCGCCGCCCGCTGCTTCTGGCCGCCGGAGACCTCGTAGGGATACTTGTTCAGGATATCCGTGATGCCCATCTTCTGGGCCACGGGCTGCAGGCGCTTGGACATGTCCACATAGTTCATCCCCGCCAGCACCAAGGGCAGGAAGATGTTGTCCCGGAGGTTGAAGTTGTCCAGGAGGTTGAAGTCCTGGAACACGAACCCCAGGCAGTCCCGCCGAAAGGCGGCCAACTCGTCCTCGTGTATCTCCGAGATATCCCGCCCCTCTAAGAGCACCTTGCCGCCGGTGGGCTTATCGAAGGCCGCCAGCATATTGAGAAGGGTGGTCTTGCCGGAGCCAGACTCGCCCATGATGGCCACATATTCCCCCTGTTCCACGGAAAAGGACACATTGGAAAGGGCCTTCACCTGGTTGGCCCCGAAGCGGCCCGTGTACGTCTTCGACAGGCCCTCCACTTGCAGTATCGTCATATCTATGACCTCCTTTGTGTCCCCTATCATAGCAAAACATCCGGGCTGTCAAAATCGATTCCCGTGACATTTTGACGCCCGGATATGACAATTTTGTAAGGTGAATCCAAAACACGCTGGTGCAGGGCGGCCTCGCCCGACAGGGCCCCTCCCGCTAAAGTTCGCTTCGCTCACCAACCGCGTGCGGGGCACTGCCGGTTCTCGCCGCCCGTCGGGCTGGCAGCTCTCTTCAAAAGAGGCATTATTCCACCTCTAATTCATCCGTGTGCAGATCCAGGCAGAAGACGCTGCCCTTGCCGGGCTCCGACTCCGCCCAGAGGCGGTGGTGGAGCTTGTCCGCCGCCTGTTTGCATAGGTATAGCCCCAGGCCCGTGGCGGTCTTGTCGGCCCGGCCGTTGTAGCCGGTGAAGCCCTTTTCAAAGATGCGGGGCAGGTCCTCCGCCGCCACGCCGATGCCCGTGTCCGCCACCCGCAGGACCTTTTCCGGCGTCACCGTGATGGTGACGGACCCGGCGGGGGTATACTTCACCGCGTTGTCCAAAAGCTGCTCCAATATGAACGACAGCCACTTCTCGTCTGTGAGGGCCTCGGCCTCCGTCGGCTCATAGCGCAATGCCAGCTTTTTCTGCACGAAGAGCGCCGCGTATTTTCGCACCGCCTGACGAATGACCCCGTCCAGTGCCACTTTCTTTATCACCAGGTCAGATGCTCCCTCCCCCAGCCGCAGATAGGTCAGGGCCATCTCCGCGTACTGCCGCACCCGGAAAAGCTCCGCCTCCAGCGCCCGGTGCTCCGGGGTATCCTCCGATTGCAGCGTCATCTGCATGACGGCGATGGGGGTCTTTATTTGATGCACCCAGGCGGTGTACCAGTCCAGGCTCTCCCGCCGGGCCCGGTCGTTCTCCTGGGAAAGCTGGGCGCACACGGCGCGCATCTTCTCCGCCATGGCCCGGAAATCCTCCGCCTCAGGGCTCCCCGCCTCCGGCAGGGACCCTGCCCACACGGGCAGGTTCTCCAGCGCCTCCATGCGCGCTTCCCAGGCCCGCCGGGCGTGCATCCACCCCGCCCATAAAAGCCCCAGCCCCAGAAGGGCGCAGAGACCCCCGGCGTACAGCGCCGCCTCCGCGGGCACGTTATACAGCCACAGCACCAGGGCGAACACTGCCGTGAACAGCGCCAGCACCAGCGCGGCATATCGGTGGCTTTTCAAATACGTCCAAAAGCTCATGGCCCCACCATATACCCCGCGCCCACCCGGGTGGTGATGAAGTCGGATAGCCCCGCGTCCTCCAGCTTTTTCCGGAGCCTCGTCACGTTCACGGTGAGGGTATTTTCCTCCACGTAGGCGTCCATCTGCCACAGCCGGGTCATGAGGGTGTCCCGGCTGACGATCTTGCCCTTGTTCTCCATGAGGGTCTGCAGGATGCGGAATTCGTTTTTCGTAAGCTCAACTCGCCTGCCCTCATAGGAGAGGCTCGCATCGTTCAGGTTCAGCACCGCGCCCCTGTGCTCCAGCACCGGCGCCTTGCCGCCCATGTCGTAGGCCCGGCGCAGCACCGCGTTCAATTTCGCCGTCATCACATTCAGGTCCACGGGCTTGGGCAGGAAGTCGTCCCCGCCCATGGTCATGGCCATGACGATGTTCATATTGTCCGAGGCGGAGGAGATGAACACCACCGGCACCTGGGAGACCTTCCGTATCTGCTCGCACCAGTGGTAGCCGTTATAAAAGGGCAGGCCGATGTCCAGCAGCACCAGATGGGGGTCAAAAGCGGAAAACTCCGCCATCACGTTCTGAAAGTCCCTGGCGCAGCGCACCTCATGGCCCCAGGAGCCGATCTGCCGGGCCATCACGTCCGCCAGCGCCCCGTCGTCCTCCACGATGAATATCCGGTACATCCTCTTCACCTCCCCGGCTACTTTAGCACGGCACGTGGGCACAAGTCAAATATATAGCAAAAGCCCCCTCTGACGAGGGGGCGCTGCTTCCCGACGCACGGTATCAGTACAGCGACGCGATGATGTCCACGCAGCGGTCGATGCCCAAGGTGCCGCTGTCCACGGCGATGTGGTAGTGCTGGGCCTTGCCCCACTCCATGTCGGTGTAGAACTGGTAATAGGCCGCCCGGCGCTTGTCCTTATCCCTGAGGCGCTTTTCCGGCGTCTCGCTTGTCTCGCCGTAGAGCTTCACGATGCGCTCGGCGCGCTTTTCCATGCTGGCGTAGACGAACACTTTCAGAAGGTCCGCCTTGCCGTCCAGGATATAGTCGGCGCACCGGCCCACGATGACGCAGCTCTCCTTCTCGGCAAGCTCCAGAATGAGCTTTCTTTGGACCGTCCAGAGGTAGTCCTGCACGCTCAGGCCGTTGACGGACCGGTCCGCGAAGGCGGTGGCCAGCCACCCGCCCCGGGGGGTGTACTCGCCCCGCTCGGCTATGTATTCCTTCGCCAGGCCGCTCTCCTCGGCGATCTTCTCCAGAAGCTCGTTGTCGTAGCAGTGGATGCCCAGCTTTTCCGCCGTCATCTTTCCCACCGTGCGGCCGCCGCTGCCGAATTCACGGCTGATGGTAATGATCCTGTTTGCCATGGTTATCGCTCCTTTCCCAAGGCGCGGGCCGGTCCCTGCCGGCGCTGTTGGCCTATATAAAAAATACCACAAACCGGCCGTCCCGTCAACAAAATCGCGGCTCACCGAAATTTATATATGCTCTTGCATCAAAGATGGTTTTTCGCTATAATGGTATGGTTTCGTCAGACACGCAGGTATGGTGGAATTGGCAGACACGCAGGATTTAGGTTCCTGTGAGAGATCGTGAGGGTTCAAATCCCTCTACCTGCACCACGTCGGAATAATTCCGAGGATATCGCGCCCTCGCAAGCGAGGTCACTCTATCGGTCGGAATCATTCCTCCTTCTCCCCATGAAACCCATTTCATTGGGCTTTCATGGGGACCCCGAAAGATAATCCACAAACATTGGAGGCGTCAGAATGAATCAGGAGATCGCCGCGCTGACTGAAAAGTTCGAGGCGGAACTGAAAAAGATCGA
>CANRKN010000044.1 GCA_947631215.1 uncultured Oscillospiraceae bacterium | reverse complement strand
GATCTGGGCCGCCGTCACCATGGGCAGCACCGCGCTGACCCGCTCCTCGCTGTTGTCCACCGCCAGCACCTGGCAGTGCATCTCGCAGAGCTTTTCCGCGATGTGAGAGCCGAACCGGCCCAGTCCTATCAACAATACCGACCTCATAGCGAAACCTCCTATCCTATCGTCAGCTTTTCCATCGGGAGGAGCGCCTCCCGCTTCCTGCCGGCCAGGGCGGCGAAGATCAGCGTCAGGCCGCCCGCTCGGCCAAAGAACATGAGAAATATAAGGATGCCCCGACTGAGCGGTCCCAGCGTGGGCGTGATGCCCAGAGACAGGCCCACCGTGCCGATAGCCGAGGCTGTCTCGAAAAGGCACGTCCCCAGCGGCAGCGCCTCCGCCCGGCTGATGACCGCCCCGCCCAAGAGAAACAGGGTCAGATACATCACCAGCACCGTGGCGGCAGTGCGCACCGCGCCCTCCTCCAGCCGCCGGCCGAAAAGGCTCGTATGCTCCCGGCGGCGGAACACCGCCCATGCGGTGGCGGCAAGTGCCGCCAGAGTCGTGGTTTTCATACCGCCTGCGGTGGAGCCGGGTGACCCGCCGATGAGCATCAGCGCGACGGTGAGGGCCTGGCCTGTATCGCTCAAGGCTGCCTGATCCACAGTGTTGAAGCCCGCCGTCCGGGGCGTCACCGCCTGGAACAGACTTGACCATACCCGCTGGCTCATGGGGTAAGCAGCAAACTCGCCGAAGAAGAAGTACACCGCAGGGAGTGCGATAAGAAGCCCTGTAACGGACAGTATGACCTTGCTCTGCATACTAAAGCGGCGCAAATGCACGCCGTGTGTCCGCACATCCTCCCAAGTGAGAAAGCCGATGCCGCCTACTATGATGAGCGCCATGACGGTGAGATTGATGACCGGCTGGGCCGCAAAGGAAGTCAGCGAGGAAAAAGCCTCCTCCCGGCCCATCAGGTCGAAACCCGCATTGCAAAAGGCGGACACGGCGTGGAAAAGCCCGTACCATATCCCTTCTTTCAGCCCATAGCGTCGGCAAAACACCGGAGCTATGATCGCCGCGCCAGTCAGTTCAATGACGACTGTGGCGCAGATGATGGTCCCCGCCAGCCGGACGATGCCGCTGATAGAATGGGCGGAGAGCGACTCCTGGATGGCTGTGCGCTGCTTCAGGCTCACGCGCCTGCCGGTCAGGGCAATCATGGCCATCGCCGCCGTCACCACCCCCATACCGCCGATCTGGATGAGCAGCAGCAGTACCCCCTGGCCGAAGCCGCTCCAATAGGTGGCGGTGTCCCGTACCACCAAGCCCGTGACGCACACGGCGGAGGTGGCAGTGAACAGCGCGTCGGAAAAGTTTGCGCCTCGCCCATCCAGAGTGGAAATGGGGAGCATGAGCAGAAAAGCGCCCAGAAGGATCAGGGCCCCGAAGCCCACGATGATGATCTGCGATGTGGACAGGTTTCTCTCCATCCGGCGCACGGCCCTCACCTCCCTGGTGGTATCATTGTGCCACAAGTCTTGTGAAATGTGCGTTAGCATTTGCCCGGCCGGCATAAAGATCGCATTAAAATGCAGCAGGATAAAACGAGAACGCAGCAGCTAATTACTACGCTCTTGTATTATCCTTAATCAGTCGTTTAACGAATCCCCGGTAATTTAACGAATCGCGGTAATTTAACGGTAGCCTCTGCCCAGAGCCATCGCTTTCACCCCGAGAGCCCCTCTCAAAACCGGGCCATACAGGCATCACAACACATAAAATGCAACGCGCCAGGGCGGAAAGCCTTGGCGTGTCGGCACAATATAACGATAACGCAGTCGATACCCTTGTATCAAACTGCGTTATCAGTTATGGTACGGCTGACGGGATTCGAACCCACGACCTTTGGCTCCGGAGGCCAACGCTCTATCCAGCTGAGCTACAGCCGCATACCATGCTTTGAACAGCTTGACTATTATAACGCATACCGCCGGGAATATCAAGCACGGATTTTGTGCTTTCCCGGCGGTTTTTTTCAGCAGATAAACAGTTCCAGCAGGAATACCACTGCGCAGCAGGTGACGGCGGTCTTGAAAAGGTCCGCGCCGAGCCAGGCCACCACCAGCCCCACGATGAGCGCGGCGGCGCCGGACCACTGGCTCTGGGTGGCGTCCAGGATGGCCGGGAAGGTCATCACCGCCAATGTCACATAGGGCACGTAGTACAAAAACGACTGGATGAACCGGTTTTTGATGGGCTTGCGGAGCAATGTCATGGGCAGGGCCCGGATGAGGTAAGACACCCCCGCCATCACGAATATGTAGGTGTATGCGCTCATTGGGCCGCCTCCTCTTCTTCCTCATCCTTTCGGGGGAACAGCACCGCCGCGCCGGCGGCGAGGATCACCGTGAGGATGATGGTGCGGGTGCCGTCGGAGAGCTCGGACACCACGGGCAGGCGGGAGAAGGCGAAGCTCAGGGCGAAGGCCAGGACCACGAGACCGGCCACCGGCTTCTCCTTCCGGGCAGGGGGGATGAAGATGGCGATGAACATGCCGTAGAGGGCCACGGAAAAGGCGCTGACCACCCGCAGGGGCAGTATACTGCCCGCCAGGGTGCCCAGGGCGGTGCCCACGGTCCAGCCGGGGATAGCGGGGACCATGGCGCCGTACATGTACCAGGGGCTCAGGTACCCCGGCCGGGCGATGGTGGCGCCGAATATCTCGTCGGTGATGTCGAAGGACATGAGGAGCCTGTGGATAAAGGGCGTTTTGGGGTCCATCCGCTGGCTCATGGCGCAGCTCATGAGCAGGTACCGGGCGTTGGTGATGAGGGTGGCCAGGGCCATCTCCCCCAGCGTGGCCTGGGCGGCGATCATGGTGAGGCCCATGTACTCCCCGGCGGAGGCGTTGTTGAGCAGGCTCATCAGCGCCGCCTGGAAGGGCGTCAGGCCGATGGCCTTCGCCAGGATGCCCAGGGAGAAGGACACGGCGAAGTAGCCCAGACCGATGGGTATGCCGGCCTTCACGCCCTGAAGGAACTGCTGTTTTCTCGTCTGCAAGGAATAGTCACCTCTTATGTCTTTCTCACGCCCGGCCCGGGTGGCGCCGGGGGATGGCCCGGCTCCGGCCGTAGCAGGCATTGCACAGCCGCCCCCGGTGGTGCAGGGGCAGGGCCCGGCCGCATTTGGCGCAGAAGCGGATGTTGTTTTTGAGATTATAAAGCAAAATCTGGTTGATCTCGTCGGCGGTGCGGGAGCGCTCGTCGTAGAGGGCGTCCTTGTCCACGTCGCAGCCGAAGGCCTTGGCGAAGGAAAAGTAGAGGTCCAGCTTCCGGTAGTGGAGCTCCAGCTCCGGCAGGGTGAAGGGGGTGGTCTTTTCCGGCAGGGCGGGCCGCTCCGGGGTCTCGCCGGCGGCCCATGTGCGCAGGAAGCGGAAGAAGAGCTCATTCAGCGCCGGGTCCGTCTCGTCGAAGGGGATGTTGGCGGCCCGAAGCTCCTGTTCCCTATCCAGGGTGAAGCCCGCCTCCCGCATCCGGGAGATGATGGCGATATAGCGGCTGATGTCCAGCTTCAGATAGGGGTCCGCCGTGGGCATCCGGTTCCAGACCTCCAGCACCTCCAACAGGTCGAAGTCCACCGAGGTGATCAGGTCGGAAAAGCCCGCGTAGGCGTATTTTAAGGGCGGCACCACCGCCTCCAGGCCGGCGCGGATGAAGCCTATGTCCTCCGTGGCGCCCACGAAGCCCTTGTCGTACATGCCGTAGCGGCCGGCCCGGCCGGCGATCTGCTGTATCTCCTCCGGCTTCAGCTCCCGGCGGTCATGGCCGTCGAACTTCTCCGTGTCCATGAAGATGATGCGCCGGATGGGCAGGTTCAGGCCCATGCCGATGGCGTCGGTGCTGACCACGTACTGCATCCGGCCGGAGAGGAAGCCCTCCACCTGCTTGCGCCGGGTGGCGTAGGGCAGGGCGCCGTAGATGATGGCGGGCTCCTTGCCCCGGCTGCGCAGGTCCTCCGCCACGGACAGCACCCCCACCTTGGAGAAGGTGATGAGCGCGTCCCCGGGGCGGATATCGGAATAGTCCACGGTGCGGTTCATGCAGATGAGCGGCGTCTTGCGCTTATGCTCGATGACCTCGAAGCTGTCGCCGCAGCTTTTCACGATGCGCAGCAGCAGGTCCTTGGCCTCCGGCGCGGCGCACAGATGCACCTCCGGCGCCCGCACGCCCAATATGGCCCGGGTCCAGGCATAGCCCCGCTCCGGGTCGGATATCATCTGGCACTCGTCGATGACCGCGGCCTCGTATTCCCGGCTCAGGTCCAGCTTCTCAGCGGTGGCGGCCACGTGGGTATCCCCCTCCTGCACGTCCTCCTCCTCGCCGGTGGTGAGGGAGCAGGCCACGTTCTCGTCCAGCAGCAGCTCCTGGGCCTCCAGGGCCAACAGCCGCAAAGGCGCGAGGTATACCCCGGTCCGGGCCCGGATGAGCCGCTGGAAGCCGGCGTAGGTCTTGCCGGTGTTGGTGCCGCCGATGTGCAGGATAAAGTGCCGGCTCATGGCCCGGGCCTCGGGGTATTCGTCTTTGGGGTTCAACGCCACCAGCACGTCCAGGCTGGTGCGTATGGCCCGGGGCACGTAGAACACGGAGTAGACATAGCCCAGCCCCTGGGTCAAAAGCTCCTGCAGGGGGAAATCCGCCATGGTGAGCAGCCCGGTCAGGTCCGCCTCCGGCTGGGCGGCAGTGAAGGCCTCCAGCTCCCTGTTTGCCGCCGCCAGCAGGGCGGGGCCGTAGCGTTCCTTCAATTTTACCGCGAGGCCCGCCTCCCGGTTGGCCCCCAACCAGGGGGCGGCGGTGAGGAAGTTTTTCAGCACCGCGCCGGTCTTGGCGCCGGGGCGGCCCGATTCCAGGGAGAGGAAGTTGTTGATGCGCCCGGCGGCCTGGCCGGGGCTCAAAACCACTGCCCAGCCCATATTGGGCACCTGGCGCAGTATGGCCTCATGATACCGCCGGGCCAGGAGGGTCCCGGGCCCCTCGGGCCGGGGCCAGCTCTCCCAGGCCTCCGTGAAGAAGGCGGCGGCCCCCTCCAGGGCGGGGCCGATGTCCTCCGCGGTGACGCCTACCTTGGCCCGGGCGGCCTCGGCGGCCTTGTTGCTGGCGGTGACCCGTCGGAAACGGTCCGCCTCCTCGGCCTTCAGGACCACGTCCGCCTGCCAGCTCTTCACGGTACCGCCGTTGATATGCCGGTACCGGGGCCGGGGCAGCAGCTCCCGGATGAGGCTGTTGGTCCAGCCGCGGCTTTTCAGCGTGCCGGCGGTCCAATACTTACTGTTCTTGCCTATCGGAGCCTGCCCCCTTTCATCAAACTTTTCCTAGTGTAACACATTCAAGGCCCATTCATCAATGGGAGCGGATAAAAAAGGGAGCAGAGCTTTTGCTCTGCTCCCGGTTGGATATTGAAATTGGTACCTTTTAGGCCCCCTTGTGCAAAGGGGGCTGTCAGCGCGAAGCGCTGACTGAGGGATTGTTGCGTCATGGACGTTTACAACCCCTCCACCGCACTTCGTGCGGTCCCCCTCCCCTTGCACAGGGGAGGCTTTTCTCACCGCCCGGCGGGTTTACTTATGGCTCTGGCCGTCGGCCCACAGGCCGGTGGCGGGATCGTAATTGCCCCAGTTGGAGGTGTAGGTGCACTGACCGTTGACGCCGCCGTGGGCGGTGTTGAACCAGCCTGTGCCGGCCTCCGGGCCGGTCCACTGCCAGCCGGTGAGCATCTTGCCCTTGCAGCCGTTGGTGTTGTCGGGCTGGAGGAAGTACCAGCCGGTGCCGTTGCTGTTTTCGATGTACTGCAGGCCCGTGGCCATCTTGCCGTCGGCGCCCACGTAGTACCAGAAGCCCCACTGGGAGGCGGCCTCGTCCATGGCCCAGTAGTTGGCCTTGGGTTCGCCCTCTACGAAGTAGTAGTAGTCGCCGGTGTCATAGTCATAGGACCAGCCGGAACTGTCTTCGTTCTTGGGCGCCTCCACAGGCACGACCACGGGGGAGGGCTCGGGCGTGGCGGTCGGCTCCGGACTGGGCTCAGGCGTGGTGCTGGGCTCCGGGTCAGCGCTGGGCTCCGGGTCGGGGCTGGGAGACTCGGAGGGCGTGGGTGTCGTTACAGGAGCAGACGTCGGTGCAGGCTCGGGCGTGGCGTCAGGCTCAGGCGTTGTGACCGGCTCAGGCGTCGCGGTGGGCTCAGGCGTGGCGTCGGGCTCGGGCGTAGCGGTAGGCTCGGGCGTGGCAGTCGGCTCGGGCGTGGCAGTCGGCTCGGGCGTGGCAGTCGGCTCGGGCGTGGCGGTGGGCCTGGGCGTCGCGGTGGGGACGGGGCTCGGCGTGGGCGTCGGCTGGGTGCCGGGCACGTTGGGCGTCATGGGGAGCACTTCGGTCTCCACCGCCCCGCAGACGGTGCAGGTCCGCTCTCTCAGACCTGTCTCGTCATAGTGAGGCTGCTTGGTGATCTGCCAGGGGCCGTAGCTGTGTACGCCGGTGGCGGGGATGGGCTTGCTGTCCTTGGTGGCGCCGCACTTGTTGCAGTGGATGGACTGGCTGCCCTCGTTCACGCAGGTGGGCTGTTTGTCCACGGTGTAGCTGCTCTGCCAGGAGTGGGTGCCGGGGGTGGAGGTATCCATGGTGGTGGTCTGGGCGCCGCAGCGCTGGCAGGTGTTCACGATCATGACGCCCTCGCAGGTGGAGATGCGCTCGGTGGTGTACTCATGACCCAGGGCGGGGATGGGGGTCTTTTCCGTGTAGCCGCACGCGGAGCACACCTTGGCGGTATAGCCCTCGTTCACGCAGGTGGCCGGCACGGTGGTCTGGCTGGTAAAGGAGTGGTCCGTCTTGGGCAGGGTCTTATTTGTGGTGGCGCCGCAGTAGGAGCACTTCCACTGCTCCCAGCCCTCCTTCGTGCAGGTGGCGGGGTTGCGCCAGACGAGCTGGCTGTAATAATGCTCCTGCACGGTGACCGTCATGGAGGCGGACTGACCGTCCGCCGTGACGGTGACCGTGGCGGTGCCGGGGGCTTTGCCCACGATAGAGGCCTGCTTGCCGCTGGCGCCGTAGGTGTTGCCCATGTTGCCGTAGTCGGAGGGGGTGATGGAGACGACGCCGCTGTTGTCGGAGGACCAGGTGATGCCCCTGATGTTGGCGTTGGTGGGGCTGGTGGAGACCGTCGCCGTGAAGCTCTCGCCCACGTGGAGGGTCTTGCCGGACGTATTCAGATTGATGCCGGTGAGCTTCGCGTCTATCTGGTAGCCCGGGTTATAGCGGTAGTCCTTCTGGTTGAAGGAGGGGTCTCCGTCCTTGTGCCAGTGGAGATAGACCTCGGTGAGGCCGTTTACGGGGTCGCCGTCATTGACCCTGCTGCCGCCGTCCAGGCTGGTATACCAGCCGTCAATGGTGAAGCCGGGCCAGTCCACATTGGTCCAGCCATAAACGATCCCGGTGAAGGGGACGCCGTACTGCCGGGACACATGGAGGGCGCCGAAAGTATTGTTCCAGCCGCAGGGGTACATGTCGTAGTTGACGATGGTGGGGCTGAACATGGCGTACAGGGTCTGTACGTCCGCACCGATGGCAGAGCCCTCGCTGACGGGGCTGCCGCTGGAGGAGATGTTCCACTTCCAGTAGGCGGCCTCACTGGTGGGATCGGATTGGTCCACATACTCGGTGACGGGGCCGTCGTACCAGCCCGCGAAGGTCCAGCCGGTGCGGCTGGCCGCGGGCAGGGCGCCCAGCACGCCGCCGGTGACCGTGGCGGTGCCGAAGTTCCGGCCGTAATAGTCCGTCAGAGCGACTGTGCGGACCGTGGGCACTTCCTCCGCCGCCAGCACGGGAACGGTCAGGGCCAGGGCCATGACCACAGCCAGCAGCAGGGAGAGCAGGCGTTTCGTCGTTTTCATAGTCGTGTCTCCTTTCTGGGGGACGGAAAGTAACTGCGGGAGCGGGACATGAGGCCCCGCCCCCGTAAAGATACGTAACAGTATATAGGAATGCAGGAAAAGATGCAATAGATTTTCCGAGGAAAATATTAGAAAAACCGGCGAAAATTTTCGGCACGGATGACGCGATTTAATAGCCAAAAATTTCCTGAGAGCGGTCACTTCCGGGCGTGGAGCAGGCCGTCCTTGATGTCCCAGAGCTTCTGGGAGAGGTCCACGTAGTACCGGTGGGGGTTCTCGAAGCGCTTCACCTCGTCCCAGAGGGTGTCCACCTGGGACGCACAATAGGCCTTGATCTCATCCAGGGTCGGTTTTTTGTACACAAGTTCCCCGTTCTTAAAGATGGGCACCAGCATCTCCTTTGCCTCAAAGTCATAGACCACCTTCCGCTTCCAGGTGGCGTCCGGGTCGAAGATCTCCAGGGTACCACTGTCGTCCACCGTCTCGTCGTGGACGCACAGGTAGTCGGCCACGGCCTTGCCCGTGTCCCGGCCATAGAAGCGGTAGAGCTTCTTGAAGTGGGGGTTGGTGATCTTGCCCACGTTCTCGCTGATCTTGATCTTGGGGGTGATGGCGCCGTCGGCATCCTCCACGGCGGTGAGCTTGTAGACCCCGCCGAACACGGGCTCGCTCTCGGCGGTGATGAGCCGCTCGCCCACGCCGAAGCAGTCGATGCAGGCGCCCTGGTTCAAGAGGTCCTGGATGAGGTACTCGTCCAGGGCGTTGGAGCAGGTGATGGTGCACTCGGTCCACCCGGCGTCGTCCAGCATCTTCCGCGCGTGGCGGGAGAGATAGGCCAGGTCGCCGGAGTCCAGGCGGATGCCGCATTTTTTGATGCCCAGAGGCTTCAGGATCTCGTCGAAGGCGCGGATGGCGTTGGGCACGCCGCTCTGCAGGGTGTTGTAGGTGTCCACCAGGAGCGTGGAGGCGTTGGGATAGGTCCGGCAGTAGGCCCGGAAGGCGTCCAGCTCCGTGTCGAACATCTGCACCCACGCGTGGGCCATGGTGCCCCCGGCGGGCACGCCGTAGAGCTGGTCGGAGAGGGCGCAGGCCGTGCCGGCGCAGCCGCCTATGTAGGCCGCCCGGGCGCCCACCACCGCCGCGTCGCCGCCCTGGGCCCGGCGGGAGCCGAACTCCAGCACGGTCCGGCCCTTGGCGGCCCGGACGATGCGGTTGGCCTTGGTGGCGATGAGGCTCTCGTGGTTGATCATGCACAGCATGTAGGTCTCCAGAAGCTGGGCCTGGATGGCCGGGGCCCGGACCGTCAGGATGGGCTCCCGGGGGAACACGGGGGTGCCCTCCGGCACGGCCCAGATGTCGCCGGTGAATTTGAAGTTCTCCAGGTACTTGAGGAAATCCTCGGAGAAGATGCCCCGGCCCCGGAGATAGGCGATGTCGTCCGGGCCGAAGTGCAGGTTTTGGATGTAGTCGATGATCTGCTCCAGGCCCGCGGCGATGGCGAAGCCGCCCTCGTCGGGCACCGAGCGGAAGAACAGGTCGAAGTAGGTGATGCGCTCGTCCATGCCGGCGGCCAGGTAGCCGTTGCCCATGGTCAGCTCATAGAAATCGCACAGCATGGTGAGGTTGATGTTTTTGTCGGTCGTCATTTGTTTTTCCTCCCCGGGCTATGGTCCGGCGTTCCATTTTTGTAATCATTATAGCGTTGAATAGCAGGGAAAGCAATTATATAATATTACAAGATTAAAGTAAAAATGGTGTACTATAACGTGCGCTTGGGACAAATCTCCCGGCGCCGTCGGGAACGGATAAAAACCCGGTCATTCAGGGCCTTTCGGCCCGCGGAACACGGTATATTCGAGGCTACGGAGCGACTATGACACGATTTTTCTGTCCGGGCCGCGTGGAGCTGGTCGGCAGCCATACGGGCCAGCAGCGCGGACGGATCATGGCCGCCGCCATGGACAGAGGCATCACGGCGGAGGCGGAACCGAATGACGAGGGCGTGGTGCGCATCTTCTGCGAGGGGTTCGAGCCCATTGAGGTGGACCTGAGCCGCCTCTGGCCGGACGAGCACGAGAAGGGCCGGCCCTCCGCCTTGGTGCGGGGCATGGCGGCGAGCCTTGCCGAGACCATCCCCGGCCTGCGGGGCTTTGACGCCTACCTCTTCAGCGACCTGCCCGCCGGGCGGGGCTTCTCCTCGTCCAGCGCCCTGTGCGTGCTGACGGGGTACATGCTGGCGGCTTTCTCCGGGGCGGAGGCGGCCCCTGAGGAGCTGGCCCGGGCGGCCCAGAAGGCGGTCAACCGCTGGTTCGGAAAGGTGTGCAGTTTGGTGGACCCCCTGGCCTGCGCCATGGGCGGGGGCGTGTACCTGGACGCGCTGGAAAACAAGATCGTGCCCATATCCTGCGACTTTGACGGCCTGGGCCTGGCCCTGTGCCTGACGGATACCGGGGAGAAGACCATCCCCCGGGCGGACCGGAACAGCGTTGGGGCGGACATGTCCGCCGTGGCAAAGGCCTTCGGCGAGCCGGTGCTGGCCCGGGTGCGGGCCACCGCCTTCGACGAGCAGTTCCCCGCCCACCAGAACGACCCCCAGTGGATCCGGGCCCGGCATTTCTTTGACGAGACGTGGCGGGTGTCCTCCATGGCGGACGCCCTGGGCCTGCGGGACGGGCAGCGATACATGGACCTTATGAACCAGTCCGGCCGCAGCGCCGAGCGCATCCTGCGCACCATAAGCCCCGCCGGCTGGGGGGAGAACCTGTCCAAGGGCCTGGAGGCCTCGGGCACGGCCCTGGCGGGCCGGGGGGCCTGGCGGCCCCATCGGGGCGGCTTTGCCGGGTATATCCTGGCCCTGGCCCCGGAGGAGCATTTTGAGATGTACCAGGCGGCCATGGACAGGCTCTTCGGCGAGGGTGCCTGCCGCCGCATCCACGTGAGCGAGCGGGGGGTGTGCCTGGCCCAGGACGACAAGGCCCTGTTCGCCGACCGGCGCTTCCCCGAGGAGGCGGCATCTCTCCTGGGATATTGATTTTGTGAGGAACAAAAATTAATATACGGAGGAACAAAAATGAAAAAGTACATCGCTGAGTTCATCGGCACCTGCGTTCTGGTGGTCATGGGCTGCGGCACCGCGATGCTGGTGGGCTGCGACGCGGCCGCCGGCGGCGGCTACATCCTGACCGCCCTGGCCTTCGGCCTGGTGATCGTGGGCATGGCCTACTGCGTGGGCAACGTGTCCGGCTGCCACATCAACCCGGCTGTGAGCTTGGGCGTACTGATGAGCGGCGGCATGAGCGCCAAGGACTTCGTGGGCTATGTCGTCAGTCAGTGCCTGGGGGCTCTCGCCGGCGCGGGCCTGCTGGCCGCTATCTTCGGCCTGGGCGGCGTCACCGACATGACCGGCGGCTTCGGCTCCAACGGCCTGGGCGGCGTCAATGGCAGCGCCGCGGCGGGCCTGCTGGTGGAGGTCGTGCTGACCTTCATCTTCGTGCTCACCATCCTGGGCGTCACCGACAGCAAGGCCGGCCACGGCTCCTTCGGCGGCCTCATCATCGGCCTGACCCTGACCCTGGTCCACATCCTGGGCATCGGCCTCACGGGCACCTCCGTGAACCCCGCCCGCAGCTTCGGCCCCGCCCTGGTGGCCTCCATCACCGGCAACGGCGCGCCGCTGGCCTGCCTGTGGGTGTTCATCGTCGGCCCCTTTGTGGGCGCGGCCCTGGCGGCCCTGGTCTACAAGGCGATCAAAAATTGACCTGCCAATAAAGCAAGCGACCGGCTCCCGAGCGGGAGCCGGTCTTTTTATCGTTTGTCCTTGAAAAACTCTGTCAACAGCGAGGCGCACTCGTCCGCCAGCACGCCGCCGTAGATGGCGGGATGGAAGCCGTAGCGTTCCTCGAAGAGGTTCAGCACGCTGCCGCAGGAGCCGGTGAGGGGCTCCTTGGCCCCGTAGACCACCGTGGGGATGCGGGCGTTCAGGATGGCCCCGGCGCACATGGGGCAGGGCTCCAGCGTCACATAGAGCGTACAGCCCTCCAGCCGCCAGGCGCCCACGGCGGCGCAGGCCGCCTCGATGGCCTCGATCTCCGCGTGGCGGACGGCGTTTTGCCGCTCCTCCCGGCGGTTATGGCCCGCGCCGATGACGCGCCCCGCGGCGTCCGCGATGACGCACCCCACGGGCACGTCGCCCGTCCCGGCGGCCTTTTCCGCCTCCGCCAGCGCCAGGCACATATACTCCTCCCGGTCCATACCATCACCTCGGAGTTATTATGCCATAAACGGCGCGGCCCGGCAAGGGGCTTTGACGCGCGGCGGGAGCCGGCAGTGTCACGGTCTCACGGCTCGTGAGCACAGCGTAACAAGTGAGCCGGGATACTGTCGGGCCCGTCCGCGCTCTATGCCAGCGTGGCGCCAGGGCGGCTGAGCCCGGCAGTATGCCTACTGCTAAAGTTCGCTTCGCTCACCAACCGCATTCGGCACACTGCCGGTTCTCACCGCCCGTCGGGCAGGCAAAAAAGCCTCCTCTGTGCAAAGGGGCTGGCAGCGCTTGCGCTGACGAATATCCGGATATCAGATATTGATTTATATCTGAAATGCAGATATAATAAAGACCAAATAGAAGACATCCCAACGATAACGATAGGAGGAATGGAACATGAAAAAGCGCGTATTATCCCTGCTCCTGGCGCTGGTCATAGCTCTGAGCCTGGCGGTCCCCGCGTTTGCGGCGGATGAATTCCAGGCGGAGGAGCCCGCGGCGCCCGTGGAGGAAGAAGCCCCCGTCATGGAGGAGCCTGCGGCCCCGGAGGAGGCCCCCATCGTGGAAGAGCCCGCGGCGCCTGTAGAGGCGGCCCCGGCGGAGCCCATGCCCGAGGAGGCGCCCGCGGTCCCGGTCTGGGAACCTGAGATCGCTGACATGCCCTCGGCCGCGGCCATCGACGAACCTGCCCCCGCATCCCGCGAGGAGGATGGACTGGGCGACGCCTATCTGGTGTCTCCCATCATCGCCAGCGGCATGTACGACGGCTACAGCGCGAGAAAGATGCTGGATCTGGTCAACGACTTCCGCACCGGCCCCGACGCCTGGTATTGGAACGAGACCAATACCGCCAAGGTGGTCCTGCAGGACCTGCAGCCCCTTACATACGACTACGCTCTGGAACGGATCGCCATGTGGCGGGCGGCGGAGCTGGTACTCAACTTTGACCATATTCGCCCGGACGGGACCATGCCCGATTCCCTGATAATACACGGCGTATCCACCTGGGCCGAAAACATCGCCTATGGAACGGGGCCCCTTGGCTCGATGCAGAGCATCTTCGACGGGTGGGCGGAGACAAATTATGGCTACGCCGGCCAGGGCCACCGCCGGACCATGCTGAGCAGCCGGTATACGGCCATTGGTATCGCCTGCTTTATATATAACGGCGCGTATTTTTGGGTGCAGGAGTTCGGCTATGAAAATTCCGGCGCGGCCGATCTCTATGCGCCGCCCACGCTCCCGGCCGGCGCGGTGGCCGGCGGCTACTGCGGCTATGATTGGGACAATATGATATGGTATCTCACCGCCGACGGCACCCTCACCTTCTCCGGCGAGGGCGAGATGGAGGACTATGACTATTCCTACACGCTCTGGGGTGAGGACTTCGACCCCCGGAACGTCCGCAGGATCGTTGTGGAGGAGGGCATCACCCGCATCGGCGCCTTCGTGTTTGCCAGCGACGACCTGCTGAATGTGACGGAGATATCCCTGCCCAGCACATTGACCAGCATCGGCGTGGGCGCCTTCAACGGTACGTTCGGTTTTGATGAGCTCACCCTGCCCGCCGCTGTCACGACTGTTGAAGACTACGCGTTTTCGGGCTCCGGACTGACCGTCAGGCCGGCCCCGGGCAATGAGAGCTACGTGGAAAAGGACGGCGTCCTGTTCACGAAGGACATGAGCGAGCTGGTCTGCTGCCCCTGGGGCAGGACGGGGACGTATACCGTCCCCTCCTCCGTGAAGACCGTGCGGGCCGGCGCGTTCATGCTCTCCGGCCTGACGGGCGTCACCCTGCCCGAGGGCCTCACCGAAATCGGCACGGAGGCATTTGAATACAGCGAGCTGACCAAAATAGAGATCCCCGCCTCGGTCACGAAGATCGGCGCGACCGCGTTCGGCGCCTGTGAAAAGCTGACCTCCGTCACCGTCCTGAACCCGGACTGCGAGATCGAGGAGGATGCGTGGGGCGGCGGCGAGACCCTGGGACTGGCCGGGACCGCCACCGTGTACGGCCACGCCGGCTCCACGGCCCAGGCCTTTGCCAGGCAGCATGGCTTTACCTTCAAGTCCCTGGACGGCACTGCCGGCGAGCCCTCTCTTGAGAGCATCAAGCCGCCCGCGGGGGGCACCGGCTGGCGGTATGTGCCGGAGACCGGGGATTACTACTACTTCAAAAACTATAAGCGCGTGGGCGACTTCTGGATCGGCAAGGCCGAGGGCGGCTCCAAGTGGGCCGACCTTTGGTACTATGCCGACGCCGACGGCAAGCTGCTGACGGGTTTCCAGTACCTGGACGACCTCAAGGGCGGCAAGGCCTGGTATATGCTCCAGGTGGATAACGAAAACGGCACCACCGGCAAGATGCTCACGGACTGGCAGTGGACCTATACCCGCGCCGGATGGGGGTATTTCAGCCCCAGCTACGGCTCTCAGGGCATGTGCCTTTATACCGACGCCTGGGGCGAGTATAACGCCGCCTGGGGCCTGTGGCAGGACGGCCTGGCCCACAGGGGGACGAAGTGACCCAAATAAAGCCTCGCAGAGTTCGCCGCCGGAGCGGCGAATAAAATGGGATATGATTTCCGGGGGCGTGTACCTCGGAAATCATACTTATCAGCCCGCAAACGTGAACGCCCCCGCCCATTCGGGCGGGGACGCTTTGCGCTGCAGCGGGCTGCAGCTTTCTCGTTTGAAAGGGTCTCCCTTTCAAACGACGGTTATACCATGTTTGCCTGCGCAGCCGTAATAATGGCCATCGAATACACTTCGTCGGCGTTGCAGCCGCGGGATAGGTCGTTGATGGGGGCGTTCAGGCCGCACAGGATGGGGCCGTAGGCCTCGAAGCCGCCCAGGCGCTGGGCGATCTTGTAGCCGATGTTGCCGGCGTTGATGTCCGGGAAGATGAAGGTATTGGCGTAGCCGGCCACCTTGTCCTCCGGGCACTTCGTCTCCGCCACGATGGGGCTCACGGCGGCGTCGAACTGCAT
>CANRKN010000043.1 GCA_947631215.1 uncultured Oscillospiraceae bacterium | reverse complement strand
TACTACCAGGTGGCGGCGGGCTGGACGGAAGCCCGCGCTGAGTGGTGGAACATGCTGCAGCGCGTGGGCACCGGCGGTGACCCTGCCGAGGAGCTGGCGGTATTCGCAGAAAATTCCAACGCTGCGGCCAAGGGCTGAGTCTTCCGGCCAAAAGCAGCGGACTTTGATCGATTGAATAGGTGCGCACCCTCTCCCGCGTTGTGCGCGGGGGAGGGTGTTGCCCTTTTCCCGAGGCAGACACCTCCGCCCGGGCGGAACATCCGGACGGAGCTGTGTGCCCCGAAAATAAGAAGAACAAGGAAGGAGGCTGATCGGCTTGCGCAGATCATCCATGAGCAAGGCGCTGGTGCGGCGGGAGACCATCTCAGGATATCTCTTCCTGCTGCCAAGCCTGATCTTCTTCGTGGGGTTCGTGGTGTACCCCATGATCATGTGCGTCTACACCAGCTTTTTCGACGCCACCATGGGCAAGGACCGGCAGGATATCTTCATCGGCCTGCAGAACTACAAGGACCTATTCAAGGACCCGGCCTTTCTCAAGGCCCTGAAAAACACCCTGGTCATCGTGATCGTCTCCGTGCCGGTGACCTGTGCCTTCTCTCTGTGGGTCAGCTCCGCCATCTATAAGATGCGGGGGCCCATCCGCTCGGCGTTCCGGTGCATCTTCTACCTGCCCGTGGTCACCGGCTCCGTGGCCGTGACCGTGGTGTGGAAGTGGATGTACAACAACTACTACGGCATCTTCAACTACATCGGCAAGGGCCTGGGTATCATCGAGAAAAACATCAACTGGCTGGGCGACGAGCGCTTCGCCCTGGGGTGTATCATACTGATCCTGCTGACCACCTCCGTGGGCCAGCCCATCGTGCTGTATGTGTCCGCCCTGGGCAATGTGGATAACTCCCTTGTGGAGGCCGCCCAGGTGGACGGGGCCAACGACCTGCAGGTGTTCTGGAAGATCAAGTGGCCCCAGATCATGCCCACCACCCTGTACATCATGGTCATCACCACCATAAACTCCTTCCAGTGCTTCGCCCTGATACAGTTGCTGACCTCCGGCGGGCCGAACCACAGTACGGACACCATCATGTACTACATCTATTACCAGGCGTTCAAGCTGTACCATTACGGCTACGGCAACGCCATGGGCGTGATCCTGGCCATCATCATCGCCATCTTCTCCGCCGTCCAGTTCAAGCTGGCCAAGGCGGACACCAGCTATTGAGGAGGTGGAGACATGAATAACCTCAATCACGGCGTACACCATACCACCCCCTATAAGGTCATCAGCGTGATCATACTGCTGGTGATGGCGTTCCTGTTCCTGTTCCCCCTGTACTGGATCGTCACGGGCTCCTTCAAGACCATGAAGGAGATTAACTCCACCACCCCGGCCTGGTGGCCCAGCGAGTGGGTGCTGACGAACTACGAAAAGCTGTTCAGCCGCCGGTCGGCGCCCCTGTTCAGCATCCCCATCCCCTTCACAGACGAGGTCGTCACCGGCCCCACGGTCCCGGCGGCCATCCGGTGGCTCATCAATACAGTATGGATGGCGGTGGCCTCCATGGTCCTGACGTGCATCACCGCCACTATGGCGGGGTATTCCCTGGCGAAAAAGCGGTTCGTGGGCCGGGGGCTTGTGTTCAGCGTCATCATCTGCGCCATGGCCCTGCCCAAGCAGGTCATCCTCATCCCCCTGATCCGGGAGATGAACGCCCTGAAGCTCTATGACAAGATGGGGGCGGTGATCTTTCCCATCGTGGGCTGGCCCTTCGGCGTGTTCCTCATGAAGCAGTTCTCCGAGGGCATCCCCGGGGAGATGCTGGAGGCCGCCCGCATCGACGGCGCCAGCGAGGCCAAGACGTTTTTGCGGATCGTGGTGCCGCTGGTAAAGCCCGGCGTGGGCGCGCTGGCCATCTTCACCTTCATCAACTCCTGGAACGACTACTTCATGCAGCTGATCATGCTGTCCAGCACCAGCAACCTGACCATCTCTCTGGGCATCGCCCAGCTGCAGGCGGAGCTGAGCACCGACTACGGTCTGATCATGGCCGGCGCGGCCCTGGCCGCGGTGCCCATCCTGACTGTGTTCATCATCTTCCAGAAATACTTTACCCAGGGCATCACCATGGGGGCCGTGAAAGGCTAAAAGGAGGATATATCATGAGGATATACTGCACTGAAAACTACGAGGCCATGAGCCGCAAGGCGGCCGCCGTCATGGCGGCCCAGATCATCGCCAAGCCCGACTGCATCCTGGGCCTGGCCACCGGGTCCACGCCGGTGGGGCTCTATCAAAACCTGATCGCCGCCTATAAGGCGGGCGACCTGGACTTCTCCCGGGTCACCACCGTGAACCTGGACGAGTACGCGGGCCTGGACGGCACCCACGACCAGAGCTACCGCTACTTTATGAACACCAACCTCTTCGACCACGTGAACATCGACAAATCCCGCACCAATGTCCCCGGCGGCAAGACGGCGGACCCGGAGGCGGAGTGCGCCCGGTATGAGGCGCTGCTGCAAAAGCTGGGCCCGGCGGATATCCAGCTGCTGGGCATGGGCCGCAACGGCCACATCGGCTTCAACGAGCCGGCGGACACGTTCACCGTGCCCACCCACGTGGTGGAGCTTACACAGTCCACCATCGAGGCCAATGCCCGCTTCTTTGCCAGTGCCGACGAGGTGCCCAAGAAGGCCCTGACCATGGGCGTGGGCGCCATCATGCGGGCGAAGAAGGTGCTGGTGGTGGTCAGCGGCGCCGACAAGGCCCAGGCCGTGAAGGACGCCTTCGCCGGCCCCATCGACCCCCATGTGCCCGCGTCCATATTGCAGGTGCACCCGGACGTGGTGCTGGTGGGCGACAAGGCGGCCCTGGCCGGCCTCATTGAGGCGGGGGTGGCCATATGCGGCTGACAGGCGGACGGGTATTCGACCCGCTGAAGGGTTTCGTCCTCCGGGACGTGTGCGTGGAGGACGGTATTATAACCGCCGAGGCGGGCGGAGAGACCATAGATGTGTCCGGCTGCTGGGTCATCCCCGGCCTCACGGACCTTCACTTCCACGGCTGCCGGGGCGCGGACTTCTCCGACGGGGACGCCGCGGGGCTGCAGACCATGGCGGACTATGAGCTGAGCCGGGGCGTGACCCAGATATGCCCCGCGGGCATGACGCTGGACGTGCCCCAGCTGGAGAAGATATGTAGCGTCGCGGCGGAGCATAAGGCGGGCGCTAAATCCGGCGCGGACCTGGTGGGCGTGAACCTGGAGGGGCCGTTCCTCTCCCAGGCCAAGAAGGGCGCCCAGAACGGCGCCTGGATACACGACCCGGACCCGGCGCTGCTGCTGCATTTGAAGGAGCTGTCCGGGGGCCTGGTGAAGCTGGTCTCCCTGGCGCCGGAGGCCCCGGGTGCCATCGACTTCATTCAGAAGGTGAAGGATGAGGTCACAGTCAGCGTGGCCCACACCGCCTGCGACTATGACCAGGCCATGGCGGCCTTCGACGCGGGCGCCAAGCAGGCGACCCACCTCTTCAACGCCATGAACCCCTTCGGCCACCGGGCCCCGGGGCCCGTGGGGGCTGCGTCCGACTCCGACTGCCGGGTGGAGCTCATCTGCGACGGCGTGCACATCCACCCCGCCGTCATCCGGGCGGTGTTCAAGCTGTTCGGCAAGGACAGGGTCATCATCATCAGCGACTCCCTGCGGGCCTGCGGCATGCCCGACGGCCAGTATGAGCTGGGCGGCCAGGACATCTTCGTCAAGGGCCCCCTGGCTACCCTGGCGGACGGCACCATCGCCGGGTCCATCACGGACCTGATGGGCGGCATGGTCCGGGCGGTGGGCTTCGGCCTGGACCTGCACACCGCGGTGACCGCCGCGGCGGTCAATCCGGCCAAGGCTCTGGGCATTTATGACCACTACGGCAGCCTGGATGTGGGAAAAAAGGCAAATATCGCCGTATTAAATGGTGATTTGTCCTTGCATTCCGTCATATTCCATGGTAAAATAGCAACGTAAAGTCAGAAAATTTGGGCACAATCACATAACTTTGTCAAACAGGTCCTTCGCCGTTACTCCTCTACCATAGCGCCGCGGGACCGTAAAAAAGGAGGATAAATTTCCGCCGGGCCGGCGGTGCGGCAGTGTGGAGACCTGTCGTAATGGACGGGAAGTTTCGCTCTTCCCGGACGAGGGGGTATTTGCGGAGGCATTGCCCTTACGGCCTGAAGCTATGGCAACTGTGACCCTGAAAGGAATCAAGAAGGTCTACGACAACAAGGTGACCGCGGTCCACGATTTCGATCTGGAGATCGCCGACAAGGAATTCATCGTTCTGGTCGGCCCCTCCGGCTGCGGCAAATCCACCACCCTGCGCATGGTGGCCGGCCTGGAGGACATCTCCGCCGGCGACCTGTACATCGGCGACCGCCGCGTCAACGACGTGGAGCCGAAGGACCGCGATATCGCGATGGTCTTCCAGTCCTATGCTCTGTATCCTCACATGACCGTGTATGACAACATGGCCTTCGCCCTGAAGCTGCGGAAGATGCCCAAGGACGAGATCGACCGCCGGGTGAAGGAGGCCGCCGCCATTCTGGACATCACCCAGTACCTGGACCGTAAGCCCAAGGCGCTGTCCGGCGGCCAGCGGCAGCGCGTGGCCATCGGCCGCGCCATCGTCCGTGAGCCCCAGGTGTTCCTGATGGACGAACCTCTGTCCAACCTGGACGCAAAGCTCCGTAACCAGATGCGCGCCGAGATCATCAAGCTGCGCCAGCGCATCGACACCACCTTCATCTACGTGACCCACGACCAGACCGAGGCCATGACCCTGGGCGACCGTATCGTCATCATGAAGGACGGCTTCATCCAGCAGATCGGCACCCCCCAGGAGGTGTTTGACGAGCCCACCAACATGTTCGTGGCCGGCTTCATCGGCACGCCCCAGATGAACTTCTTCGACGGCAAGGTCGTGAAGAAGGGCGACGGCTATGAGCTGCACACCCACGGCGCCGTCATGGAGCTGACCAAGGCGGCCCAGGAGAAGCTGAAGGCCCAGAACATCACCCAGAAGGACGTTACCGTGGGCATCCGCCCCGAGCATGTGCATCTGGCCGACGCCAGCAAGGCCACCCTGGGCGCCAAGGTGGACGTGTCCGAGATGATGGGCTCCGAGATCTACCTGCACGTGGACGCCGACGGCAAGGACGTGGTCCTGCGCATCCCCTCCACGGAGCTGCCCAGCGAGTGGCGCGCCGGCATCCCCTACGGCACCCAGATCGCCTTCACCTTCCCGCCGGAGCTGCTGCACCTGTTCGACCCCGAGACGGAGAAGAACATCCTTCTCTGAGTCGTTTGAAAGGAGCAAGCTCCTTCCAAACGAAAAAGCTGCGGCATGCTGCAGCGCAAAGCGTCCCCGCCCGAATGGGCGGGGACGTTCACGTTTGCATGCCGATAAGTATGATTTCCGAGGTACACGCCCCCGGAAATCATATCTAACTTTTTTCGCCGCTCCGGCGGCGAACTCTGCGAGGCTTTTTAAAATAATCCGCGACCAAAGGCTATATTTGTTGACTATATAGGTGAAAGGGGGCGGCGGCATGGAGGACGAGCGGATCGTGGACCTGTACTGGGCCAGGGACGAGCGGGCCGTGGCGGAGAGCCAGGCAAAATACGGTGGCTGGTGCCTCACTGTGGCCCGGAACATCTTATCCGACGGCGCGGACGCGGAGGAGTGTGTCAACGATACATGGCTTGGCGCCTGGAACGCCATGCCGGAGGACCGGCCCGCCCGGCTGGGGGCATACCTCGCCGCCATCACCCGGCGGGTGGCCCTCAACCGCTGGAAGGCCGCCCGGACCCAGAAGCGGGGCGGCGGCGAGACGCCGCTGGTACTGGAGGAGCTATCGGAATGTGTCCCCGGCGGGGAGAGCGCGGAGGCGGCGTTGGAGGCGAAGGAGCTGGGCCGGGCGGTGGCCGCCTTCGTCCGGGCGCTGCCGGACACGGAGCGGCGGGTGTTCCTCTGCCGGTACTGGTACCTGGACAGCATCATGGACATCGCCGGGACTTTTGGCTTTTCCCAGAGCAAGGTGAAGTCCATGCTGGCGAGGACGCGGAAGAAACTGCTTGCATACTTGCGGAAGGAGGGGTTCTGTGATGGCCGGTGAAAAGCTATTGGAGGCGTTTGCCTGTGTGGACCCGGAACTGGTGCAGGACGCCCGGATGGGTGCGCAAGAGCGCCGCAGCACGGGCCGCAGGGCGTTGATGATTGCCCTGGCCGCGGCGCTGGTGCTGGCGTTGGGCGCCACGGCCTACGGCTACCTCAGCGGGGCGGACTGGTTCAAGACCTGGTTTTCCAACCGGGACAGGGAACCCCTGACCCAAGGGCAGGAGGCCTATATCGAGGGCGCCGCCGTGGATGTGGGCCAGAGCGTGACGGCGGACGGCTGGACGGTGACGGTGGAGACCGCCCTGGCGGACCAGTACGACATATACGTGAAGACCCGCATCGACCCGCCCGCGGGCACAGTCCCGGCGGATGACTGCAAGCTGGAGGGCGCGGCCATCCTGGACGCCGACGGCCAGGAGATACACTTCTCCCAGCGGAGCGAGAGCCTGACCTATTACCAGGAGGCTGGGGCCTGGTACTGCGTCTGGTCGCAAAGCGTGGAGTCTGTGAGCGGCGAGGCCGCCTATTTGGACGGCCGACCCCTGACCTTGGCATTCGACAGTGTCACGGCGGACGGCAGGACCGTGGCCGAAGGGCCCTGGCGCTTTACGCTGGACCTGCCTGACCGGGATGCCCAGGCGGTGGAACTTTTGAGCGAGCCCTTCCCCTGCAAGGGCCGGCGCTTGTCCTATGAGGACGGAGAGGTCACCGAGAGCTATTACGACGTCACGCTCCTGTCCCTGGAGGTGCGGCCCCTGCGCCTGCGGGTACAGTACCGGAGCGAAAAAGAGAAGGAGCTCGGGGACGGGTTGCCCCTCTCCGTGGTGCTGAAGGACGGCACCGTGGTGCCCACCGGTTTCTCCGGCGGCGGCTTTGGCAGCCATATGGCTGACTGCCGCTACCAGCTGGCGGCACCGGTGCTGCCGGAGGAGATCGCCTATATCCAGCTCCCGGCGGGGTACACCGTGCCCATGCCGGAATGAGTTTACATAATACAAAAAATGCCGGGTTTTGCCCGGCATTTTTTATGCTATAATGCGACCGGGAGCCGTTTTTTCCGACTGGATGGGTGAAGGAGGCGAAGGCCATGAAGGACGGTGACATCGTGGACCTCTATTGGGCCCGGGACGAGCGGGCCGTGGCGGAGACGGAGGCCAAATACGGCCGGTACTGCCTCGCCATCGCGGGGAACATCCTGGCGGATAGGGAGGACGCCCGGGAGTGCGTCAATGACACATGGATGGGGGCGTGGAACGCCATGCCCGACGCGCGGCCCAACATCCTCTCCGCCTTTCTGGGGAAGATCACCCGGCACCTGGCCCTGGACCGCTGGCGGACCAAGTACGCCGCCAAGCGGGGCGGGGGCGAGACGCCCCTGGTGCTGGACGAGATTATGGAGTGCGCCCCGGCGGCGGGCGGCCCGGAGGATGAACTGGCCATGAAGGAACTGACGCGGGCAGTGAACGACTTTGTCCGGGCCCTGCCGGCGGTGGAGATGGGCGTGTTCCTGCGCCGGTACTGGTACATGGACAGCGTCGCCGATATCGCTGGCGCTTTCGATTTTTCCCGGAGCAAGGTCAAGTCCATGCTGGCCCGGACCCGGAAGAAGCTGCGGGCGCACTTGGAAAAGGAGGGGTTCATATGAAGGGGAACGAGCGGCTTTTAGAGGCCATCGGCGGCGTGGACCCGGCGCTGGTGCTGGCGGCGGGGGAGATGGGCCCCGTCCGGCGGGGCCATGGGTGCCGGGCGCTGGTCATCGCCCTCGCGGCGGCGCTGGTGCTGGCATTGGGCGCCACGGCCTACGGCGTCTACAGCCAGTGGTTCGTGGACTTCTTCGCGGACCGTGCCGGGGAGGAGCTCACCGAGAGCCAGCAGGCGACGGTAGAGAACATGACCACGGCGGTGGGCGAGAGCCAGACCTTGAACGGCTGGACTGTGACGGTGGACCAGGCCGTGGCCGGTCGGAACGACGTATATATCAAGCTGGACGTGACCGCCCCGGCTGGGACCGTGCTGGACGGGGAAGGATATTCCTTCCGGGAGGTGCACCTCACCGGTGGCACGGAGAGCGGCGACGTGATAACCGTCAGCTCCTCCCAGGGCACGGAGCCGGATGAAGATGACCGGGATAACCGCGCCACCATCCTGTGGACCTGCGCCGTACGGCTTCCGGCGGGCGCGGAGGAGTCCTTCCTGGACGGCGCGCCCCGGACGCTGACCCTGACGGATCTGCGGCGGCCCACAGAGGACGGCCTGGGCTATACAGACCTCGCGGCGGGCACCTGGCGCTTTGCGGTGACCCTGGAGCCCCGGGCGGAGGAGATATCCGGCGAGATAGAGTTCGTCACGGAGCCCACGCCCTGCGAGGCGGTGAGCGAGCGGTGGAACAGCGCGGGGGAGATCGCCCGGACCCAGGTCCCCGTCACCCTGACCAGCTTCCGGCTCACCTCCCTGGGGGCTACCTGTGAGTACACATATTCCGAGCAAGAGGCGCTGGAGCTTACGGACGTGTACGTGGTCCTGCGGGACGGTACGCGGGTGGACGCCATGCTGAGCACGGGTGTCATTGGCTCCTGCGGCTATAAGCTGGCCTCGCCCATCGACCTGGGCCAGGTGGACTATGTGTCCGTCCAGGGCGTGGAGCTGAGGGTGGCGGAATAAGTTGACATAATACAAATGCCCCCTCGTCAGAGGGGGCCTATTTTTGACCGCCCCACCGCGTCCAATCCCGGCAGGGCGCAGAGGAAGATGATAGGGATGAAGTTGGAGAAGTACCGCCACCGGGCCTCCCAGAATAGGAGGAACAGCACCAGCCCGAAGACGGCCAGGCGGGGGATGAGCATCCCTTCGTCAGGCCGCAGGCCGTCATGGAGGGCGGCGGCGATCAGCAGAAGATACACCGCCAGCAGAACCCCGGTGCAGATATGCTTGTATATCCCGTTGTATGTCCCGCCGGGCAGGGCCCATTCCCGCAGGCGGCTTTCGGTCAGCGGCTCCCCGCCCAGGCAGTCCGACAGGCCGTAGGTGCCGTCGCCGAAGAGGATGACGCCCTTCTGGCCCAGGTGGCGGATGAGCCCCTCCGGGCCCAAGTTCCGGATGCGGTTTTTGATCTCCTGCTTTATGGCGGCTGCCTGGGCGTCTCTGTCTACGAAGGATTCGGTAAAGGCGTAGTCCGTTGGATTATACATCCCGTTTCCCTCCAGGCCCATCATCACCCAGTGGAGCACCGGCACCCGCTCCTGCTCCGAGCGGGCCCTGTCCAGGTGCCGGAAGATGGCGTGCTCCAGCCCCGCCTGCCCCGCCAGGAGGACGACGGTACCGATGAGGGCTATGGCGGTGGTCCGCTTCCACTGGCCCTGCCAAATGCCCTCCAATACGATGGCGATGAACACGATGAGCACCGTGGCCTTGATCTGGGCGCCGAGGGAGACAGAAATACCCATCAGCGCGTATAATATCAGCCGATCCCGCCGACGGGGCCGCTCTTTGGCTATGAGCCAGAGCCACCAGGTAAGGATGGGGAAGGGCATGCTCAGCGCATCGGTATAAAAAGCCGGGGCGAGAAAGAAAAAGGGTGGGCTCAGGGCGAACAGGGCGTAGGCCATCATCTGCCCCCGGACGCCCAGATGCTTTTTTGCGACCTGGCCGGTGACGTACATGGTCCCGAGAGACATGGCCCCGTTGGCGATGGAGGCGGCGAGGTATTTATCCCGGACGCCAAGCATATCGGCCAGTCGGAGGATATGATACATGAACCGCAGGCCGCCGAAGTTATTGGCGAAGCGGTAATAATAGTCGTAGTAGGAGGGGAAGGAGCCGGTCTCCGCCCACTGGCAGGCGCCGCCGAAGATGGCGTCGATGTCGAACACCGGCTTATAGCGCAGGCGCAGGGCGAAGATGAGCTGCACCGCGCCCATGCAGGCGAGGAATGCCGCCGTTATGAGCCCGGCCCGGCAGGCAAGGGCCGTCTCAAAATGGACGATGAGCTGCCATACGCACACCAATACGATCAGGGCCAGGGCAACGGCCAGCCCCAGCCCCAGCTCGGTCTGCTCGTAGTAATACCACCCGCCGTTCACCGTGATATGGGCGGTGAGCCATATAAACGTCAGGGCGAAGAGGATATAGAAAAGCCGCAGAACGGCGGTCTTGCAGGTGTTGAGCATAAGTTCACCTCAATAGATGGGCGCCCCGGCGAGGAAGGCGTAGAGGTACGCCCCCTCCAGGAGGGCAAAGGCGGTCACCGTGAACTGGCCCAGGGCCGGGCGCTTTTCGCCGCACACGGCCAATGCCGCGAACAGGGGAAAGGCGCAGGCCATGTACCGGCCGCAGCTCAGGGGCCAGCTCAGGGAATAGTCTATGAAAATATGTCCCAAAAAATAGACGGTCCAGGGAACGGGCAGGGCCCAGGCGGCGTATAAAAGCGCCCCGGCGGCGAGGATATACACCGCCAGCTCCGGCCCCAGGGTGGCCAGGGCGAAGCCGTCGGTGCCGTGGCCGGCGAGCTCGTTTATGATGACAGAGAGGCACTTCGTCAGCGGCACCGGGTACTGGGCCCAGTGGTCCCGCTGGTAGAAGGCGAAGCGAAAGGGGTCCCCCTCCACAATCCAGTTCAGCGCGAGATAGACACCCGCCCCCAGTCCCAGCAGGCCCAATGGCAGCAGCCGTCGGGCTACATCCGCCCCCAGGCCGCGCCAGTCCCGCCGGCGCAGCTTACGGAGAGGCCGCTGATCCAGCCAATACTGCGCCAACCACGGCAATACCAGCAGCATCCCCTGCATACGGGTGAGCACGGCCAGGGCCCCCATGAGCCCTGCCCAACCCCAGCGCCGCCGGCGGATAAGATAGAAAGCGGACACGGACAGCAGGAAGAAGAGGCTCTCCGTGAACACCCCGGCGAAGAAAAAGGAGAAGGGCCAGGCCGCCAGCAGCGCCAGGCCCCGACAGGAGGCGGGCCAGCCCAGGTCCTCCGTCATGAGCCGGGCGAACACCGTGCACCCGCCCACGAAGCACCCCGCCGACAGCAGGTGGGCGCACATGTCCCAGCTCCCGCCCATAAGTGTATGCAGCGCCCGCACGGCCCAGGGGTAGAGGGGGAAGAACACGAGAAAGAGGTGCTGCCCGTTCTCGATATAACCGTCGTAGCCCAGCTCCGCCAAGTTCCGGTAATGGGCGGCATCGGACCGGCGGAAGGCGTTGAAAATACCCTGCCAGGTGACATGCCCCCCGGTGACGGCGCAGTATAGGGCCGCGGCGGCGTAGACCGCGGCCAGATACCCCAGGGCGAACAGAGCCGCTTTCAGGGCCATGGCCCAGCCAAAGCGCTCGCCTGACGTGGGCGACTCGCCCTCCCGGCAGCGGCGCAGCATGGCAGCCACCCCGGCGATGGGCAGGGCCGTACCCGCGCACAGGAACAGATATTTCAGTATGCTCACAGCGCCCGCCTCCTTGTTCTATCCTGATAGAGGTTCTATTGCAATAGAAATTCTATTTGAGTAGAACATACACCAAAACGCGGGTCTTGTCAAGAGGTGGGGGAATAAATAAGAAAAGCTAATATCTTCCATCGTCGATTCTCATAAATCGGGACCGGCCCTGCCGGGGAAAGTCTATGAAAACCGACAAAATGCACAAAACAAGCCCGGAAAACTGGTGATTGTGCCTTGACAAGCGAACTTTTGGGGTTTATAGTGCGTAGCGTGAAACGGCAAGGACGTCGTGACCAATGGTCAGGGCGTCCCTGCCGTTTTTGAGTTTATCCCATCAAGAGGAGGAAGAAAAAATGGAGGAGATACTGGAGAGCCTGTCGGGGGAGATATTCGCCGTATGGTTTTTGATCGGCGCGGCGCTGGTGTTCTGGATGCAGGCGGGCTTCGCCATGGTGGAGAGCGGCTTTGCCCGGGCGAAGAACGCGGGCAACATCCTGATGAAGAACCTGATGGACTTCTGCATCGGCACGTGCGTGTTCATCCTGATCGGTTTCAGCCTGTTGCTGGGGGAGGACCTGTGCGGCTTCATCGGCAAGCCGGGGTTCGACATCTTCACGGCCTATGAGAGCTTCGACTGGTCCAACTTCGTGTTCAACCTGGTCTTCTGCGCTACCACGGCCACCATCGTGTCCGGCGCCATGGCGGAGCGGACCCGGTTCATATCCTACTGCGTCTATTCCGGGGTCATCTCGGCGCTCATCTACCCCATCGAGGCCCACTGGATATGGGGCGGCGGCTGGCTTGCCCAGCTGGGGTTCCATGACTTCGCCGGGTCCGTGGCCATCCACATGGTGGGCGGTGTGTGCGCCCTCATCGGCGCCAAGCTGGTGGGCCCCCGCATCGGCAAGTTCACCCGGGACGCCAAGGGCAAGGTCGTGAAGGTGAACGCCTTCCCCGGCCACAACATCCCCATCGGGGCCCTGGGCGTGTTCATCCTGTGGCTGGGCTGGTACGGCTTCAACGGCGCGGCCTGCACCAGCGTGGAGCAGCTGGGCTCGGTGTTTTTGACCACCACCGTGGCCCCCGCCGTGGCGACGACGGTGTGCATGATCTTCACGTGGCTGAAGTTCGGAAAGCCGGATGTGTCCATGTGCCTGAACGCCTCCCTGGCGGGCCTTGTGGCCATCACGGCGCCCTGCGACGTGACGGACTGCCTGGGCGCCGTCATCATCGGCGCGGTGGCGGGCGTGCTGGTGGTGTTCGGGGTGTGGCTTCTCGACAACAAGCTGCGCATCGACGACCCCGTGGGCGCCGTGGCGGTGCACTGCTGCAACGGCATATGGGGCGGCATCGCCGTGGGCCTCTTTGCCACCACCTCCGCCCCGGGCAACGAAAGCCTTGTGGGCCTTTTCTACGGCGGCGGCTTTAAACTGCTGGGCGTCCAGCTTCTCGGCATCGCGGCGGTCATCGCCTGGACGGCCGTGACCATCACCATCTTCTTCCTCATCCTAAAGGCCACCCTGGGCCTGCGGGTCAGCGAAGAAGAGGAGCTTAAAGGTCTCGACGTGACGGAACACGGCCTGGTGAGCGCCTATGCCGACTTCATGCCGGCGCTGGGCATGCCCGCCATGATGGCGGCGGGGGAGAGCGCCCCCGGCGACGTGCCCGCCGCGCCCATGGACGACGCGGTGCCGGTACAGGTCCGCTCGCCCAAGCCCGTGGCCTCCGACGGGGCGGTGAAGATGTCCAACGTCACCATACTCCTGCACATGGAGAAGTTCGAGGCCCTGAAAGCGGCCATGCTGGACATCGGCATCACCGGCATGACGGTCACCAACGTCATGGGCTGCGGCGTGCAGAAGGGCAAGCCGGAGTACTACCGCGGCGTGGTGCAGGACATCACCCTCCTGCCCCGCATCCAGGTGGAGATCGTGGTCAGCAAGGTGCCTGTGCGCACGGTCATCGAGACGGCGAAGAAGGTCCTCTACACCGGCCACATCGGCGACGGCAAGATATTCGTCTACGACGTGGAGAACGTGGTGAAGGTCCGCACCGGCGAGGAGGGCTACGACGCCCTGCAGGACGTCGAACAGTACTAATTTAATACACAGCAAAGCGCCCCGGCCGCTTGGCCGGGGCGCATTTTTGCGTGGGTAACTTGACCACTTACGCCGCGAAAACGACCACCTGCGTCCAAAGGATTGCAAATCGGGGAGGGGACGGTATACTTGATTACAAAGGTTACAAACAGGGCAAAGGAGGGTCTTTATGGGCAAGAGATGGCTTTGTATGCTGCTGCTCCTGGCGCTGATGGCTGGGGCGGCCATACCCGCCTATGGGGCGGAGGGACTGGAAGCGCCCCCGGCGGAGGAGACGATGGAGGAAGCGCCGGTGCCGGAAGAAGTGCCCCCGGCGGAGGAGGCCCCGCCTATGGAGGATGCGCTGCCGGCGAAGGAAGTGGCCGTGACCGACAAGCCGGAGCCCGCCGCGGCCCAGGGGGTGACGCTTACTATCGAGGGGCCTACAGAGGGCATTCTTTGGTACGTCTGGTATGGGCTGGACGATACCCAGTATAGTACATCCAAGTCCGGCACTAGTTATTCCTATCTGGAAACGCCCTCGTCTCCCTCATATACCCAGGTGTGGACAGAGAAGACAGACCAGATACGACGGCAGGTGACCGTGGCCCCCGACAGCAAGATGTGGGTGTTCCTCTCCGACGCTGTCTATGACATCACCGTGACGGGTGGCGTCATCACCGAGAACAGCCTTGACACCTTTACCCTGGGCCGTGAGGTATACGTCCAGTGCCCGGACAGCGGCTCCGTGACGCTACACATCGCGCGGACCGACGGCTATGTACCGGAGAGGATACCCTTTACATTTTACAACGAGACCACCGACCGGGTGGTGGGCGGCGGCAGTACAGGCGATTACGCTTACCCGGACGGAGACACTGTTACCACCGGCGGCAATTTCGAGGTCTGGGCCGCCCCCGGTTATGAAATACAAGTATTGGAGGGCGGCTCCGTCACCAAGGTATGTGCCCCCTCCGGCCCGGCGGCACAGTCCGTGCCCGCCGGGACCATGAGCTACGTCCTGCATGTGGACCTGGGCGCGGAACGGTTCGTCATCGCCGCCGTAAAGCAGGGCGAGACCTTCACCCCGCCGGCGGAGGGGGAAGAGCCGTCAAAGCCCACGGAGACGCCCCTGCCCGAGGGCGTCATCTTCACCGACGTGCCGGAGGGGATCTGGTATGAAAACGCGGTGATGACTGCCTACGAGAAGGGCATCGTGAAGGGCGTCACGGCGCACACCTTCGACCCCGACGGCGTCACCACCCGGGGCCAGGCCGTGACCATGCTGTACCGGGCCATGGGCTCGCCGGCGGCCAATGGGGTGTTCTCCGACACCAAAGGCGAGGTGGCCAGCGCGGCGGGCTGGGCCGCGGCAAAGGGCGTGACCACCGGCGCCACGGCGACCGCCTTCGCCCCCAATGCCTACGTGACCCGGGAGCAGCTGGTCACCATGCTGTACCGCCTCTCGGGGAGTCCCGGGATGAACACCGACGAGGCCCTGCGGCAGTACGCCGACGGGGCGTCGGTGCAGAGCTACGCCCGGGACGCGGTGGTCTGGGCCCTGAGCACCGGCCTTTTGAACGGCTACACGGACATGACCATCCGCCCGGCGGGGTACGCCACCCGGGCCGAGGTCTGCGCCCTCATCATGCGCTACTTAGGGATGTGAAAATACACAAAAATACCCGCCCGCGGCGTTCTGATATGCTCCCTCAATGGAAGACAGTGAAAAAGACACTGCATCCATGGAGGGAGCATTATTATGGGGAAAAAG
>CANRKN010000042.1 GCA_947631215.1 uncultured Oscillospiraceae bacterium | reverse complement strand
CATAGGGATGTAGTGTAAAGGTAACACACCAGACTTTGACTCTGATATAGTGGGTTCGAATCCCGCCGTCCCTGCCAGTATGACTTAGTAGCTCAGGCGGTAGAGCAACTGCCTTTTAAGCAGTGGGTCCGGGGTTCGAGTCCCCGCTAGGTCACAACGTCAGAACGGCTCTGGAGATTCTGTAGCCTCGCAAGCGAGGCTACATCATCGGCCAGAGCCGTTCTTCCTTTTTCCCATGCGACCCGCTACGCTGGGCTCGCATGGGAGTCCTTTGAAGATTCGAGGTTCTGGCAAGCCAAGCCCCTCATCGGTCAAGGCTCTTCTTCCTTTTCCGAACCGGGTCACGCTCAAGTCGCCGGCTCGGTTGCAAGCGCCCTCGCTGCGGCTTTGTTTCGCTACCAACCCGTTTCGGGATACGGGGGAATGCGCTGGGCTTTCGCGGGAGCCCATTGGAGCGGATTACTTCTTCCTGCTGATAAAATCCTTCACGATGCTCTTTTTCCAGCTCCCGGTGATCTCCGCATCAGCGCGGACAGCGGAGATCGTCGCGGACACGGCGTCGTAGTTGGTGGCGATGCCCCGGCTGTCATTGTGAAAGCTCGCCGCCCTGTCGGCGCCGATGCCCATGCGTCCCGCTGTTTCCACCGCGTCGATGTTGGCTCCCAGGAACAGAAACTCCCAGCCGTACTTCGCCTTCTCGTGTTCGATCATGGCCTTGACCTTATCGGCGGAGTAGTGGTGGCTTGCGTTCTCCATGCCGTCGGTGGTGATGACGAACAGGGTGTGCTCCGGCACGTCCTCGGGCCGGGCGTAGCGGTGGATGTCCTTGATGTGGTCGATGGCCCCGCCGACGGTGTCCAGCAGCGCTGTGCAGCCCCGGACGAAGTAGGTCTCCTCCGTCATAGCCGGCACATCCTTCACCGGCACCCGGTCGTGGACCATCTCCGCGGTATTGTCGAAGAGGTACGTGGTCACATACGCCTGGCCCTGCTCCTTCTTCTGCTTTTCCAGCATGGAGTTGAACCCGCCGATGGTGTCCTTTTCCAGGCCGCTCATGGACCCGCTCCGGTCCAGGATGAATACCAGCTCCGTGATGTTGTTCTTCATGATGAAAACCTCCTGTACTGTGTTTTGATGGTCACAGTATAGGAGGTTTTGGATTCGGTTTGGTCGCCTGCCGGGCGACAAAATCACGCTCCCAGCAGGCTCTGGTCAAAGGAGAACAGCGCCTCGTTGATCTCAAAGACGTTATAGTTTCCTTTTTGGATATAATACTCCACGATGATGTCAAACTTGTTGCTGTGGGACAGAGCGTAGCCCGCCTTGGCCAGCATGTCCCGGGTCTCGGAAAGCGGCAGCTCCAGCGCGATGGCAAAGGCCAGGACTGTGGACTTTCTGGGCTTGTAGTGGACGTCGCTGCGTATCTTGGAGAACAGCTTTCGGTCGATGTTCGCCTTCTTGTAGCACTCCGCGTCAGTCATGCCCTTCTCGTCGATCTTCCGCAGGAGCATCTGGGTAAAGCTCTCGTCTATCTGCCTGAGCGCGTCGTCCAGGCTCCTGGGCGCGGCGGCCGCCACGCCCCCGAATGCACGATCTCTCTTCTGGGCAGAAGCGAGCTGCCGGGTCGGCTCTTCGTCAATAAAATACTGTGCGTCGAATCTCTGGCTTTCCCCTGCCCTATACGTGTCCCCGGGGAATATGTTCTCGGACGGCGATTCGTTCCCTTCGCCTTTGGGCCGGTTGAGGAGCCGCCTTATCCCCCACCGGTCACGGAAGGCAGAATGGGTCTCCACATAGTTGTCGTCTATGTACTCCGCCACGTCCGCGAACAGCTTCCGGCCGGTCTCCACGGAGTCATGGCCGTACACGACGATATAGGCGGTCATGTCCGTCTCGAACATGGCCTCGCTCAGCACATTCACCGCCACCCGCAGGGCCTGGTCCTTGGGGTAGCCGTACACCCCGGCGGAGATCAGCGGGAAGGCCACCGTCTCGCAGCCGTATTCCCTGGCCAGCGCCAGCGCGGAGCGGTAGCAGGAGGCCAGCACCTGCTCCTCCCCATGCTTCCCGTCCTCATAGATGGGCCCCGCCGTGTGGATGACATACTTACAGGGCAGGCGGTAGCCGCGGGTGATCTTTGCCTGGCCCCGCTCGCAGCCGCCCAGCGTCCGGCACTCTTCCAAGAGCCCCGGCCCGGCGGCCCGGTGGATGGCGCCGTCCACGCCGCCCCCGCCCAGCAGCGAGGGCTTGGCGGCGTTCACGATGGCGTCCACCTTCATCTTCGTGATGTCATTTCTGACCAGCTCCAGCGGCATCGGTATCCCCTCCTCATTCCGGTTCTATTCCACCTTAACGCCGCAAGGAAAAATAGTCAAGCCGAATTATTCTCCGTTTGGATCATTCTCATGCAATAAGCCCCCGGGACCGTTGGCTCCGGGGGCCTTATTTTGTTTATTCGGTCTCATCCCTTGACGCCGCCGGCGGTGAGGCCGGAGGCCAGGTGTTTTTCGATGCACAGGAACAGGATGATCACCGGGATGGTGGCAAAGATGCTGGTGGCGAACATGTACTGCCACTGGATCATGTTGAAGCCGTTGAACACGTTGATGCCCACGGTGATGGGCTTGAACGCGTCGGTGCTGATGAGGGTCAGGGCCATGGTGTACTCGTTCCAGGCGTTGATGAACACGAAGATAAGCGTGGTCACGATGCCCGGCGCGGCCATGGGCAGCAGCACCCGCACCAGGGAGCCCATGGTATTGCAGCCGTCTATCTTGGCCGCCTGCTCCATCTCCGGGGAGATGGACAGAAACGTGCCCCTGAGCAGCCATATGGCGAAGGCCTGATTGAAGGCGGCGTTCAATAGTATCAATCCCAGCAGGTTATTGGTCAGCTTCAGGTCCAGCATCAGCCGGTAGATGCCCATCAGCAGCACCACCGGGGCGAACATCTGGCTCATGATGACCGCGCCCAGGAATATGCCCTTGCCCTTGAAGCGCATGCGGCTCATGGCGTAGGCCGCCGGGATGCCGCATAGGATGGCGATGCAGGTGGCGCCGCCCGCCACGATGACGGAGTTTAAGAAATACCGCAGGATAGGCGCCTGGCTCCACACGTCCACGAAGTTGGACCACTTCCACTCCTTGGGGAGGATGGTCATATCCAGGGCGTACATCTCCTCACGGGTCTTGGCGGCGGTGGTGAACATGACGAAATAGGGGTAGAGGATGACGATGCACAGCACGAATACGAACAGGTACAGCAGCACCCTCGTCCAGGGATTTTTCTTTCTGTGGCTCATCATAGCTGATCCTCCTTTTCCGCCTTGAGGCTCAGCACCATGTACACGCCCGCGCATATACACAGTATCACGAAGCCCACCACGGACACGGCGGCCGCCTGGCCCATGCGCCCGTTGGTGAACGCCAATTTATATAGGTATGTGGCCAAAGTATGGGTCTTGTCCGCCGGGTCGCCCTTGGTGATGGTCCAGATGATGGGGAAGGAGTTGAACACGTAGATGATGTTCAGCACCGTACTCACCGTTAAGCTGGGCTTTAAGAGCGGCAGGGTGATCTTCGTCAGCTTCTTCCAGAAGCCCGCCCCGTCTATCTCCGCCGCCTCATAATAAGTGTCGTCGATGCTCTGCAGGCCCGAGAGGACACAGAACGTGACGAAGGGGACGGTGACGAATATGCCGATCCAGCACTCCCAAGCGAAGTAGGCCGTGGCGTTGGGCGTCCAGTTGATGTTCTTGCTGATGATGCCAATCTTCCGCAGGATCAGGTTCAGGGAGCCGAAGTCGGCGGTGATGATATATTTCCAGACGATGGACTGGATGATCAGGCTGGTCGCCCAGGGAAAGACCACGATGGCCCGGACGATCTTCCGGCCTGCAAATTTCTGATTGAGCACCATGGCGATGATGAAGCCCAAAATCGTGGACATGCCCACCACCACCACCGTCCACACGAGGGTGTTCTGGAGGGTGTGCCAGAACTTGGACGAGGAGAAGATGGCCTGGAAGTTCTCCAGGCCGGCAAAGCCCTTGACCACGCCGGAGCGGCTGATGTCCGACACAGACAGCCGGAACACGGTGATCACCGGCACGGCGATCATGCTGAGCATCAATATGATGCTGGGCGTCATCCACAGGTAGGGCTCCACCTTTTTCAGGGTCCGCTTTTTCATTTTCTGCCCCCTTTTCCGCTATGAGGGATATGGCTATTGGAAAGGGGGGCCGGACCTTTGTCCGGCCCCCGAAAAACTGCTTTACAGGGTCGCGCGCTTATGTTTTTCAGCCGGCGATGTCGCTCTGGAGGGCATCCAGGACCTCCTGGGCGTCGGCGCCTTCCAGGACCTGCTGCTCGGCGTCGATGACGCCCTGCTTCACGTCGATCCACTCGGCGCGGGAGGCAGGATAGAAGTCGCAGTCGGCCAGCATGCCGCACCAGGTGGCGAAGTAGTCGTTCTCACCGGGCGTGCCGCCGTTGGCCTCGCACTTGTTGAAGTTCTCGGCGTTCTCAGGCAGGTACGCGGAGGAGTCGCTGGTGACAGGCAGGAAGCCCTCATACACCATGTACTCGGAGTACACTTCCTGATCGTAGAAGTAATCGAAGAAGGCGCTGATGGCGGCGGTGCGGGCATCCTGATCGGGAGCGTCGTCGTCCTTGAAGGCCATCAGACGGTCGCACACGCCGAAGGCCACGGGGCTGTTGCCGCCGTTGGTGGGCATGGGGGCGACGCCGTAGTTGACCTCAGAGGTGGCGCTGATCATGTTGCAGGGGCCGATCATCATCGCCAGGGACCCGGCGTTGAAGGCGTCCTGCTGGGGATAACGGGTGGCGTTCATGGGATCGGGATAGCAGTAGCCGGCGTCCACCATCTCCTTGATGAAGTTGAGGGCTTCCACGTTGGCTTCGCTGTTCAGAGCCCAGTTGCCGTCGGCGTCAACGAAGCCGCCGCCGTTGTTCCAGGTGTAGTAACCGAAGGCAGCCTGGCCCTCGTCGGAGGACACGTCAAGGCTCCAGGGGATGATGTCGGGGTCATAGGCCTTGATGGCCTCGCAGGCGGTCTTCACCTCGTCCCAGGTAGTGGGGGGCTCGACGCCGGCAGCCTCAAGGATGTCCTTGTTGTAGAACAGGGAACGGACGGAGGCCAGGATGGGCAGGGCCCACACGGTGCCGTCCAGCTCGTTGGCGTTCCAGAAGCTGGGGATGATCTTCGCCTTCAGGTCCTCGGAGGTGTAGTCCTCGGCGGGCATCAGCAGATCGTCGGCCACATAGTCGGCGAAGGTGTCGATGTTGAGGATGTCGGGGGCGTCGTCATTGGTGATGCGGTTAGCGACCACGGTGTACAGGTCGTTCCAGGAGACGATCTCCACCGTCAGGTCGATCTCGGGGTGGGCTTCCTCGAAGCCGGGGACGAATACGCCGTCCCACCACTCCTGGGTGTTGTTGCCGTACTGGGAGATGATGACGTTCAGCTCGGTCTTTTCACCGTCGGCAAAGGCGGTGGTGCCCAGAGCGAACACCATGACCAGCACGAGAAGCATTGCCATGATCTTCTTCATGTTCGTTGATCTCCTTTAAGAATTTTTTATAAGATAAGACAGGCCGAAGCGCCTGCCCTTTCTCACAAAATAAAGGCCGCATAGTCCCGGTAGCCTCATTGTACCGGACTCGCGGCCCATATAATAGCAAAATCCAACGAATAATAGAAAAATATTCCGTTATAGCCTGTCTATCTGCACAAATTGTGATAAACCAACAAAATTACTGCCGGTTGGCCTTCCGATAGGCGCTGGGGGTCATGCCCATGGCGGCGCGGAACACCTTGGTGAAATAGTTGTAGTCGCTGTAGCCCACCGCCTCGGCCACGGCGGAGACGGGCGCGTCCCCGTAGCGGAGCATGGCGCAGGCTTCCCGGATGCGCCGGCGGGCGATGGCCTGGCCGACAGTGCCGCCGCCGGGCAGGCTCTTTGCCAGGGCGCAGAGCTTCGTAGTGCCCATGTGCAGGTCACCTGCGATCCTTTTCAGGCTCAGATTCTCCCGGTAGTGCTGGTCCAGGTACAGCTCCAGCCGCTGGCCGTCGGTATACTCCGCCGAGCGGATGATGCCCTCCCGGAGGATATAGGCGGACAGCGCCTGGAGGATGTCGGCATAGGCGCTGGTCTCCTGGAAGGAGTACTGCCGCAGCTGCCAGAAGGCCTCTCTTAGTGCTTTTTTGTCACCGGTGAACCAGGCCGCGGCCTTTTCGGTCCGCTCCCACTGTCTTTCCTTTGGCGAATTATCCAAATACTGTCCAAAAGAGAGATAGGCGATGGGCACCCCGTTCTCCACCAGGGGCAGCGCCGCCTCGCACAGGCCCAGGTGGCACCGGTAGCGGTACAGGCCCCCGGACGCGGCGCAGGCCTCCACGGCCCGGGCGTCGCAGTTTTCGCACCGGCGGTGGCCTTCCGGGTCGGCGTTGATGAGCCGGCAGAACTCCTGGTGGCCGCCGAAGATCTGGATGTCCCTGCCCCCGGCGTCAAAGATGCATGTTTTGATCCCCGTGAAGGTCTGCAGCGCCCCGATGAGCCGCAGGAGCTTTTCCGTGTTGAACAGTACTCTCATTGTCTCGTCCCCGGTAAATGACCGCGCCGGGCCTTCCCGCCCGGCGCGTGTATCCTCTTTATTCTCCCTTGGCGAGGCGCGCCACGATGGCGTTCATCTCGTCCCACTTCTTCTCCATGTCCGCCACCAGCTTGAACTGGGTCCGGGCCCGGTCCAGGTTGTGCTCGGGCCGGTGGATGGAGAAATACACGTCCCCCGCCAGATAGTCGGTCAGAAACCGCACCCCGCACTCCAGGGTCATCAGCTTCGCCCCCAGGGGCAGAGTCTGCTTTTCCCGCTCCGTGAGGCCGGGGCAGGCGGTGAGAAAGCCCCGGGTGAAGGTCTCGTACTCCGTGAGGCTCATCTCCATTTTGTCCAGGTCCTTCTCGTCCTCGGCGGCGGTGGCCGCGCCGAAGCGGATGGAGTCGCCGAAGTCGTAGGCGGCCAGACCCGGCATCACCGTGTCCAAGTCGATGACGCAAAGGGCCTTGCGGGTGACGGCGTCCAGCATGACGTTGTTGAGCTTGGTGTCGTTGTGGGTGACCCGGGTGGGCAGCTCGCCGGAATCCCGCATACGCTGGAGGGCGCCCGCCTCCTCCTCCCGGGCCAGGACGAAGTCCACCTCCGGCCCCACTTCCTTCGCTCTCCCCTTCACGTCCGCCGCCAGAGCTTCTTTAAACAGGCGGTACCGGTCCGGGGTGTTGTGGAAGTTGGGGATGGTCTCGTGCAGGGTCCCGGCGGGAAAGTCCGCCAGCTGCTGCTGGAAGGTGCCGAAGGCGATGGCGCTCTGATAGAAGTCCTCCGGCGTCTCCGGGGCCTGCAGGCATATGCTGCCCTCCACAAAGTCATAAAGCCGCCACATGTTGCCCTTGTCGCCCCGGGTGTAGAGCTTTCCGTCCACGGTGGGGTTCAGGTGCAGGCTGCCCCGGGGGTCGGAGCACTTGGAGGCGATATGGCGGGTGATGGCCACCACGTTCTGCATCAGTCCGTCCGGGTCCCGGAACACGGCGCTGTTGAGCATTTGCAGGATATAGCGCCTGCCGGTATCGGTGGTGAGCAGGAAGGTGTGGTTTATGTGCCCGCAGCCGTAGGGCTCGCAGGAGACAGGATGGCCGTCCATGACGAAGTGATGGAGGGCGTTTTTGTAGATGGCGTTTTCCATATATGTTTCCTCAACTGATATTTCGACAAATATGTATTATAGCATGGATAAAGCACTCGTGCAAGGGGGCACGCATTTTTGGCCGGGTGCGTCCATATTGGGGCTTGTAATTCCCCAGCCCTTATATTATACTGTATTTTGTGTTTTTTTGTGCCTGCGTCCGCTCCATGGAGCGGTTTCGACAACATAAGAAGATGAGGAACGAGCGATGACAAAGTACATTTTCGTGACCGGCGGCGTGGTCTCCGGTCTGGGCAAGGGCATCACCGCCGCCAGCCTTGGCAGGCTCTTGAAATCCCGGGGCCTGAAGGTGGCCGCCCAGAAGCTGGACCCCTACATCAACGTGGACCCGGGCACCATGAGCCCCTACCAGCACGGGGAGGTCTACGTCACCGAGGACGGCGCCGAGACCGACCTGGACCTGGGCCACTACGAGCGGTTCATCGACGAGGACCTGAACAAATGGTCCAACCTGACCACCGGCAAGGTGTACTGGAACGTGCTGAACAAGGAGCGCCGGGGCGAGTATCTTGGCTCCACGGTCCAGATCATCCCCCACATCACCAACGAGATCAAAGAGTTCATCTACAACGTGGGCAAGAAGACCAACGCCGACGTGGTCATCACCGAGATCGGCGGCACCACCGGCGACATCGAGAGCCAGCCCTTCCTGGAGGCCATCCGCCAGGTGGGCCATGAGGTAGGCAAGGAGAATTCCCTCTACATACACGTGACATTGGTGCCCTTCATCAACGGCAGCGACGAGCACAAGACCAAGCCCACCCAGCACTCCGTCAAGGAGCTGCAGGGCATGGGCATCGCCCCGGACATCATCGTGCTCCGCTCCGACGAGCCCATCACCGACGACAGCATCTTCCGCAAGATCGCCATGTTCTGCAATGTAAAGCCCGAGTGCGTGATAGAGAACCGCACCGTGCCGGTGCTCTACGAGGCCCCCCTCATGCTGGAGGAGAGCGACTTCTCCCTCATCGTTTGCCGGGAGCTGGGCCTGTGGACGAAGGCGCCGGACCTGAGCCAGTGGAAGGCCATGGTCCAGTCCATCCATAACCTCTCCCACACCGTCACCATCGGCCTGGTGGGCAAGTATGTGCAGCTGCACGACGCATACCTCTCCGTAAATGAGGCCCTGAAGCACGCGGGCTATGCCAAGGGCACCAGCATCGACCTTCGCTGGATAGACTCCGAGACCGTCACCGACGAAAACGCCCCGGAGGTGTTCGCCGGCGTGGACGGCATCCTGGTCCCCGGCGGCTTCGGCAACCGGGGCATCGAGGGCAAGATCGCCGCGGTGCGCTACGCCCGGGAGCATAAGATACCCTATCTGGGCCTGTGCCTGGGCATGCAGGTGGCCGTGATCGAATATGCCCGCCATGTGGCGGGGCTGGAGGGCGCCAACTCCCGGGAGTTCGACGAGTACGCCCCCTACCGGGTCATCGACTTCATGCCCGGCCAGAACGACGAGATAGACAAGGGCGGCACCCTCCGCCTTGGCGCCTATCCCTGCGTCATCACCCCGGGCACCATGATGGAGAAGTGCTACGGCAAGCCCGAGATCGCCGAGCGCCACCGCCACCGCTATGAGTTCAACAACGACTACCGGGACAAGCTCACCGAAGCCGGCCTCATCGTCAGCGGCGTCAGCCCCGACGGCCGGCTGGTGGAGACCGTGGAAGTGCCGGACCACCCCTTCTTCGTTGGCGTGCAGTTCCACCCCGAGTTCAAGAGCCGTCCCAACCACCCCCATCCCCTGTTCCTGGGGTTCGTGTCCGCAGCGCTGGATAGGTCCCAGAACGGAAAGGCTTAAGGCATGAAGGACATCTACGAAAATCCCCTGTGCGCCCGGTACGCATCCCATGAGATGCAGCACATCTTCTCCCCCGACTTCAAATTCTCCACCTGGCGGAAGCTGTGGATCGCCCTGGCGGAGAGCGAGAAGGAGCTGGGCCTGGACATAAGCGACGCACAGCTCGCCGAGATGCGCGCGCACATATACGACATCGACTACGCCAAGGCCGCGGACTATGAAAAACGCCTTCGCCACGACGTGATGGCCCATATCCGCACCTACGGCGACGCCTGTCCCACGGCGAAGGGCATCATCCACTTGGGGGCCACCTCCTGCTATGTGGGCGACAACACCGACATCATCCAGATGCGGGAGGCGCTTCTTCGCATCCGCACCCTGCTGGTGAACGCCATAGGGGCGCTCACCGATTTCGCCGAGGCCAATAAGGACATGCCCACCCTGGCCTATACCCACTTCCAAGCCGCCCAGCCCACCACCGTGGGAAAGCGGGCCTGCCTGTGGCTCCAGGACTATTTGATGGACCTGGACCGGCTTGAATTTGAACTGGACCATTTGAAGCTTCTCGGCTGCAAGGGCACCACCGGCACCGGGGCCAGCTTCCTGGAGCTGTTCGGCGGCGACGGGAAGAAGGTGGTGGAGCTGGAAAAGAAGATAGCCGAAAAGATGGGCTTTGCCGCCTGCATGCCCGTGTCCGGCCAGACCTACTCCCGGAAGGTGGACGCCTTCGTGCTGAACGTGCTGGGCGGCATTGCCCAAAGCATGTACAAGATGGCCCAGGACCTGCGGCTCATGGCCCACATGAAGGAGTTTGACGAGCCCTTCGAGGCCGAGCAGGTGGGCTCCTCCGCCATGGCCTATAAGCGCAACCCCATGCGCTGCGAGCGGGTGTGCTCTTTGAGCCGCTATGTCATCAACGCCGTGCGCAACACCGCCGACACCGCCGCCGCCCAGTGGCTGGAGCGGACGCTGGACGACTCGGCCAACCGGCGTATCTCCCTGCCGGAGGCGTTCCTGGCCACCGACGGGGCCCTGACACTGGTCATCAACGTCATCCGGGGCGGGCGGGTCTATCCCAAGGTCATGGAAAAGCATCTCAATGAAGAAATGCCCTTCATGGCCACGGAGAACATCCTCATGCACGCCGTCACCCTGGGCGGTGACAGGCAGGAGCTGCACGAGGCCATCCGGCAGCATGCCCAGGCCGCCGCGGTGAAGGTGAAGCTGGAGGGCGGCGAAAATGACCTTCTGGACCGGCTCCTGGCGGACCCTGCCTTCCATCTCACGCAGGCGGACCTTGAAAAGGTCCTGGATGTGCGGAAATTTGTGGGCCTGGCCCCGGAACAGACCGAGACCTTCCTCAATACCTACGCCCGGCCTGTGCTCAGCAAGTACGCCGCCGAACTGGGCGTGGAAGCGGAAACGAACGTATAAGACCGCTCACGCGGACAGAGATAAGGAGAGTTATTGACATGATCACAGCAGTCGTTGGCATCAACTGGGGCGACGAGGGCAAGGGCCGCATGGTGGACCTGCTCAGCAGCCAGTATGACATCGTCTCCCGCTACCAGGGGGGCAACAACGCCGGCCACACCGTGGTGAACGAGCGGGGTAAATTTATCCTGCACCTGCTTCCCTCCGGCATCCTGCGGCCCGACGCAGTGAACGTGATGGGCCCCGGCATGGTGGTGGACCTGGAGCAGTTCGCCAAAGAGGTGGACGACCTGCGCGCCCATGGCGTTCAGATCGGCCCGGAGAATCTGAAGATCAGCGACCGGCTCACCATCTGCATGCCCTTCCACCCCCTGCTGGACGGCCTGGAGGAGGACAGGATGGGGGCCAAGAAGCAGGGCTCCACCCGCCGGGGCATCGGCCCGGTGTACTCCGACAAGTACATGCGCAAGTCCATCCGCATGGGCGACCTGCTGTTCCCGGAGGTATTGAAGGACCGGATCGCGGACATCGTGGACTGGAAGAACCTGACCGTGGCCAAGGGCTACGGCCATGAGCCCCTGGACCCCGTGGCCATGTACGACTGGGTGATGAAGTTCGGCGGTCCCTTCCTGGAGCACATCACCGACACCACTCAGTACCTGACCGGCGCTATCGACAGCGGCAAGAGCCTCCTTTTGGAGGCCCAGCTGGGCGCGCTGCGGGACCTGGACTACGGCATCTTCCCCTACACCAGTTCCTCCAGCACCCTGGCCTCCTACGCCCCCATCGGCGCGGGCATCCCCTTCAAGAAGCTGGACAGCGTGGTGGGCATCACCAAGGCCTACTCCTCCGCCGTGGGCGGCGGCCCCTTCGTGTGCGAATTTGAGGGGCAGCAGGCCCATGACCTGCGGGAGGCCGGCGGCGAATACGGCGCCTCCACCGGCCGGCCCCGCCGGGTGGGCGGCTTCGACGTGGTGGCCACCCGCTACGGCGTCATGATGCAGGGCGCCACGGAGCTGGCGCTCACGAAGCTGGACGTGCTCTCGGGCTTTGAGAAGATCCCCGTGTGCGTGGGCTATGAGTACGAGGGCCAGCGCCTGGACGCCTTCCCCCTGGAGCCGGTGCTGGAAAAGTGCAAGCCCATCTACGAGTACCACGAGGGCTTTTCCGGCGACATCACCGGCTGCCGGAAGTTCGCGGACCTGCCCAAGGCCGCCCAGGCCTATATCCGCTACCTGGAGGAGGCGGTGAACTGCAAGTTCACTTATATCTCCGTGGGCGCGGACCGGGACCAATACATTTACATGGGATAAAGAAAAGCCCGCTCCGCGAGCGGGCTTTTCTCATTTTGGAGGAAACTTTCATGCGCGACTATAAGGAAGAATTTGATAAGCGGGTGGCGTTCATCAAAGAGACCCTGGCCGCCAGCGGCCAGAAGGGCATCGTCTACGGCAACTCCGGCGGCAAGGACTGCACCCTGGTGGGCATCCTCTGCAAGGCCGCCTGCGATGATACTGTGGGCGTGCTCATGCCCTGCGCCTCCCGGCGCAATTTTAATATCGATCTGGAGGACGGAAAGGCTGTCGCCGAAAAGTACGGCATCGAGACGAGGCTCGTGGACCTGACCCCGGTGCGGGAGGCGGAGCTGGAGGCACTCAAGGACGTCACCGCCATGACCGACGCGGCCATCGCCAACATCGCCCCCCGCCTTCGCATGACGACGCTCTACGCCATCGCCGGGGCCGAGGGCCGCCTGGTGGCGGGCACCGGCAACCGCAGCGAGGCCTACATGGGCTACTTCACCAAGTGGGGCGACGGGGCCTATGACTTCGACCCCATCGCGGACCTGACCGTGACGGAGATATACGAGTTTTTGGCCTGGCTGGGCGCACCTATGTCCATCCGAACCAAGGCCCCCTCCGCGGGGCTCTTCGAGGGCCAGACCGACGAGGGCGAGATGGGCGTGACCTACGCCGCCATCGACAAATTCCTGCTCACCGGCGAGGCCAACGAGGGGGATAAAGCCGTCATCGACCGCTTCCACCGGATAAGCGAGCACAAGCGCCTGCCCCAGGTCACCTATCCCGGATGAGCGTGCGGGAGCTGGACGCCCGGCAGCTGGCCGACGCCGTGGCGGAGCTGTATGTAAAGGCCTGTCTGGAGCTGCCGGAGGCGGTGAAGGAGAAGCTCTATGCCTTCGGCAACCCTTATATCATCGAAAATTTTGAAAAAAATGGAAATCTCCCCCTGTGCCAGGACACGGGCATGGCCGCGGTGTACCTGGAAGTGGGCCAGGACGTGCATCTCACCGGCGACATACCCGCCGCAGTGGACGAGGGCGTGCGCCGGGCGGTGAAGGAGGGGTATCTCCGTTCCTCCATCGTCTCGGACCCGCTGCGCCGGACCAACACCGGGGACAACACCCCGGCGCTCCTGAACGTGGAACTGATACCTGGGGACAAGGTGAAGGTCACCGTGGTCCCCCGGGGGTTCGGCTGCGAGAACAAGGGCCGCGTCGCCATGCTGGCCCCCGCCGACGGTGTGGAGGGCGTGAAGGCCTTCGTGCTGGAGACGGCGAAGCTGGCCGTGCCCGACGCCTGCCCGCCGGTCAGCATCGGCGTAGGCCTAGGCGGCAGCTTCGACAGGGCTCCGGCCCTCGCCAAAAAGGCGACCTTGAAAGAAGGACCCAATCCCGACCCCTTCTATGCCGCGCTGGAGCAGGAGCTCTATGAGGCCACCAAAAAGTTCTCCATCGGCGTGCATATTCTGGCCGCCCCCACCCACATCGCGGGTCTGCCCTGCGCCGTCTCCGTGGGCTGCCACAGTTTACGCTATGCCTCGGAGGTGCTGTAATGGATAAACACATCACTACCCCCCTCACCGACGAAGCGATACGCTCTCTCCGCGCCGGGGATGAGGTGCGCATCACCGGCGTCATCTACACCGCCCGGGACGCGGCCCATAAAAAGCTGGCGGAACTATTGGAGGCGGGAAAGCCCCTGCCCTTCGATCCGTCGGGACAGATCGTCTACTACACCGGCCCCACCCCGGCGCCTCCGGGGCGGCCCATCGGCTCCTGTGGGCCCACCACCTCCTACCGCATGGACAGGTATACCCCCGCCCTGCTGGAAGCGGGCCTCAAGGGCCTCATCGGCAAGGGCCGCCGGGGTCCGGCGGTCATAGACGCCATAAAGGAGCACACCTGCGTATACTTCTCCGCCGAGGGCGGCTGCGGGGCGCTGCTGGCCAATTACGTGAAGACCTGCGAAGTGGTGGCCTTCCCGGAGCTGGGCACCGAGGCGGTGCACCGGCTCACGGTGGAGGACTTCCCCGTCAGCGTCTTCTGCGACTGCGAGGGCAGCATCTACTCCCCCTATCTCTGATATAAGGAGCGACCTATGGACTACTTAAAAGCATCCCTGGAGGCCCACGCGAAATGGCGGGGCAAGCTCTCCATCCAGCCCAAGGCCCCGGTGGACACCGCCGAGGCCCTGAGCCTGGCCTATACCCCCGGCGTGGCGGCCCCCTGCCTGGAAATACAGAAGGACGTAAATAAGAGCTACGAGCTCACCGGCCGCTGGAACACCGTGGCGGTGGTCACCGACGGCTCCGCTGTGCTGGGCCTGGGGGACATCGGCCCCGAGGCGGGCATGCCCGTGATGGAGGGCAAGTGCGTGCTCTTCAAGGCCTTCGGCGGCGTGGATGCCATCCCCCTGTGCGTGCGGAGCAAGGACCCGGACGACGTGGTGCGCACGGTGGCCCTGCTGGCAGGCAGCTTTGGCGGCATCAACCTGGAGGACATCGCCGCGCCCCGGTGCTTTGAGATCGAGGAGCGGCTGAAGGCCCTCTGCGACATCCCCGTGTTCCACGACGACCAGCACGGCACCGCCATCATCGCCCTGGCGGGACTTCTGAACGCCCTGAAGGTGGTGCACAAGCGGCTGGAGGACGTGCGCGTGGTCATCAACGGCGCGGGCGCCGCCGGCACCGCCATCGCCCGGCTGCTGGCCGAGGCGGGAGCGGGAGACGTGATCGTCTGCGACCGCTCCGGCCCCATCGCCGCCGCCCGGCCCGGCCTCAATCCGGCCAAGGCTGCTCTCGCTGCGGTGACCAACAAGACCGGCCTCACCGGCACGCTGGCCGACGCCCTCAAGGGCGCGGACGCGGTCATCGGCGTGTCCGCCCCCGGCGCCATCACCGGGGACATGGTCCGCACCATGGCGAAGGACGCCATCGTGTTCGCCTGCGCCAACCCCACCCCGGAGATATTCCCCGACGAGGCAAAGGCCAACGGCGCCGCCGTGGCCGCCACAGGCCGCAGCGATTTGCCCAACCAGCTCAACAACGTGCTGGCCTTCCCCGGGGTGTTCCGAGGGGCCCTGGATGTGCGGGCCAGCGATATCAACCGGGACATGAAGGTAGCCGCCGCCCACGCCCTGGCCGGGCTGGTTGGCGGGGACGAACTCAGCGCCGACTACATCATCCCCAAGCCCTTCGACCCAAGGGTGCGGGACGCGGTGGCCGCCGCGGTGGCCCAGGCCGCCCGGGATTCCGGCGTGGCCCGCATCTGAAACACACATAGAGCAAAGCCCCTCCGTCATGTGGCCGTTGGTCGTAAGACAGTATGACCCCCCAAAATAAACATTTGGCAACTGCCTTACAGAATTGGAATTGA
>CANRKN010000041.1 GCA_947631215.1 uncultured Oscillospiraceae bacterium | reverse complement strand
AGTTTCCTGCTGGCTGGGATAAATCCTTATTCTTTTTCATTGTTCTCTTGACGGGTCGCAGTTCATTCGCCGCGGGCAGTGCATTTTCGGTTATCCCCGGACGTTTTTGAACATATGCCTGATGACCTGCTCAAGCCTCTCGCTCATGGGCTCATCCGGGTCGCCGCACATGGAGTACAGGATCAGCCAGTCGGTGGCGTTCCGGGGGTCCAGCGGGGCCATGCCGCAGTCGGCCAGCAGGGCGTTGAGGGTCCACCAGTGGTCGTCCAGCCGCTCCTCCACGGTCAGGCCCTCCTCTTCGTAACCCTCGTCATAGGGCCCGTCCTGGACGCCCACGTTCTCCGTCACCACATACAGAAGAAGCAGCAGCTTTCGGGGCACGTCTTCCTTGTGCAGACGGATGTTTTTGAGAGACGTGGCATTGGGCCAGTTCTGCTTGACGAGCTTCTGGACCAGGCTGAAGCCCTTCCGGCTGGCGCCGCTGGGCATATGTACGGTGAGGTAGGTCTCCATCACCGTCTCTACGGAATAATCCCGCTCCTCCTCGTCTGCCCAAGGCGGCTCGGGATGGACCAGCTGGCGCATATAGAGCTCAAAATAGTAGTAGGCCCGCAGATGAAGGGAGCCGAATTTGTCCAGATTCCGCCGGTAGCACGCCTCCAGTTCCGGAAGGGTGACAGCCAGGAGCATCTCGTCCCGTATCTCCCTGGTGAGCTGGGACGCCTCCCGGCCGCTGACCTGGTCCAGGCCGGGCACGACGGGCAGCGTGTCGTAGAAGTCCACCGCCTCCTGCCAGGAGCGGCCGCTGCGCAAAAACCAGGAGAACACCGCCTCCCAGCCGTTTCTGTATTGGATACCGTAGTCGGTGCACAGACACAGAAGATAGTCAAGCTGCTGCTCCGTCAGTTTCAGGGCAAAGGCGATGCCGAAGAGGTCCCGCCGGGTGTGCGGCCGGTGCCGGGAGCCCAGCCAGTTGCGGATATTCCGGCGCACAGAGCGCGCCTCTGCGCCGGGCAGACCGGCAAAGAAATCATAAAGCCGGTCCTGGAGGTCGGCATAGGGGTACATCGTGCGAAGTGTCTCCCCAAAGGAGCGGGGAACTACTCTGCCGTCCTGGAGATAGGCGGCCGCCTCGGCGGGTGTCATATGCCCATACAGGACGGCGTCATATTCATTTGGCTGGACGGTGATGATGTCGTCTGTCCCCATCTCAACGCTCCACTTTGCCCGTATTTCCCATCAAATCGGATCCAGGCAACAGTATAAACGCTTTAAAACAGAAAATCAAGAACACGCCGTCCCAGAGGGGGAGCGGTCGAAGCCCGGATATCCGTGCTGTGCGCCGAGAGGATTCAATACTTTTCTTTGCTTTTAAAGATCGTGGCCACCAGGATGCCGAAGAAGATGGCGGCGCAGACGCCGCCCGCCGCGGCGGTGAAGCCGCCGGTAAAGGCGCCGATCAATCCCCGCTGGGCCACCGCCTCCCGCACGCCCCGGGCCAGGAGATTGCCGAAGCCGGTGAGGGGCACCGTGGCCCCCGCTCCGGCCCACTTCGCCAGGGGCTCATAGAGACCCACGGCCCCCAGTATCACCCCGGCTACCACGTAGCCGGTGAGTATCCGGGCGGGGGTGAGCTTTGTGAGGTCTATCAAAAGCTGGCCAACCAGGCAGAACGCCCCGCCCACCAGAAACGCCCGTAAAAATTGCATCCAATCCATACTAACACCTCTCGTTTTCCAGCGCTACCGCGTGGCAGATGGCGGGGATGCTCTCGCCCTGCTGGTTGGTGGTGGGGCTCATCATGGCCCCGGTGGCGGCGAAGAGGAGCCTGTTCCAGTTGCCCTCCAGCATCCCATGCAGGAGATGGCCGCACAGCACCGCCGCGGAGCACCCGCACCCGGAGCCGCCGGCGTGGGTATCCTGGCCGTTGGCGGAGTAGATGAGCCGGCCGCAGTCCATATACCGCACGCCCAGGTCCACCCCGTCCCGGAGGAAGAGGTCCGCCAGGATGTGGGAGCCCACGATGCCCAAATCTCCTGTCACGATGGCGTCGTAGTAGTCCGGTCCCCGGCCGGTGTCGGCGAAGTGGGCCTTCAGGGTCTCATAGGCCGCCGGGGCCATGGCCGCGCCCATGTTGTTCATGTCCGTCACCCCCGCGTCGGTGATGACGCCGGTGGTGATGTGGGTCACGTAGGGGGCGGGGCCCTCGGCCTTCAAAATCAGCGCGCCTGCGCCGGTGACGGTCCGCTGGGCTGTGGGGGGCCGCTGGTTGCCATACTGCAGGGGATAGCGGTACTGCCGCTCGGCGGAGCAGAAATGACTGCTGGTGGCCGCGGCGGCGGTGGAGCAAAAGCCTCCGTCTATCATCATGGCGGCGAGGCTGAGCCCCTCGGCCATGGTGGAACAGGCGCCGTAAAGGCCGAAGTAGGGCACGCCGCACTCCCGCATGGCGTAGGCGGAGCCCGCGCACTGGTTCAGAAGGTCCCCGGAGAAGACGTATTCCACGTCGCTGGGGCTGGTCTTGGCCTTGTCGCAGGCGATGGACCAGCACATTTTGAGCATGGCGCTCTCCGCCTTCTCCCAGCTTTTGGCGCCGAAGCGGGAGTCGTCGCTCAGATAGTCAAAATACTTGCGGAGCGGGCCTTCGCTCTCTTTTTTACCGCCCACGCACGCCGCCGCGGCCACGCCGGGCTGCAGGGTAAGGCGGACGGTCTGTTTTCCCATTCGTTTCGTTTCCATGGTGCTATTGTGCGCGGCGCGGGCAAAAAAATACGTCGGGAAGGTTCTTCCCGGCGATTTTTTATAGATATATCTCCGTTTCCAGAAACGTTCTATCCTTCCTTGACTGGCCGCCCAGGGACACCACCGCGCCCTTGCCCCGGCCCCGGAGGGAGATGATGTCCCCCTCATGGATGGGCGCGTCCACGTGCAGGCACGGAACATAGTTCAAGGTGGCCGCCCCGGCGCGGATGAGCTCCGCCGCGGCGGTGCGGGAGAGGCCGAACATGCCGCCGGCCACAGCGTCCAGGCGCATACTCTTCACCGTGAAGGTCATCTTCTTCACCTTCCGCTCCGGCACGGGCACGTCGGAAAGGGGGATGGGGGCGGTCTTTAAGCTTACACGCCCGGCCTGTTTAAGCTCGTCACAGAGGAGCTTTTCCACTGTGGGCAGACAGAAGATATAGGCCGCGTCCTCCACTACCCGGAAGTCGCCGATCCACTCCCGGCGGATGCCCAGGGCCAGGGCCGCGCCCATGTAGTCCCGGTGGGTAGGGGCGCCGAAGAAGGCCGCGGCCTTCACGGCGTGGATGTGCTCGGCGGGGTCAAAATCCGCATCCTCCATCCAGTAGGGCAGGAAGAAGGCGCACTTGCGCTCGCAGGCGCTGTCGCCCCCGTCTATATGGAGGGTAACGTCGGAAAGCCGCTTTGCCCAGGCGGCGACCTCCATCTGCTCGGCCATGGTGAGAAAGCCTGTGGCCGTCACCACGCTCTGCCGCTCGCACCGGGCGGCCAGCTCTTCTATACGTTTTTCCAGTTCTCTATCCATCAAAACTGCGACCTTTTCACCGCGTCGGCGATCTGGTCCAGGACCCATTCCACCTCGGCCTTGAACTCACCGGAGGAGCAGCGCAGCACCCCGGAGCGGAGGGCGCCCACCTGCACCATCCTATCGGAGGTGACCACCCGGACCGTCTCGTTCTTGCCGATCTCGTCCACCAGCCGCTCGATGTACATGTCCGCCGTCTCGCCCTCCTTGGTGTAGGCCACACGGAGGTTCCCGTGTGATTCCCGGCTGCCCTGGCCGCCGGGGACCTTGTAGGCATCGAATACCACGATGAGCTCGCTTTTGGTGTAGCCCTGGTAGTTGGCAAGCATATTGAGCAGCTTCGACCGGGCCATATCTAGGCTCTCCGCCGCCAGGGCTTTCAGCTCGTCCCAGGCGAAGATGACGTTGTACCCGTCCACGATGATGTGCTCGTGGTCGCGCCGCGCCTGCATCTGGATGCCCACGGCGCTGTTGATCTGGGGGGCGGAGTACTGCTTTCGCCGGATGGGGCCAAACTCCCGGACCATGATGGCCTCCAGTTCCTTATCATCGATATTGAGGTTCTGCCGCCGGACGGTGGGCGCCGCCGCCTCCGGGGCGGCGGGGTCTTTGAGGCCGCTGTCCAGGTGCATGTATTCCGGCACCTTGTCCCATTTTACGTTGAACCCCGCCCCGTGGGCGCAGAAGACGCTGTCCGGAGTGTTCTCCACGTCCGCCTCCGGGTCGTAGCCTATGGCCTCGATAACGGCGTCGGCGTCGTGGCAGGGCCGGTACCCGGCCACGTGGCAGGTGAAGCGGCCCCGGCCGCCGGTATAGGCGGCCACCTGCGCGGCGTAATCGCCCATGGCGGATACGGGCGCCTCCCCGGTGAGCACCATCTGCTCCCCCTCGGGGACGGGGCTTTCATGGGTCCCACCCATGGCCCGCACGTCGGTGATGGCCCGGCCTATCTGCTCGGCGGGGACGGCAAGGCGAAAGGCATACCAAGGCTCCAATAGTACGCTCCCGGCCTGCATCAGCCCCTGGCGCACGGCGCGATAGGTTGCCTGGCGGAAGTCCCCGCCCTCGGTGTGCTTCAGGTGCGCCCGCCCGGCCAGCAGCGTTATCTTTACGTCGGTCAGCGGCGAGCCGGTGAGCACGCCCAGGTGCTGTTTTTCCTCCAAATGCGTGAGAATGAGCCGCTGCCAGTTCCGGTCCAGGAGGTCCTCGGGGCAGACGGTAGAAAGCTCTATGCCGCTGCCGGGCGCGCCGGGCTCTAAAAGGAGATGCACCTCGGCATAGTGGCGCAGGGGCTCGAAGTGGCCCACGCCCTCCACAGTGCTCGCGATGGTCTCCCGGTAGAGGACCTGACCTGCGTCTATGTCCACATCCACGTCGAAGCGCTCTTTGATGAGGCTTTTGAGTATCTCTATCTGCACAGCGCCCATGAGCTGGACGTGTATCTCGCCCAGGCGCTCCTGCCAGAGGATGTGCAGCTGTGGCTCTTCCTCCTCCAGCAGCTTCAGCTTGGGCAGCATGGTCCTCTCGTCGCAGCCCTTGGGCAGGCGGATGCGATAGCCCATGGCGGGGGTGAGGTATGGCTCGTCCCCGTCCGGCTCCGCGCCCAGGCCCTGGCCGGGCCAGGTGCCGGAGAGGCCCGTGACGGCGCAGACCTGCCCGGCGGATACGGCGTCGGCGGTGTCGTATTTGGCGCCGGAGTAGAGGCGAATCTGGCTGATCTTTTCCTCCACGAGCTCCGCCGCCCGCAGGGGCAGGTACCGGATGGGGGTCCGGACGGAAAGCTGCCCGCCGGTGATTTTGAGATAGGTCAGGCGGTTGCCCTGGCCGTCCCGGCCTATCTTATAGACCCTTGCCCCAAAGGGGGCGGGATAAGCGGGCGCGGCGGTATATCTATCCAAGGCGGCGAGAAACTCCTCCACGCCGTCCAGCTTGAGCCCCGAGCCGAAGAAGCAGGGGAAGAGCTTCCGTTCCCGCATGAGCCGCACCAACTCACCGCCGGAGAGGCTGCCGGATTCCATATAATCGTCCAGGGCCGCCTCGTCCAGCATGGCCACCGCCTCATCCCGGCCCGCGTTGTCGGGGGAGAAGTCCACGCACGCCTCGCCGAGACGGGCCTGGATATCCCGCATGAGGGCGGACCTATCCGTGCCGTTCACATCCATCTTGGTGACGAAGAGGAACGCGGGGACCCGGTAGCGCTGCAAAAGCGCCCACAGCGTCTCCGTGTGGGCCTGGACGCCGTCGGTGCCGCTGATGACCATGACGGCGTAGTCCAGTACCTGCAGCACCCGCTCCGCCTCCGGGGAGAAGTCCACGTGGCCGGGGGTGTCCAGCAGGGTGATATCCGCGCCGCCCGCGGTGAACAGGGCCTGCTTGGAGAAGATGGTGATGCCCCGGGCCCGTTCCAGGTCGTGGGTGTCCAGATAGGTGTCCCGGTGGTCCACCCGGCCCAGCTTTTTGATCTTGCCGGCCAGATACAGCATGGCCTCGGACAGGGTGGTCTTGCCCGCGTCCACATGGGCCAGGATGCCGACGGTCAGTTTCTTCATAGGGTGTATGGCCTTTCCAAAGCATAAAGAGGCCGCCGGGGTATGACGCGGCGGCCTAATATTATCAGTCCAGAGCGAAGCCCCACCATAGTCCGGCGGGGATCTGGTCCTTGGCGGCGGGGCCCAGAGAGGCCATCATGAAGGGCCGCTCGTGCTCCGGGCCGGGGAAGAACACCGGCGAGCGGACCAGATACTCCTTCGCGGGGAACCGCTCCGCCACGGCCAGCAGCACCTCCATCCAGTCCCCCTCGGGGGCCAGAAGCTCAATGACCCGGCAGGTATCGCCGTCCATCTCCACGGCGGCGATGTCCCCGTCCACGGAGAGGTACCCGCCGCCGAAGCGCTTCATGTGGTAGGACTCCATGGAAAGGAAGTTGGTGGTCACCACGGCGTAGGGCAGGCCCCGGAGGATGGACTTGCGCCGCAGGTAGTATTCCCCGGCGGAGATATCGTCCCCTTGGGGGGCGGGGCCGGTCAGATCCTCCCTGGGTATGAGAGCCTCCCGGGCCCAGCTCACCGGCACGCTGCCGTTGGCCTTCTCATAGAAGGAATAGAGCTTATCCTCCGAGGGCAGCACGCAGGCCGCGTCCACCAGCTGCAGCGCCTTCTCCACGCAGGCACGGTATACCGCCGTGCCGATGCCCCGGCCCCGGTAGGCGGGGTCTGTGGCCAGGGAATAGGCATAGGCCGTGGACAGGGAGGTGCCGTCCGGGGGGAAGAGGATGGGGCCGTCCAGAATGTACATGGCCGACACGGCCATGCCGTCTGCCTCCGCCACCAGGCAGGCGTCGGGGTTCATGAAATTGGCGCGGAACTTACTGATATAGTCCGCGTCGTCGCCGAAGGCGTCCATCCACAGCTTCTCCAGCCGGGGCAGGTCCTCCGCGCGCCAGGGTCGGATGATAAAATCAGCCATCTTTCAACTCCAACTTATATTTTTCCACCATCCGGTCCGGATGGTAGCTTTGCTTTGACCGGCGCAGGCTCTCCCGGCCCATGTCGTCCTCCCGGTTGATCCACCGCACTTCGGGATGCTGGGCGCGGATATGGCGGACGAACTCCCGGTTGATCATGGGGTAGGCGCCGTCCAGGTTGGCGTCCGCCTTTTCAAAATGCACGTCGAAGGTGTCGGGGCTCGTCATCTCCCCCAGGGAGAAGGCCGCGAGCTCCCGGCCAACCCAGAGGGCGCCGCCATCCAGGCCCAGGGCGTCCCAATATTGAAATGCCCTCTCAATGGCCCGGTGCTCCTCCTCCACGCCGTCACGCTCGTCCTCCCCGCTGGAGGCGAGCCATTTGCCCAAAAGGTCCCGGCAGGCGGGGAAGTCCACTTCGGCCAGGGGAGCGAAGCGCCAGTCATTTTCCTCCTCGAAGCGGTGGATGTGGTTGCGCTTGGCGTGCAGGTGCTTGCCGGAGAGGGTATCCAGCTTCTCCGCGGCATACAGGTAATCCCACAGGTCCCGCTCCTCTGTCACCTGGGCGTCAGGGCCGAATATTGCCTTTACCAGGGGCAGATGGTCCGCCGTCACGCCCCGCAGGACGAAGGGAAAGCCGTGGACGGCGGCGTATTCACGCATTTCATCCAGCACGGGCTTCACATCGCCGCCGCCGATGGGCCAGACGAAGAAGGGAACAGGGCCGTAGGTGAGCAGGGTCACCATGCGGCTGCCCACGCGGCCTATCTGCTGGTGAAAGGTCTCATCCCAGAGAAATATGTTGCCGAAGTTATAGTCCGCGCTGGGGGAGGCCTCCGCCAGCACGATGGGGTCTACCCAAGCCTTGTCGGCCAGGGCGACGGGGTGTAGGTCAAACATGAAGGGCGTTTATCTCCCGCTGCAAAGTCTTTAAATCTACGAAAGTCTCAGGACGCTTTCCCGGGTCCCGCAGGAGGGCGGAGGGGTGGTAGATGGCCATGGCCCTGCGGCCGTTCACATCGAACCACTGGCCGTGCTCCCGGGTGATGCGAAAATCCGGCTTGATGAACGCCATGGCGGCGATGCGGCCCAGAAATACGACGATCTTGGGGTCAACCAAGGCGATCTGCCGGTGGAGCCACCCGATGCAGGCGGCCTGCTCGTCGGGCAGGGGGTCCCGGTTCCGGGGCGGGCGGCACTTCACGATGTTGGCGATGTAGACCTTCGTGCGGTCCAGGCCGATGATCTCCATCATGATGTCCAATAGCTTTCCCGCCGGGCCCACGAAGGGCTCGCCCTGCAGGTCCTCCTGCTCGCCGGGGCCCTCGCCGATGAACATCACGTCGGCGTGCTCGTTGCCTACGCCGAAGACGAGATTCGTGCGGGTCTTGCCCAGCTCGCAGCTCATGCAGCCCGCGCAGTCGGCTTTGAGCCGCTCCCAGGTATCCGGGGAGCGCTCCGGCTCGTCATCTATTATATCGTTTTCCAGTATCCAGTCCATAGCTCAATCCAGCTCGCTCTGGCCGGTGTAGAGCATATAGTACCGGCCTTTTTGGTCCAACAGCTGCTCATGGCTGCCCCGTTCCACAATCTGGCCGTGCTCGATGACCACGATGGCCTGGGCGTTGCGGACGGTGGACAGGCGGTGAGCTATCACGAACACGGTCCGGCCCTCCATCAGCGCGTCCATGCCCTTATCGATGAGCTTTTCCGTGCGGGTATCGATGGAGCTGGTGGCTTCGTCCAATATCATCACCGGGTGGCGGGCCACGGCGGTGCGGGCGATGGCGAGAAGTTGCCGCTGGCCCTGGGAGAGGTTCTGGCCGTTGCCGGTGATCATGGTGCTGTAGCCATCTGGCAGACGGGAGATGAACCCGTGGGCGTTGGCGGCCTTGGCCGCGGCTATGCACTCCTCGTCGGTGGCGTCCAGCTTGCCGTAGCGGATGTTGTCCATGACCGTGCCGGTGAAGAGGTTGGTGTCCTGCAGGACGATGCCCATGCTCCGGCGAAGGCCCGCCTTTTTGATGTCCTTCACGTCCAGGCCGTCGAAGAGGATGCGCCCGCCGTCGATCTCATAAAAGCGGTTTATGAGATTCGTCACGGTGGTCTTGCCCGCGCCGGTGGAGCCCACAAAGGCGATCTTCTGGCCCGGGTCGGCCCAGACGGTGAAGTCCTTGAGGACCGGCTTGCCCGGCACGTAAGAGAAGCTCACGTCCTCCAGCCGGACGCTGCCCTTGACCTCCCGGAACTCGAAGGAGCCGTCTGCTTTCGGTATCTTCCAGGCCCAGAAGCCGGTGCGCTCGCCCTTGGCGGTCTCCGTGAAGGTGCCATCGGAGGCCCGGTTCACGGTCACAAGAGCGATGTTCCCATCGTCCGGCTCCGGCTCGTGGTCGATGACCGCGAAGATGCGCTCGGCACCGGCGATGGCGGAGAAGAGGTTGATGGCCTGGTTGGACATCATGTTGATGGGCATGGTCACCTGGCGGATGTAGTTGAGGTATACGCCGAGAGAGCCGATGGTGAAGCTGCCTGCCACGGTCATGAAGCCGCCCAGCACGGCGGTGACCGCGTAGCAGATGTTCATGACGGCGTTCATGCTGGGGAAGATGATAGAGCCCAGGAAGTTTGCAAAAATCGCGTTCTCCCGATACTCGTCGTTGCGCTCGTCGAAGCCTTTTTTGGCCCGGGTCTCGTAGTTGAAGGCCTTCACCACTTTGAGGCCGTCCAGCATTTCTTCAATATAACCGTTCAGCTCGCCCAGGGAGGACTGCTGCTTTTTAAAAAGGATGCGGGAGTACTTGCCGATGCCCCGCACCAGGCCGAAGGAGAGGCCGATGGTGAGAAGGGTGATCAAAAAGAGCTTCCAGCTGAGACTTATCATCAGCGCCACGGTGCCCACAAAGGTGATAATACCGGAGAGGAACTGGACGATGCCCTGTTCCAGGCACATCTGCACGTTGTCCGCGTCATTGGTAAAGCGGCTCATGAGCTCGCCGTGGGTATGCTCGTCGAAAAAGCTGATGGGCAGGTCCTGCAGCGCGGCGAAGAGGTCCCGCCGCAGGGCGTTGGTGGCCCACTGGGCCAGGGTCATGCAGGTGCGGGAGGTGAAGTAGGTCGCCACCGCGCTGGCGAGGTATATGCCCGCCAGGATGGCAAGCTGCCTCGCCAGGGCGGAGAAGTCCTTCTCGGGGCTGGTGATGAGGGGGACGATGTAGTCGTCTATGAGGGGCCGCAGGTAGTAGCTGGCCGCGAGGGAGCAGCCGGTGGAGACGAGCATCATCACCAGCACCAGTACGAACAGGCCCTTGTTCTTTCCAGCGTAGCCCAGGATGCGGCCCAAGGTGCCCTTGGCGTCCCGGGGCTTGCGGAAGTCCCGGCCGCCGCCGGGGCCGCCGTGGACGTTTTTATAGATATTCTCGTCGTTGACGTCTACGCTGTCCACGGCGAGGCGCTCTTTTAACTGTGCCCAAATGCTCTTCTTCTCAGCCATTGGAAAGCGCCTCCTCCACCTGTGAAGTGTAGATGTCCCGGTAGATGGGGCTTCGTTTCATCAGTTCCTCGTGGGTGCCCACGCTCTCCACGCCGCCCTCGTCCAGGACCACGATCTTGTCCGCGCCCACCACGGAGGAGATGCGCTGGGCGATGATGAACACGGTGGTGTTTTTGAGCTCCCGGGAAAAGCTCTCCCGGATGCGGCCCTCAGTGTCCGAGTCCACCGCGCTGGTGGAGTCGTCCAAAATGAGGATGGCCGGCTTTTTCAGCATGGCCCGGGCGATGCAGAGCCGCTGCTTCTGCCCGCCGGAGACGTTGGTGCCGCCCTGGAGGATCTGGGTGTCCAGCCCCTCGGGCATTTGGGAGACGAAGTCCCAGGCCTGGGCGTTTTGGAGGGCGGTGATGATCTCTTCGTCCGTGGCGTCTTCCTTGCCCCAGCGCATGTTGTCCCGGATGGTGCCGGAGAAGAGGACGTTATTTTGCAGCACCATGCCCACGCCGTCCCGCAGGTCCTGTATGCGGTAGTCCCGCACGTCCACGCCGTCCACCAGCACGGCGCCCTCGGACACATCATAGAACCGGGGGATGAGGTTCACAAGGCTGGACTTGCCCGAGCCGGTGCCGCCCACGATGGCGACGGTCTCGCCGGGCCGGACGGAAAAGCTCACGTTTTTCAGCACATCCTCGCCGTTCCCGGTGCGGGAGTAGCGGAAGGAGACGTTCTGAAACTCTACGGAGCCGTGGTCCGGGGCGATGGTCCGGGCGGGGGCGTCGGGCTTGTCTTTTATGTCCGGCTCGGCGTTCAGCACCTCCGCGATGCGCTTGCCGCAGGCCCGGGAGCGGGTGTACTGCATCAGCACCATGGAGAACATCATCACGCTCATCATGATCTGATTGAGGTAGCTGATGACCGCGAGAAGCTGGCCGGACTGGATGGTGCCGTTTGCCACCATGCGCCCGCCGAACCAGTAGATGCACAGTGTCACCGCGTTCAGCACGATGGTGGCCAGGGGGCTCATGGCGATGATGACGCCCACGGCCCGCAGGTTGGAGCGTGTAAGCTCGTCGTTGGCCTTTTTGAACTTCTGCTTTTCGTACCGCTGGCGGACAAAGGCCTTCACCACCCGGATGGCGATGAGGTTCTCCTGGATGTCCGCGTTCATGGTGTCCAGCTTCTGCTGGACCAGAAGGAAGAGCTTATCCACCAGGGTCATCACCGTGATAACGCCGATGAACAGCACCGGCACCGCCACCATGTAGATGAGGGCCAGGCGCCAGGAGTAGGTGATGACGATGGTCATGGCCACCAAGAGCTGGAAGGGGGCCTGGATGAAGGTGCGCAGCATCATCTGCACCGCCGTCTGCAGCTGGCGCACGTCGCTGGTGGTGCGGGTGATGAGGCTGGCGGTGGAGAATCTGTCGATGTCGGCGAAGGAGAACTCCTGGATGTGCCGGTACATGGCCTGGCGCAGGTTGGAGCCGAAGCCGTTGGAGGCCCGGGAGGCGTTCCATGTGCTGATGAACCCCGCCGTGACGCTTACAAGGGCCAGGGCCGTCATGAGAAGGCCGCAGACGATGATATAGCTCCTGTCGCCCCTGGCCACGCCCTGGTCCACGATATTGCTCATCAGCGTGGGCAGGGCCAGTGTCACCACCGTCTCCAACAGCACGAAGATGGGCGTCAGGATCAGCGAATTTTTGTACTTTCCCCAATAGCCTGTCAGGATCTGCCGCATCAGCCAAAAGATCTCCTTTCTTGTCTATACATACTAAATAAGCCAAATAATGTTATCAGACCTGGCAGGTAAAGTCAACATATCGGTGTGAACAGAGTGTTAAAACTTCCGTGGCATATCGGCCCGGACAGGCTCATAGACATGTCCTGAAAGGGGGCGGAGGCATGGAAGGGTACTTAGCGGCGGCGGCGCTGCTGCCCGCGGGGCTTCGGCGGGCGGCCCTGGCTTTGCCTGAGGAGGACATGGGCCGGTGCGAGGAGCTGCGTCTTCGCCGGGGCCGGGAGATGACCGCCCTTATAGCGGGCCGGGAGTATGGCCTGGGCGGCGTGATAGGGGAGAACGAACTGCGTGCGGTCACGGAGGCCGCCACATCCTCCAGCCTCCACGCCGCGGGGGAACAGCTTCGCCGGGGCTTTCTCGCCGGGCCAAACGGGGTCCGGGTGGGGGTCTGCGGCACAGCGGTGACGGATGAGCAGGGCGTGACGGCCATCCGGGAGATATCCTCACTGGCTATCCGGGTGCCCCGGGCCATGCCCGGCTGCGCCGACGGTATATGGGAGGAGCTCACCGCCGGGGGCTTTCGATCGACGCTCATATCCTCCCCGCCCGGCGTGGGCAAGACCACGCTCCTGCGGGAGCTCATACGCCGTCTCTCCATGGAGGGGTACCGCGTGGCGGTGGCCGACGAGCGGGGGGAGCTGGCCGGGGCATGGAGCGGGGAGCCCGCCTTTGACGTGGGGCCCAGGACGGATATATTGACCGGCGCGCCCAAGGCCCAGGCCGCGGGCATGCTCCTCAGGGCCATGAACCCCCAGGTGCTGGCCATGGACGAGGCGGCGGATGAGGCCGAGACCGGGGCGCTGCTGGCCGCGGCGGGATCAGGCGTGCAGGTGCTGGCCACGGTCCACGGGGGCCGGGGGATGAAGGAGAGCGCTCTGTGCCGGGCGCTTCTGGCGGCGGGGGTATTTCACCGGCGCGTGTGGGTGGAGCTGCGGGGAGGCCGGCGGGTCTATACCGTGGAGCGGGCGCCATGCGCCTGACCGGGGCGGCGCTGGTGACGGCAGCGGGGCTGTTCATCGGTCTCCTCCAGGCCCGGCGGCTCCGGGACCGTGCGGAACGGCGTGCAGAGCTGTGCCGGATGCTGGACGGGATGGAATTCGAGCTTGCCCGCTTTCGCACGCCCATGCCCGCGCTGTTTGCGCTGTTGGCGGAGAGGCTTTCCGGGGACGCCGCCGCCCTCTGCCGGGACATCGCCGACGGCTTCGCCGCCGGGGACGGGCGGGACATGGCGGCCCTCTGGGCGGATGGAATAGGAATGCTGCCCGGGCCGGAGCGGCGGATATTGGCGCCCCTGGGACCGGTGCTGGGCCGGTACGGGGCGGAGGAGCAGCTCCGGGCCCTGGAAAGCTGCGCCCGGGACATGGAGCGGGCCCGGGACGAGGCCCGAGCGGAGCTGCGGGAGAGGGGACGGCTGTGGGTAGGGCTGTCCGCCGCGGGAGGGGCGGCGCTGGCGGTGCTGCTGTTATGACCAAGGATGAGGAAAATGGACGTAGATCTGATCTTCAAAATAGCGGCGGTGGGGATACTGGTGGCGGTGCTGAACATCCTTCTCAGCCGCTCTGGCCGGGACGAGCAGGCATTGATGACCACCATCGCGGGGCTGGTGGTGGTGCTGGTGATCCTGATCCAGCGCATCGCCGACCTGTTCGACCTCATCCGGGAGCTGTTTGAACTGGGATGACGCTGTTGATGAAGGCGGCGGCCCTGGGGGTCACTGGGGCGGTGGCGGCGCTCATCATCAAGCGCAGCGCCCCGGAGCTGGGCCTCGCCATGAGCATCGCGGCGACGCTGGCCGCGGCGGCGGTGGCGGTGGAGCTCTTCGGTCAGCTCCGGGATGTGGTGGTGATGGCCCGGGAGCAGACGGGCCTCAGCCCCGCGGTGGTGTCGCCGGTGCTCAAATGCGTGGGCATCGGCGTGGTGACACGGCTGGCGGCAGACCTTTGCAAGGACGGGGGACAGGGGGCTGCGGCCTCGGCGGTGGAGCTGTGCGGCGCGGCCTGCGCCATGGGGGCGGCTCTGCCGCTGGTGCGGTCCCTATTGCAGATGATAAGCGAGCTCACATGAGAGTATTGACCATTATCTTGATATTCGTTCTTCTCCTGCCCGTCCCGGCGCTGGCCGCGGACACGGGGGCGGTGGAGGAGGCGCTGCCGCCCTCGGCCCGGGCCATCCTGGGGGACGCGAAGGTGGAGGGCGCCGCGGGAGGGGGCCTGTGGCATAAGCTGGGCGCCTGGGTGCTGGGGGCCCTGGAAGGGGAGGCGAAGACGGCGGCCCGCAGCGCGGCGGTGGCCCTTGCGGTGACGCTCCTCTGCTCCGTGGGGGCGGCCCTGTCCCCCGACGGGAAGGCGCCGGGGTACATCCTCCTGGGCGGGGCCATGGCCATCATGGCGGTGTGCGCCGGGGACATGCGCTCCTTCCTGGCCCAGGCCAGGACCGCGCTTTTGGAGCTTTCCGACTTTTCAAAGGCGCTGCTCCCCGCCATCGCGGCGGGGGCCGCCGCCGGGGGCAAGGCCGCCTCCGCCGCGGCGAAATACGCCGCCTCGGCGCTGTTCATGGATGTGCTCATATCCGTGGGCATACGGCTGGTGCTGCCCATGATCTATGCCTACGCCGCCGCGGGAGCCGCCCACGCGGCGCTGCCCTCCGGGGCCCTGGGCGGGCCGGTGAAGCTGATGGGCTGGGCCTGCTCCACGCTTCTGACGGGCCTCACCACCGTGTTCACCCTGGCCCTCACGGTGACGGGGGTGGTGTCAGGCTCGGCGGACAAGGTGGCGGGGAGTCTTGCCAAAAGTGCCATCTCCGCGGCATTGCCGGTGGTGGGATCCATTCTGGCGGACGCGGCGGATACCTACCTCGCCGGGGCGGCGCTGGTGCGGGGCGCGGTGGGGCTCTTCGGTCTCGCCGCCGTGGCGGGGGTGTGCGCTGGGCCGGCGCTGACCCTGGGGCTCCATTACCTGCTCTATAAGCTGGCGGCCTGCGTGGCAGAGCCCTTCGCGGAGGGGCGGCTGGCGGGGCTGCTGGGCGTCATCGGCAGGGCCTATGGCATGGCCCTGGGCCTGGTGGGCTCGGCGGGGGCCATGCTCTTTATCTCCGTCGTGGTGGGAGCGGAGGTGATGAGCCCATGAAGCAGTGGATATCCGGTATTGCCGCGGCGTCGGTGCTCTCGGCCATGGCCATGGCCCTGACGCCCAAGGGCTCGGTACGGCAGGTGACCCGCCTGTGCTGCGGGCTTTTATGTGCCTTGGCGGTGGCGGCGCCCATCCTGCGGCTGGACTATCAGGCTCTGGGGGCGTCCATCGCCCTCTATAAGCAGCAGGCGGACGTGATCACGTCCCAGGCAGAGGAGGAGGGGAAAATGTTGGAACGGACATACATACAGGACAAATGCCGGGCATATATTCTG
>CANRKN010000040.1 GCA_947631215.1 uncultured Oscillospiraceae bacterium | reverse complement strand
GACGTGCTGATCGTGGTGCGCATCCCCGGCAGCATCACCGACACCGCCGTGCACGTGCAGGACACCGTGTGCAGCGAAGTGGAGTCCATCACCGGCATGAACACCGTGGTGAACGTACACGTCACCGGCGTTTCCTTCGACAAGTGACCTATATTGATACTTTACTGGAGCCCCGTTCCGGGGCTCCGCGCTGTATTTGGAGGCAGTTATGACAAGATCTGCTGCAAGAGAGATCGCCATCCAGCTGGGCTTCTCCGTGGCCGGCACGGGCCTGGACCCGGAGACGGCGGTGGAGGCCTTCTTCGAGCCGGAGCACTACGCCTCCCTGGCCGCAGAGGGGGAGCTCTACACTGAGCAGCCGTCCAAGCGGGATATGGATTTCATCCGCCGGAGCGTGTCCGGCGTGGCGGAGCATAAGGACGAGCTGGACGGGCTTATCGGCAAATACGCCAGGGGCTGGCGCCCCGAGCGCATCAGCCGCAGCGCCGCGGCCATCCTGCGCCAGGCCATATTCGAGATGCTCTATTTGCCCGAGGTGCCCCCCGCCGCCGCCATGGACGAGGCGGTGGAGCTGGCCAAGGGCTACGAGGACCAGGATGTAGTAGCGTTCATCAACGGCGTGCTGGGCGGTTTCTATCGCGGCGAACTGGGGGACAAGCCCGGGGAGCGGGACGATGGATGAGCATGTCTTTTCCGTCACAGACCTGAACGAGTACATAAAGGGGCTCATAGACACGGACCCCCTTCTGGGCCGTGTGGCGGTCCGGGGCGAGCTTTCCAACTACAAGATCTATCCCTCCGGCCACCACTACTTCACCCTGAAGGACGGCCAGTCCAGCCTCAGGTGCGTCATGTTCCGCTCCAGCGCGGACAAGCTCCGCTTCCGGCCGGAAAACGGCATGTCCGTCATCGCCGCGGGCCGGGTGTCAGTCTTTCCCCGGGACGGGGCCTACCAGCTCTATGCAGTCTCCCTGACCCCCGAGGGCGCAGGAGATTTGCTGGTGGCCTTCGAGCAGCTCAAGGCGAAGCTGGACGCCGAGGGGCTGTTTGACCCGGCGCACAAAAAGCCGCTGCCCGCCTTCCCGCGCCGGGTGGCGGTCATCACCAGCTCCGCCGGCGCGGCGGTGCACGACATCATCCGGGTGCTGGGCAAGCGCTGGCCCATGGCGAAGATACTGCTGCTGCCGGTGCGTGTCCAGGGCGATATGGCGCCCCCGGAGATCATAAGGGCCATCCGCTACGCCAACCGATATAAGGTGGCGGACGTGATCATCGCTGGCCGGGGCGGCGGGTCCATGGAGGATCTGTGGTGCTTCAACGACGAGTGGGTAGCCCGGGCCATCTATGAGTCCGAGATACCCATTATCTCCGCTGTGGGCCATGAGCCGGACGTGACCATCGCGGATTACGTGGCGGACCGTCGGGCGGCTACGCCCTCCAACGGCGCGGAGATCGTCTGTCCCGACGGGGCGGAGGTGGCGGCCTGGGTGGCCCAGTGCGGCATACGCCTGGACCAGGCCATGAAAAAGAAGCTGGACATGCTCTCCCGGCGGGTGGAGGAGCTTTCCAAACGCCCGGCGCTGACGGACCCGGAGGTATACCTGGGCGCCAAGCGGATGAGGCTGGACCGGGTCCTGTCGGACCTGGCCGGCGCGGGAGAGAAGCTGGTGGGCGAAAAGCGCCGGGCCTATGTGGCCCTGGCGGCCAAGCTGGATGCCATGAGCCCCCTGAAGGTGCTGACCCGGGGCTACGCCGTGGCGGAAAAGAACGGACAGGCCCTTCGCACCGTGGACGACGCGGCGGCGGGCGATAAGATAAGCGTGCGCTTGACCGGCGGCAGGCTGGACTGCACGGTAGAGGAGGTACATCATGGAGAACAATGAGATGACGTTTGAGGAGAAACTGGAGCGGCTCGATAGGATCGTGAAGCTCCTGGAGAAGGGCGACGCGCCCCTGGCGGAGAGTCTGGGCCTGTTCGAGGAGGGGGCCGGTCTTATCCGGGACTGTTCCAGGCAGCTGGACGAGGCCGAGCAGAAGGTCGTAAAGCTGCGGAAAGGGCCGGACGGCGCGCCGGTGGAGGAGCCCTTTGAGTAAGAGAGGGAAAAGGAGAGAGACATGGACCCGTTGAAGAGATATGAGAATTACATTGCCATGATCGAGACGTGGCTGATCGGCCGGTTCGCCCCCGCGAGGGACGGCGCCGACGGCCTCCGGGATGCCATGGTCTACACCCTGATGGCGGGGGGGAAGCGGGTGCGGCCGGTGCTGTGCCTGGAGTTCGCCCGCATTTGCGGCCTGGAGCCTGAGGACGCGGTGCCCGTGGCCTGCGCTGTGGAGCTTCTGCACACCTACAGCCTCATCCACGACGACCTGCCCTGCATGGACGACGACGACGAGCGCCGGGGCCAGCCTGCCAATCACGTGGAATATGGCGAGGGCACTGCCGTGCTGGCAGGGGACTGCCTGCAGGCGGAGGCCTTCGCCGCCGTATGCGACGCGCCGGTGGCTGAGGCTGACCGTTACCGCTGCTGCCAGCTGCTGGCCGCGGCGGCGGGGGTGCGGGGCCTGTGCGCCGGCCAGTTCATGGACTTGGCCGGGGGCGAGATCACGGCGGAGAGTCTGACCGCCACGGACGTATGCAAGACCGCCGCCCTCATGGCGGCCGCCTGCGCCATGGGCGCGGCCGCGGCCGGAGCGGATAATGAGACGGTGGCAGCAGCCCGGGATTACGGCGCGGCCCTGGGCATGGCGTTCCAGTGCCGGGACGACCTGCTGGACGGCGACGGCTTCGCGGCCCTGCTGGGGCCGGAGCAGTGCCAGGCCATGGCCGAGGGCTACACCCAGGACGCCTATCGGCTTTTGGAGAAGTTCGACGACATCGTGTTCCTGCAGGAGCTGACGGAAAAGCTCTGCGGCAGGACGGCATGAGAGATACCGGGAGGGTAATGCGGTGAGAAAGAGAACATTGAGTATTCTGCTGGCTGTGTGCACGGTCCTTTCCCTGTGCGCGCCTGCCATGGCCGCGGAGGCGGATATATTCGAGCCGGAGGCTCCGGCGTTCCTGGCCCCGGAGGAGGAAGCCCCCGCGGCGCCTGTGGGACTGGAGAAAGAGACCCCGGCGGATATGCCGGAGGAGGGCGTGGCCGACGCCTCGCTGACGGCGCCCGGCCGGAAGGACGAGCCCATGCCCGCCGCCTCCGGCTCCTGCGGGGCGGATGTGACCTGGAACCTGGCGGGCGGCGTGCTGACCATCAGCGGCACCGGTCCCATGACCGATTATCGCGCCCAGATGAACTTTGAGAACGGAGGTACCCATGCCCCGTGGTACGGGGAGTACGTCACCACCGTGGTGATCGGGGAGGGCGTCACCACCATCGGCAACGTGGCTTTCACGGAGCTTACACAGCTGACCAGCGTGACCATCCCCAACAGCGTGACGGAGATAGGCAACGGCGCTTTCGACGGCTGCGCCAATTTGCCCTCCATCACCCTGCCCAACGGCCTGAAGGGTATCGGCATGCGGGCGTTCGCTGACTGCCGCTCTCTGAAGAGCATCACGCTGCCCGATACCGTGACCACGGTCAATCTCGAAGCCTTCACCTTCTGCACAGGGCTCACCTCCGTGAGGCTTTCCAGCGCCATGAAAAGCATCGCCATGCGGTTATTTGCCGGGTGTTCCGCCCTGCGGACGGTATCCATCCCCAGCGGGACGGGGATCACCACCATCGGCGAAGGAGCCTTTGACAGCTGCGTCAGCCTGCAGAGCTTCGAGTTCCCGGACACCCTCACGACCATCGGCAACGGCGCCTTTCAGGGCTGCACGTCTTTGAAGAGCGTGACCCTTCCCGCCTCGGTGAAGACCATCAATGACGAGGCTTTTGCCAACTGCACCAGTCTTTCCGAGGTGATCGTCCTTGGTTCCTCCGTGACGGCGGGCAGCACCGCGTTCCAAAATACCCCCTGGCTCAGGGCACGGGGCGATTTCGTCGTCGAGGGCGGCATGCTGGTGTCCTATCAGGGGCCCGGCGGCAGCGTGTCCATCCCCGACACCGTGACCACCATCGGCAAGCGGGCTTTCACGGGCCGCTCAGACGTCACGGCCGTGACGATTCCTGGCAGCGTGACCGCCATCGGTGAGTGGGCCTTCGGGGAGACGGGGCTCAGGAGCGTGACCATCCCTGAGGGTGTGACCAGCATCGGGAACGACGCCTTTGCGGGCTGCCTGAGCCTTGCAAACGTGTCCATTTCCTCCACCGTCAGGTCGATCGGCGACGAGGCCTTCTGGGCCTGCCAGGCGCTGACCGAAGTGACCATCCCCGAGGGCGTGAGGACCATCGGCGCGGCCGCCTTCCGGGACTGCACGGCCCTGCACACCGTCTCCATCCCCAGCACGGTCACCGCCGTCGGCGACTATGCATTTGCCAGCTACAAGCTGCGCAAGCTGATCGTGAACGGCGCCGTGTTCACCTACAATGAGGACGAACTGCCCCCGGCGCTCATCGTCTACGGCAGCGGCGCCGGCATCGCCCAGGCTTACGCCGCGTCCATGGGTGTGACCTACGCCGATATGAGCCGGCAGCACCTCTCCGGCTGGGTCACCGAGGACGGCTATACCTACTGCTACGAGGACGGCAAAAGAGCGGCCGACGAGTGGAGGATCGCCGACGGCGCGTATAAGCGGCTGGACGGCTATGGCCGCATGATGGTGGGCCTGCAGAACATCCTGTGCGGCGGCTATGACGACGGGATATATTACTTCAACTCCCAGGGCGCCATGCAGGTGGGCTGGCAGAATGTCCGCGGCTCCTGGTATTACTTCAACCAGGCCCATGACGGCCGCTACGGCGCGGCCCTGACCGGCTGGGTAAGGCTGGGCAGCGCCGTCTACTACATGGATCCGGATACCGCCGTCATGTACACCGGCTGGCACAACATCAACGGCAAGCGCTATTACTTCAGCGACGGTTCTGTCGAAGCCTCCGGCGTCATGGCCGTGGGCTGGAAGCAGATAGACGGGATCTGGTACCTCTTTAAGGGGGATGGCTCCTTCGTGCGCCAGGCCCAGACCGGGGATGACCCCAAGGAGATCCAGCCGCCCGTGGGCGGCACCGGCTGGCGGTATGTGCCGGAGACGGGTGACTATTACTACTTCAAGGACTATGTGCGCAAGGGCGACTACTGGGTGGGCTTCGCCGACGGCGCCAGCAAGTGGGCCAACAACTGGTACTACGCCGACGCCACAGGGTGTCTGCTGACCGGGTTCCAGTACCTGGACGACCTCAAAGGCGGCAAGGGCTGGTACATGCTGCAGGTGGATGACACCAACAACGAGATCGGCAAGATGCTGGATGGCTGGCAATGGACCTACTCCGACGCCGGTACTGGCTATTTCAGCCCAAAGTACGGTTCTCAGGGGCTTTGCACCTATACCTCCGAATGGGGCGACTACAACGCCTCCACGGGCCTGTGGAGCGATGGTCTTGCCCACAGGGGCGCGTGACCGTACGGTATCATAATCATTTTAATTTTGCGAAAGGAGAAGCCGAAAATGAGAAGATGGCTCTCTCTTGTACTGTCTCTTATTCTGGCCTTTGGCCTCTGCGTTCCGGCCATGGCGGCGGAGGAACTCACGGAGCCGGACGCGCCGCTGCCCGCAGAGACGGAGGAGACCGCGCCCGATGTGCCGGCGCCGGCCGCGGCTGAACCGCCGGCGGAGACCGTGACGGAGGTCCCGGAGGAGGCCGCCCTGGCTGCGGATGGGCCCGTGGCCATATCCTCCGGCGAATGTGGGGATGGCGTCGCCTGGAGGCTGGCCGGCACGGTGCTGGCTATCGGCGGCAATGGTGAGATGTCCGACTACAACGTCGCAACAGACGAAAATCCCCCCTGGTATGGGCAGAACATCACGGCGGTTGTGATCGGCAGCGGCGTCACCAGTATCGGGAACAACGCCTTTGCGAAGTGCGGCAAGCTCACCAGCGTCACCATCCCGTCCACGGTGAAGTCCATCGGCGACGGGGCCTTCGGGATGTGCAGCGCGCTCCGATCCATCCTTCTGCCCGAGGGGCTGGAGACGATCGAGGCCAATGCTTTTACCCTGTGCACAGCGCTCACCGGCATCACCATCCCGTCCACGGTGAAGTCCATCGGCGATGGGGCCTTTGAGCAGTGCCATGCCCTCCGGACCGTCAGCCTGTCCGACGGCCTGGAGGAGATCGGCAGCTACGCCTTTATCGAATGCACGTCCCTGGAGAGCATCACGATCCCGGACACCGTGACAACGATAGGCGCTTACGTTTTCAACTACTGCTATGCTCTGACCAGCGCCAAGCTGTCCGCCGGACTGCCGTATATCGAATCGGGCCTGTTTGCCGCGTGCCGGGAGCTCCGGTCGGTGACCATTCCCGGCGACGCGAACTACACAGCCATCTGCGAGCAGGCTTTTGAGGGCTGCGAAAAGCTGGAGAGCTTCACCATCCCGGACACCGTGACGGAGATCATGGAAGCCGCCTTTATGGGCTGCACGTCGCTGACCAGCGTGACCATCCCCGCCTCGGTGGTGAACGTGGCCGATCTCGCCTTTGCCGACTGTACGTCCCTCTCCGACGTGACCCTCGTCAGCGATGACACGGTGGTGAGTTCCGTATCCTTTTTAAACACTCCCTGGTTTGAGGCCATGGGCGATTTCGTCATTGCGGACGGTATGCTGCTGGCCTATCAGGGCCCCGGCGGCAGCGTGACCATCCCGTCTACGGTGACGGAGATTGGCTCCTACGCCTTCGCCGACCGCACGGATATCACGTCTGTTACCATCCCCGCCAGCGTCCGCTATATCGACGCCCGGGCCTTTATGTGCTCCGGCCTGAAGAGCGTGACCATCCCCGCCGGTGTGAGAACCATCGGCAGGGAGGCGTTTATGAGCTGCGCCGGCCTTGCCCGGGTGTCCATACCTTCCACCGTCACGGACATCGGGGACCTGGCGTTCTATAGCTGCCAGGCGCTGACCAGAGTGACCATCCCCGAGGGTGTGAAGACCATCGGGGCCGGCTGCTTCCGTGCGTGCACGGGCCTGAATACGATCATCGTTCCGTCCACCGTTACAGACATCGGCGAGTATGCCTTTGCCGAGTGCCGGGGGCTGAAGGACCTGGTCATCAACGGCGCGTCCTTCACCTATGGGGAGGATGAGCTGTCCGACACGGTGACGGTCTACGGCAGCGGCCAGGGCGACGCCGAGCAGTACGCCGCCGACATGGGCGTTGGCTACGCCGAGGACTGGGAGGGCACGCCGGATGACCCCGATGTGCCTGATGAGCCACAGATTCCCGATGCTCCTTCCTCCGGCACCGGCTGGGTGGAGAACGATGCTGGCGACATCTACTTCTACCAGAAGGGCCAGCTGAAGAAGGGCTTCTGGGTCGGCAAGACCGACGGCGCCTCCAGGTGGGACGGCAACTGGTACTATGTGGGCGATGACGGCAAGCTGGCCGTTGGAATGAAGTACATCGACGACCTGCATGGCGGCTTTGGCTGGTACTACCTGCAGCCCACGAACGCCAACGGCGAGATCGGCAAGATGCTGACCGGCTGGCAGTGGGTCGGCGGTGAGTACGGCACCTGCTACTTCAGCAAGAAGGCCGGCGGGGCCGGCAAGTGCACTTATTCCACCGAGCTGGGCAGCTGGAACGGTACCGCTTGGGCGAAGTAAGATAAGCACAGTAATCCAATAGCATAGACCCCACAGGGGCAGGGAATTCTCCCTGCCCCTGTTTGTTACGGATAATATTCATTTTGTAATGAAAATATGCAAAATCGGCCTTGAAAAATCCAAAACGGTTTGCTATGATATTGAGACACGCGGAAAAAGCGACGTATGACACCTGGAGCAGTTATGGGTCTTTTGGATAACATTCGTTCCCCCGAGGACGTGAAGGCTCTCCCCGCCGAGGCGCTGGATGAGCTGTGCCGGGAGATAAGAGAATATCTGGTGGCGTCCGTATCGGAGCATGGAGGGCATCTGGCCTCCAACCTGGGAGCGGTGGAGCTGACCGTGGCGCTGCATCGGGTCTACGACACCAGCCGGGACCGGCTGGTATTCGACGTGGGCCACCAGTGCTATACCCACAAGCTGCTCACCGGCCGGCGGGACTTCTCCGGCCTGCGGGAGAAGGGAGGGCTCTCCGGTTTCCCAAAGCCCTACGAGTCCGTCCACGACGCCTTCATTGCCGGCCACGCCTCCAACTCCATCTCCGTGGCCCTGGGAATGGCCCGGGCCCGGACGGCCCTGGGGGCGGACTACGACGTGGTGGCCCTCATCGGCGACGGGGCCCTGAACGGGGGCATGGCCTTCGAGGGCCTGTCCGACGCAGGCCACAGCGGCGAGCCGCTGGTGGTGGTGCTGAACGACAACGGCATGAGCATCAACGAGGGCGTGGGGGGCCTGGCGGACATGCTGGGCCGCATGCGCACCCGGGTGGAATATATCAAATTCAAAAAGTGGTACCGGGGCTCCGTGCTCCCCAAAATTCCCGGCGTGACGCCGGCATTGGGCGCCATGAAGAGCTGGCTCAAGGAGCGGATCATCCCCGAGAACATCTTCGACAATCTGGGCTTTGAGTACATCGGGCCCATCAACGGCCACGACGAGCGGAAGGTGGAAAACGCCATCCGCTGGGCCAAGGAATACGGCGCGCCGGTGCTTGTGCACGTCATCACCCAAAAGGGCCGGGGCTACGCCCCCGCCGAGCAGGCCCCGGAGGCCTTCCACGGGGTGGGCGCCTTTGACGTGAAGAGCGGCGTGCCCAAATATACGGGGGAGGACTTCTCCTCCGTGTTCGGCAGGGCCCTGACGGAGATCGCGGGCCAGGACCCCACCGTGGCGGCCATCACCGCCGCCATGAAGGAGGGCACCGGCCTCATCGGTTTTCAGGAGGCGTACCCTGATAGGTTCTTCGATGTGGGCATCGCCGAGGAGCACGCCTGCGCCATGGCTGCGGGCATGGCCGCCCAGGGGCTGAAGCCCGTGTTCGCGGTGTACTCCACCTTCCTGCAGAGAAGCTACGACATGCTCATCCACGACGTGGCCCTCATGGGCCTGCACGTGGTGTTCGCCGTGGACAGGGCCGGCATCGTGGGAAAGGACGGCGAGACCCATCAGGGCTTGTTCGACTTATCCTTCCTCTCCGCCGTGCCGGGCATGAGGATATACGCCCCCGCCAGCTTCGCGGAGCTTCGCAGCATGCTGCGCAAGGCGGTGCTGGAGGATACGGGCCCCGTGGCGGTGCGCTATCCCCGCGGCGGGGAGGGCGATTGGCAGGAGGACACCACCGATGAGCCGACCTCGACGGTGATGCAGGGGGACGACGTGACCATCGCCGCCTACGGCACGGAAATAAACGAGGCCCTGCTGGCCGCCCGGATGCTCCGGGAGGAGGGCGTGTCCGCCGAGGTCGTGAAGCTCAATGTGCTCTCCCCGCTGGATGCATCGCCGGTGCTGGCGTCCCTCCGCCGGACCGGGGCGCTGGTCGTGGCGGAGGAGGCATGCGCCGCCGGATGCGTGGGCGCACAGCTCCTGGCCGCGGCGGAGCAGACGGGCATAACGCTGAAGGCGGCCCGGCTGGTGAATTTGGGCGAGGGCATATTGGAGCACGGCGACCCGGCCGCTCTGCGCCGGGAGAGAAAGCTGGACGGCGGCTCCCTGCGGGAGGCCGTTTTGGAGATGCTGCATGGGAAAGACGAGACTTGACCAGATCGTGTTCGAACAGGGCCATGCCCCCAGCCGGGAGCGGGCCAAGGCGCTGATTTTGGCGGGCGACGTATATGTGAATGGAGAGAAGGTGACCCGGCCCGGGGTGACGGTGGACGATACCGCCGCCGTGGAGGTCCGGGGCGCCAAAATGCCCTATGTGAGCCGGGGCGGCCTGAAGCTGGAAAAGGCCCTGGATACCTTTGGTGTGGACCCCGCGGGGCTCATATGCGTGGACTGCGGCGCCTCCACCGGGGGCTTCACCGACTGCCTGCTGCAGCGGGGCGCTGCCCATGTGTATGCCGTGGATGTGGGCTATGGGCAGCTGGCCTGGAGCCTGCGGAACGACGGGCGGGTGACGGTGATGGAGCGTACCAACGCCCGGAACCTGACGCCGGATATGTTCACATCGGCCATGGACTTGGCGGTGATGGATATGTCCTTTATCTCCCTGGGCCTGGTGTTGCCGGCGGTGAAGGGCCTGCTCACGCCTGCTGGGCAGGTCATCTGCCTTGTAAAGCCCCAGTTCGAGCCAGGCCGGGAGAAGGTGGGCAAGAAGGGCGTGGTCCGGGACCCGGCGGTGCACCGGGAGGTGCTGGAGAACTTCGCCCGGAGCGCCGATGAGATGGGATTTATCCTGCGGGGCCTGACCTTTTCCCCGGTGCGGGGCCCGGAAGGGAACATAGAATATCTCGCCTGGCTGGGCCTGGATGGCCCCGCCATCGTGCCCGGCTTTGCCGGCGTGGTGGAGGAATCCCACCGGGCGCTGGACGGAAAGGGGAGCGGAACATGAAAAAGATCGTGCTTTGTCCCAACGTCCAGCGGGACGGGGATTTTGCCTGTACGGCGGCGGTGAAGGCTATGTTGGAGGCGGAGGGCTGCCGTGTGGCGGTGAGCCCCGTCTGCGGCGAGCCTGATACAGCTCTCCCCTTTGCCACTGAGGAACTGGACAGCGCTTTGAACGGCGCGGACCTGCTGGTGACCCTGGGCGGCGACGGGACCATCCTTCGCATCGCGCCCCAGGTGATGGTCCACGACGCGCCCCTGGTGGGGGTGAACCTGGGCCACACAGGCTTCCTCACGGAGCTGGACCGGGACAACGCTGACCTTCTGAAAAAGGCGGCAAAGGGTGATTTTCGCACCGTGCCCCGGATGATGCTGGATGTGGAGATACGCCGGGGCGACAGGAGCGTCTTTTTCGACACGGCCCTCAACGACGCGGTGATATCCGGCATCGTGCAGAACATACGGCTTTTGGCCAAGGGGGACGGGGACCGTATCCTCTCCTTCTCCGGGGACGGCGTTATCGTATCCTCGCCCACAGGCTCCACCGCCTACTCCATGGCGGCAGGCGGGCCCCTGGTGGAGCCGGGGGCGGAGGCCATCGTGCTGACGCCGGTGTGCGCCCATATGCTGGCGGCGCGCAGCTTCGTGCTGGGGCCCGAGCGGGTGGTGACCATCCTGCCCGAGGACGTGAGCGAGGGCCGGCGGGTCGTGCTGAGCGTGGACGGCCGGGGGCTCATCGACTTGGCCGACGGGGACCAGGTCATTGTGAGAAGATCGAAATACAAGCTCCTTATGGCCGATCTTGGCACCAGGAGCTTTTATGAGACGGCATTTGATAAATTGGGGGAGAGAGCATGAAGACGTCAAGACAGAGCGTAATCCTGGACATCATCGCCCAGGAGGACATCGAGACCCAGGGCCAGATGCTGGAGGCCCTCCAGGCCCGGGGCGTGAAGAGCACCCAGGCCACCGTGTCCCGGGACATCAAGGAGCTGCGTCTGGTCAAGGAGATCGGCCCCCAGGGCCGCTACCGCTACACCCAGGCGGAGCAGGACGAGTCCAGCGAGGCCTCCCGCCGGCTGGAGGAGATCTTCCGGGAGGGCTGCGTGGGCTTTGACCACGCGCTGCACACCGTGGTGGTGAAGACCCTGCCGGGTCTGGCCAGCGCCGTGTGCGCCTCCATCGACGCCATGGGCGACGACACCATCCTGGGCTCCGTGGCCGGCGACGACACGGCCATCATCGTGCTGCGCAACGCCGCCGCGGCGGAGCGGCTGTGCGCCCAGCTGCGCCGGGCCTACAAGCGGTAAGGGGAGAGGCGTAAGATGCTCAGAAGTCTCCACATCGAGAATATCGCGGTGGTGGAGCGGGCCGACGTCCGGTTCCGGGAGGGGCTGAACGTGCTGACCGGCGAGACGGGCGCGGGTAAATCCATCGTGATAGACGCCCTGTACGCCGTCACCGGCGGCCGCACCAGCCGGGAGCTGGTGCGCTCCGGGGCGGACAAGTGCCTGGCGGCGGCGGTGTTCGACGCGGACGCGGCCGCGTCCTGGTGCGGGGAAAACGGCGTGGAGCCGGAGGACGGGGTGCTGGTGGTCCAGCGTTCCGTCACCGCCGACGGCCGGGGCGCCTGCCGGGTAAACGGCGTGCCCGTGGCGGCCAGCCAGCTCCGCTCCCTGGGGGCGCTGCTGGTGGATATCCACGGCCAGAACGACGGCCGGCAGCTTTTGGACGAGGGCCGGCACATCGACTACCTGGACGCCTTCGCCGCCGATGATAAGGAGCTGGCCGCCTATAAGACCGCCTATGAGGCGTATCTCGCCAACGAGCGGGAGATAGAGCGCCTCACCATGGACGACGATTCCCGCCGGCGTCTCGCGGAGAGCCTCACCTACCGGGTCCAGGAGCTGGAAAAGGCCGCTCTCAGGGCCGGAGAGGAGGCGGAGCTGGAGGACCGGTCCGCGCTCCTCCGAAACGGCGAGAAGCTGCGGGAGGCGGCGGAGGGGGCCTTTACGGCTCTCTACGGCGATGAGCAGTCCGCCGTGGACCTGACCGGGTCTGCCCGGGGCTGGCTCAGCCGGGCCAAGGGCTGGAGCCAGGGCCTGGCGGAGGCGGACAAGCTGCTTGCCGAGGCGGAGGCCCTCTTGCAGGATGCCGCCGAGCACGTCCGGGACGTGCAGGACAGTCTGGACTTCTCCCCGGAGGAGTTCGACAGGGTGGAAGGGCGGCTGGCGCTGTTGCGGCGGCTGGAGAAGAAATTCAGCTGCGCCGATGAGGCGGAATTGATCGCCCTCTACGACGAGTCCGCCAAGCGTCTCGCCGAGATAGAGTACGGCGACGAGGCGCTGGAGCGGCTCTATGAAAAGCGGGCAGCGCTGGAAAAGAATTGCCGGGCCGCGGCGGAAAAGCTGACCCAGGCCCGCCAAAAGGCGGCGGCGGAGCTTGCCAAGCGTGTGGTGCAGGAGCTTAAGGACCTCTCCATGCCATCGGTGCGGTTCGTCACCGACATGCGGCCCCTTTCCGGCAAGCCCGGCTTCGGGCCCAAGGGTGCCGACGAGGTGCGCTTTCTCATGAGCGCCAACGCAGGCGAAGAGCCGGGGCGTATCGCCAAGATCGCCTCCGGCGGCGAGCTGAGCCGCATCATGCTGGCTTTAAAGACCGTATTTGGCCGGAACGACCCGGTGCCCACGGCGGTGTTCGACGAGATAGACACCGGCGTGTCCGGCGTGGCGGCCAGCCGGGTGGGGGAGAAGCTGGCCCTCACCGGCACGCATAAGCAGGTGCTGTGCGTCAGCCATCTGCCCCAGATCGCGGCCATGGCCGACAGCCAGTATTTGATCGAAAAGTCCGAGCGGGACGGGCGGACCTATACCACCGTCACGGAGCTGGACCGGGCCGGCCGGCGGCGGGAGATCGCCCGCCTCACCGGCGGCGACAATATAACCGAGACGACCACCGCCTCCGCCGAGGAGCAGCTTGCCGCGGCGGACGCATGGAAACAAAAACAGCATTGAGGAGAACGGGAACATGACACTGTACGACGAACTTGTGGAGCGGGGCCTGATCGCCCAGGTGACAGATGAGGACAAGATAAAGGACCTCATAAACCAAGGCAAGGCCACCTTCTATATCGGCTTCGACTGCACGGCGGACAGCCTGACCGCCGGCCACTTCGTGACGCTGACGTTCATGAAGCGGCTGCAGCAGGCCGGCAACAAGCCCATCGCCCTCATCGGCGGCGGCACCACCATGATCGGCGACCCCTCCGGCCGCACCGACATGCGCAAGATGCTCACCAAGGAGGCCATCGATCACAACGCCCAGTGCTTCAAGCGGCAGATGGAGAGCTTTATCAGCTTCGGCGAGGGCCCCGGCCAGGCCATGATGGTCAACAACGCCGACTGGCTTTTGAACCTCAATTACGTGGACCTCCTCCGGGAGGTGGGCGCCTGCTTTTCCGTGAACAACATGCTGCGGGCCGAGTGCTACAAGCAGCGGATGGAGAAGGGCCTGAGCTTCCTGGAGTTCAACTACATGATCATGCAGTCCTATGACTTCTACCACATGTTCCAGACCCTGGGCTGCAACATGCAGTTCGGCGGCAACGACCAGTGGAGCAACATGCTGGGCGGCACGGAGCTCATCCGCCGAAAGCTGGGCAAGGACGCCTACGCCATGACCGTGACGCTCCTGACCGACTCCAACGGCAACAAGATGGGCAAGACTGCCGGCAACGCCGTGTGGCTGGACCCCAACAAGACCTCGCCTTACGACTTCTACCAGTACTGGCGCAACGTGGGGGACGAGGACGTGATGAACTGCGTCCGCATGCTCACGTTCCTGCCCATGGAGCAGATCAGGGAGATGGACACCTGGAAAGACCAGAAGCTCAACGAGGCCAAGGAGATCCTGGCCTATGAGCTCACCAAGATGGTCCACGGCGAGGAGGAGGCCGCTAAGGCCCAGAACGCCGCCAAGGCCCTCTTCGGCGCCGGAGATCACGGGGAGATGCCCGTGACGGAGCTCACGGAGACCGACCTCACCGACGGCGGGATAGACATCAAGGTCCTGCTGGTGAAGGCGGGGCTCGTCAAGTCCAACTCCGAGGCCCGGCAGAACATCGCCCAGGGGGGTGTCACCCTGGACGGGGAGAAGGTCACGGATATGTTTCTGGCAGTCCCGGTGGAAAAACTGCGGGAGGGCGTGCTCCTGAAGCGGGGGAAGAAGAGCTTCCGCAAAGTGGTCCTGAAATAAGTTACAGGCGATTTAAAAGGTAAAATTGTTAAAGATTCATGATGTCAATGCGCGGTTTTTGGAGAAACTGTGCATTGACATCATTGTTTTAAAGTAATAAAATTTCAACGTACATAATAGGCGGGCACGTATGCCCGCCGGAATATGAGTTGAAAGGAAACACCGCAATGAAGAAGACTCTTGCTATCGCTCTGGCCCTCGTCATGGTCCTGGCCCTGTCCGCCACGGCCTTCGCCGCCGAGGAGCCCTACACCGTCGGCATCTGCCAGTTGGTGCCCCACGTGGCGCTGGACGCCGCCACCGAAGGCTTCCAGGATGCCCTGAAGGAGATCCTGGGCGAGGACGCCGTGGAGTTCGACTATCAGAACGCCGCCAACGATCCCGCCACCTGCGCCACCATCGCCAACGCCTTCGTGTCTGAGGGCGTGGACCTGATCATGGCCAACGCCACCCCGGCTCTGCAGGCCGCCGCTGCCGCCACCGCCGACATCCCCGTGCTGGGCACCTCCGTCACCGAGTACGGCGTGGCTCTGGGCATTGAGGACTTTGACGGCACCGTGGGCACCAACGTCTCCGGCACCTCCGACCTGGCCCCTCTGGACCAGCAGGCCGCGATGATCAAGGAGTGGTATCCCGACGCTGAGAAGATCGGCCTGGTCTACTGCTCCAACGAGGCCAACAGCCAGTACCAGGTGGACACCGTTCAGGCCTTCCTGGAGGAGATGGGCTACACCGCCACCCAGTACGCGTTCTCTGACTCCAACGATATGGCCGCCGTCGTCCAGACCGCCGCGGACGAGTCCGACGTGCTCTACATCCCCACCGACAACACCGCCGCCTCCAACACCGGCATCGTGGACAACATCTGCCACGGCAAGATCCCCGTGTTCTGCGGCGAGGAGGGCATCTGCGCCGGCTGCGGCGTGGCCACCCTGTCCATCAGCTACTATGACCTGGGCTACGC
>CANRKN010000039.1 GCA_947631215.1 uncultured Oscillospiraceae bacterium | reverse complement strand
CAATACGCTGTAAGGATCGTTCATGATATGCTCCGTTCTTTTTGTAGTTTCGTTTTCGTCTTCCATGTCCCGGCAAACACCGCCTGCGCCGCCGCGGGAAGACCGAGGTAGATGGTATTGGTCAGGATGCCCGCGTAGATGTTCTCATCCAGCAGAGCATACGCCCCAGCCAGGGCGTTATGGGATAGCTGCAGACTGGCCCGCAGGGTCTTTTCATCCTCCGCCGTCAGCTTCCCGTCCACGGGCTCAAATCGATACCGCAGGGGGTTGTAGCTGTCCGTTCGGATGTCCTCGGAAAGGTCGTCGGCCGCGTCCAGGATGTAGATGATGCGGCCCAGGTGGTAGAGAAGCTCGGATAAGATGCGTCCGGTCTTCTCGTCCTCCACCGCCGCGCCCGCGGCCCGCAGGATCAGCGCGAACTTGTCCGCCGCCTCGTCCACGCTGGGGCATTTGGCTTTCTCCAAGGCTCGCAATGCGTGAAGATCCTTCTCCGTCGCCTTGGCAAAATCCGGCAGGCGGGCCGCCGCCTTTTTATAGGCGCCCTTCAAAAGGCCGCAGGCGGCTTTATAGCCCCATGACGCGGGAAACGTCTTATCCTCCGCCCCGTCCGCCAGCTTCCACCAGCCCAGGATCACGGTCATGTCCGCCGCCAGCGTGAGGCTCTCGCAGCTTTCCAGACACACGGTCTTTCGGATGGGATGGGCAGCGCACCGCCGGGGGCAGGTCTTTGCCGGGCCCGGCTGAGCCAGGAGCATGGCGAGGAAGGTAAAGTCGTAGTTCACCAGGAACCGGGCGGCGAAGCCGTACCGCCTCGCCAGCTCATGGCACAGCCCACAGTACACGCCCCGGAACCGCTCGAATTCCGATATCTTCAGCTCGCCCTTCACCGGGCGGACGTAGCCGTACATCAGCGCTTATAGCCAGTGATGAAGTAGTCTATCTTTTTGAACCGCTTGCCCAGGCCCGTGGCGCCCGCGGCGCCCGCGGCGATGCCCAGGGCGCTGCCGATGATGCACTTCTCCTGGTCCAGGCCCAAAGCCGCGGCGATGGCGTAGCCGGCGAACAGCATGGCCACCGGCAGCATATATATGAGCAGCGTCACAGCCAGGATGGTGGTGGTCTTGCTCTCCAGCACCACCCGCTCCCCGGGCTGGGCGTAGATCTTATTCTCCGCCTCCACGTGGATCTCCTTGCCGTAGATGCACTCGCCGCAGCCGGAGCAGTGGCTGCAGGCGGTGACCCGCTCCACGGCCACGTCCGCCAGGCCGTTATCCAGTATCTTCGTTATGATCCCTGTCTGGGTCATTGTATCTCCTCCAATCGTATGTACAGCGGATAAGAGCCCACCGCGCCGGCGCTCTCAAAGCCGTCCACATACACCGTGGTCGCCACGCGGGACGTGGCCGTCACGTCCGTCAGGTCCGCCACGATGCGGATATTGTTGGCAGATATCATGGGCAGAACGTCCTTGGGCGCCCGGATGGTGACGATCTTGTTGGCGTCCATGACGCTGGCCCGGTAGCCCTCCGGCACGTTGGTATATCGAAGGTTCGTGACAGTGAAGAGGCCCGTCTCCAGTCCGGTGAACTCCATATCCACCGAGGCCGTGGTCTCCCCGGAAAGGCACTCCACGCCGTTGGGCAGCACGATGTTGTACACCGTGGGCTCAAAGCTCAGGGTATTGGCAAGCTGCACGGTGGCGAGAGAGATGATGTTCAGTCCGTCCAGCGTGGCCGCGTCGCCCGCCACGGTGATGGCCGCGGGCTCGATGGTGGTGATCACATTGCTGGCCGTGGCGCCGCCGCCGGGCACCAGGTCCACGCCCAGAGCCACTTCCTTCACCATGCTCACCGGCACGTTCACGGATACGGTGTCCACGTCCGCCTGTACGTCGTCGAACTCCAGGATGTTGCCCTCGGCGTCCAGCATCACGTAGTTGCCCACGGCGGTGAAGGCGGCGTTCACCTCATCCCGGGCCACCACGACCTGCAGCTTGTCTATCTGGTCCAGCTCCTCCTCCGGGCCGGTGAAGGTCACGGAGGCCGGGTCAAAGGTCATCTCGGAGGCGTCCACCATATAGCCCTCGGCGGTGGTGCCCTCAAAAAGGCCGGAGACCACCATGGGCCTGGTGGAGAGCTTGCTGATCTGAAGGCCCACGGTGGAGGGCGAGCGGGAGGTCTCCCGGATGTTGGCCTGATTCACCCCGGCGGGGTAGCTGATGGAATAGGTCATGGCCCGGTTGCCCGCCATGGTGACGTTGGAGAGGTTCACCACGGCCTTCATGTCGTCGGCGGTGAGCTTGGAGAGCTCCCGGCGGGTGCCGGACAGGGTCACGTTCACCCGGGTGGTATCCTGGTCGGACACCACCATATTGAGGGTGTCCCGCATGGCGTCCTGGCCGGTGAAGGTGACCTCCACGCCGTAGAAGGTCCTGGTCTGGGTGCTTCCGTAGTTGGACGTATAGTAAAGCCACATGACCAGCGCCGCCAGCAGGCTCAGCGCAGCCCAGAAAAGGCGGTTGTCCAGGAACCCGCGGCTGCGGACCTTGTTATTGTTTTTCATGGCGCGCCCCCTTTCTGGCCTTGAGCCTGTCCAGCCAGCCGGTGCCGTCGGACTCCTCCGCCGGGAGCAGCTCCCGGCGCAGCAGGGTCTCGAAGGTGTCGGCGCTCAGATGGCGCTTCAAAAGCCCGTCCTCCGCCACGCTGATGCCGCCGGTCTCCTCAGAGACGATGACCACCACCGCGTCGGACCGCTCGCTCATGCCGATGCCCGCCCGGTGGCGCATGCCTAAGTCCCGGCTCAGGTTGGCGTTCTCGCTCAGGGGCAGCATGCACCCCGCCGCGGCCAGGCGGCCGTCCTGGATGATGACCGCCCCGTCGTGGAGGGGGGACTTGTCGTAAAATATGTTCTTCAAAAGCTCCGAGGACACCACCGCGTCCACCTGAGTGCCGGAGGCCATGGCCTCGTTCAGGCGGTTGGTCCGCTCAAAGACGATGAGCGCGCCGGTGCGGCTCTTGGACATGTCCTCGCAGGCGTATACGGTCTGCATGATGGCCTTGTCCATCACCTGGCCGCCCATGATGCCCCGGCCAAAGATGGAGAAGAGCCTGTAGGAGCCCACACGCTCCAGGGCCCGGCGTATCTCCGGCTGGAACAGCACGATCACCGCCAGAACGCCTATCTCAAACACCTGCCGCAGAATGAAGCTGGTCAGGGTCAGGTTCAAAGCGGTGGACAGGATCAGCGCCGCCAGCAGCAGCAGTATACCCTGGGCCAGGCGCATGGAGTTGTTCCGCCGGACAAAGGAGATGACCGCGTATACCGCCACGGCTACGATGAGCACGTCGACGATGTCGGCCAGCCCCATGTCCAGGATGAGGCCGAAGGACTCTTTTAAGTTGGTCAGAAAATTACTCATAGGTCCGTACCATTCATGATCTATATCGTGTTGGTGAACACTCTACGTCAACTTTGTATTATAGCGCAAATTGGCTCCGTTGGCAACATAATTTACTGCATTTTAGCGGCGGACCGAAGCCCGCCGCCCGTAAGTCACCGCTGTATCGCCCTCACAGCATCTGCCGCTGTCAGGACCTCCCCCATCGTATTGAAGGGCGAGAAGCTGAAGCGCACCGTCCCCCGGTCCAGGGTCCCCGCCGTCTCATGGGCCAGGGGCGCGCAGTGGAGCCCCGCCCGCACGGCTATGCCCCGCTGGGCCAGCTCTTCCGCCGCCTCCTCACAGTCCGTTTCTCCTATCTGCACCGACAGGACACCGGCCTGATACGCCAAGTCAGGAGAACGAAACTGCCGTATCCGTTCATCCTCCGCCAAAGCGCCGGAGAATACAGCCAACAGCTCCCGCTCGTGGGCCAAGAGCGCGGCGGGCGTCTTCCGACGCAGCCACTTGACCCCCTCCAAAAGCCCGGCTATGCCCGGCACGTTGTGGGTCCCCGGCTCCAGCCTATCCGGCAGGAACGCCGGCATGGCCGCCTCCGCGCTCATAGAGCCGGTGCCGCCGAAGAGCAGCGGCCGCACACGTTCGTCTTTGCACAGGAGCACCCCGGTCCCCTGGGGGCCCAGCAGGCCCTTATGGCCCGGCATGGCGGCGAAGGCACAGCCCAGGCCGTCAAAGTCCAGGCCCACCGTCCCCGCCCCCTGGGAGGCGTCCACGATGAGGGGCACGCCCATCTCCCGGCACGAGGCGGCCATCTCTTTGACGGGCAGGATATAGCCGAACACGTTGGACACCTGGGTGCACACCGCGGCCTTCGCCCCCGGCAGGAGCCTGCGGAAGGCTTCCACGGCAGCGTCTGGCTCAAACAGCGGCGAGGCCGCTATTTGCACATCCGCACCTATGCCTCGCAGGGTCCGCCACACAGCGTTGTGCTCGTAGCCGGAGATGACCACTTTATCCCCGGGGCCCGCGAGGCTGCCGATGGCGATGTTCAGCCCATGGGTGGCGCTGGAGGTGAACACCACCCGCTCCGGGTCCCTGACGCAAAAGAGGTCCGCCAGGGCCAGGCGGCAGTCCAGGAGCACCTCCGCCGCCGCCATGGCGCTTTCATATCCGCCCCGGCCGGGGCTGGACAGGGTCTCCATGGCCCGGGACACGGCGTAGCGCACCGCGGCGGGCTTTTGAAAGGAGGTAGCTGCGCAGTCGAGATAGATCATGCCTCCGCCTCCAGCGTCCCGTCGGGATGGCGCAGCAGCACCCGCTCCGGTTGGATGCCGGCGCCGGTGAGGATGGCCAGGGCCCGCTCCTTATGCCGGGCCGCCACGATGACGCAGTAGGCGCAGCCCTTGGCGGAGGCGGCCTTGGGCACGCGGGAGACCGTTCCCGTGATGCCCGCCCGCTCCAGGACCCGGGCCGCCCGCTGGGCGTAGGTCAGGCTTCGGAATGAAAGTAGATAGTGCATAAAAAGACCTCCCGCATAAGTCACAGCACATCTTATGCGGGAGGGACTTATTTTGTTTAACGGGCGTAGAGCAGCGCCACTGCGTGGCAGCTGATTCCCTCCCCGGCGCCAGTGAAGCCCATCTTCTCCTCGGTGGTGGCCTTCACGCTGACGCAGGAGACGTCTACGGCGAGGTCCTCTGCGATGTTTTGCCGCATGGCCTCTATATAGGGCGCCAGCTTGGGCCGCTGGGCGATGACGGTCACGTCGCAGTTGCCGATGGCATAGCCCGCGTCCGCCGCCGCCTTCACCGCCGCCCGGAGGATGATGCGGCTGTCGATGCCCTCGGTGGCGGGGTCATTGTCGGGGAAGAGCTTGCCGATATCCCCCAATGCCGCCGCGCCCAATATGGCGTCCGCCAGGGCGTGCAGGAGTACATCCGCGTCCGAGTGGCCCAGAAGGCCGCGCTCATAGGGTATCTCCACCCCGCCCAGAATGAGTTTACGCCCCTCCACAAGGCGGTGGGCGTCATACCCGTGACCTATGCGCATATTCATGACCCGCTCCTCTCCGCCAGCAGCGCCCGGGCCAGGGTAAGGTCCAGGGGCGTGGTAATCTTGATGTTCTCCTCGCTGCCCGGGGAGAGGTATATCTTCCCCCCGATGCGCTCCACGGCCAGGCAGTCGTCGGTGATGTCCGGTGCGTTTTCCGCCGCGTCGGTGAGGGCTGCGCGGATCAGGTCCGCCTGGAAGCACTGGGGCGTCTGGGCCGCCCAGAGGCGGGAGCGGTCCGGCGTGGCCGTCACCGCCCCATCCGCGGCCTCCTTGATGGTGTCCCGGACGGGCACGGCGGGCAGGGCCGCCGTGTGGCGGTACGCGGTCCATAGAGCGTCCAATATGACCTTCTCCGTCACCAGGGGCCGGGCCCCGTCGTGGATGGCGACGAGCTCCGCCTCAGGCGGCACGGCCATCACCCCGGCGAGGCAGGACCTGGCCCTTGTCTCACCTCCCGGCACCACGGCTGTCAGCTTGGATACGCCGTACCGGGCGCAGAGGCTTTTGACCTCGTCTGTCATATCCGCCCGGGCGGCGATGACGATGGCCCGCACCGCCTCTGCCCTCTCAAAGGCCAGGACAGCGCGCATCAGCACCGGCACGCCGTCCAGGTCCGCCATCAGCTTGTCCGCGCCGAAGCGCCGGGCGGAGCCCGCCGCCACGATAACAGCGGCGGCGTAAGGCAGCCGCGCGTTTTTCAGTTGTTCCGACGGTCTTCTCATGGCAAGAGCAACATATCCCCCTGATTTGTCCCATATAAGTGATTATACCCGTTTGGGACATCTTACGCAAGGGCGCGGGGAGGAGTTTTATTGCTGCGGGACAGAAAGCTTGCGTTCAACACCGCATTGCTCACCGGCTCGGGCCTCGCCATGCGGTTCGTGGGCATGGTGTGGCAGGTGTGGCTGGTGAGCCGCATCGGCGAGGCGGGCATCGGGCTATTCCAGCTCGTCATGAGTGTGAACGCCCTGGCCGTGACGGTGGCCATGAGCGGCAGCCGCTACGCCGTGACGAGGCTGGTATCGGAGGAAAACGGCCTGGAGCGGCCCCACGGGGCGGCCCAGGCGCTGGGCGCCTGCATGCTCTACGGGCTGGGCTTCGGCCTCGCCGCCGGGCTCATCCTCATGATATTGGCCCAGCCCATGGGCTTTCTCTGGCTGGAGGACGCCCGCACGGTGCGGCCGCTGATGCTCCTGTCGCTGACCATGCCCCTCACCGGCCTGGACTCCGTCATGCACGGCTACTTCACCGCCGTGGGGCGGGTGTGGAAGAGCGTGGCCGTGTCCGTGAGTCAGCAGCTTGTCACCATTGCCGTCACCGCCGCCATGCTGGTGATGATCCCGGCGGGGAATCTCGAGTACGCCGCGGCGGTCATCACCGGCGGCAGCCTCATCGGGGAGATATGCGGCGTCGCCGCCCTGGGCCTGGCCTACGCCTTCGACCGGCGGCGGCACGGCATCGTGCGGGGCAATGCCCCCGCCCTTCATGGCATGACGGGCCGGATGCTGCGCATCGCCCTGCCTCTGGCGGCAGCCTCCTACGCGAGGAGCGGTCTTTCCACATTGCAGCACCTGCTTGTGCCCCGGGGCCTGCGGGCCTCCGGCCTCAACGCCGAGAGCGCCCTCGCGGGGTACGGCGTCATACAGGGCATGGCCCTTCCCGTGGTGCTCTTCCCCTCCTGCCTCATGCTGGCCATCGCGGAGCTCATCGTGCCTAAGCTCACGGAAAAGCAGATACAAGGGAAGCAAGACAGCATCCGGGCCGTGACGGAGGACGTGCTCTACAAGAGCTTTCTCTTCAGCGCCGTCACCGCCGCCCTGCTCCTGGGGCTGGGGGACAGTCTGGGCCTGGCACTCTACGATTCGGCGGAGGCCGGGCGGTATATCCAGCTCTTTGCCCTCATCGTGCCGGTGATGTACATGGACACCGCCACGGACGGGTGCCTCAAAGGGCTGGGCGAGATGATGTTCTGCATGTACGTGAACATCGCGGACGTGGGTCTGTCTGCTCTCATGGTGTGGCTGATGCTGCCCCGGTGGGGCCTGGGGGCCTATATCTTCGTCATCTGTTTTACGGAAATATTCAACTTCGCCCTGAGCCTGTGGCGGCTCCGGCGTGTCTCCTGCGTGCGTCTGCCCTGGCGGGCCCTTGGCCGGGCGGGCCTCTGCGCCGCCCTCTGCGGTCTGGCCGCCCGGCTGCTGGGGGCGTACACCGGCGCGGGGTCGAGCGCCCCAGCGCTGGTCCTCTCCATGACAGCGGGGCTGGGGCTATACTGCCTCATGATGCGAAAGCATACAACTATCCTTTGACATCGGTGGCGGTATCTGATAAGCTGTGGTCAGGAAGTGATCAAAATGCTTTTGACTGTGGACTTATCCAACTCCCGCATCACCCTGGCGGGCGTGAAGGACGGCTCCGTGGCCTTCTCCTGCGGCATGGCCACGGTGAAGACCCGCACGGCGGACGAATACGCCGCCCTCATGGGCCTCATTTTGGAGCAGCACGGCGCGGCCCGGGACAGCTGGGACGGGTGCATTCTGTCCTCCGTGGTGCCGGAGCTCACCCTCACCCTGCGCCAGGCCCTGGAGCTTCTCACGGGAACCTCTCCCATGGTGGTAGGCCCCGGGGTGAAGACCGGGCTCAATATCCGCCTGGACGACCCCTCGGAGCTGGGCAGCGACTTTGTGGCCGCCGCCGTGGCGGCCCAGGACGCATATCCCCTGCCGGTGATCACCGTAGATATGGACACCGCCATCGGCATGGGCGTCACCGACGCCGACGGCCGGTATATCGGCGGCGTCATCGCCCCGGGCATCATGGTCTCCACCGCCGCCCTCACCAGCCGGGCCTCCCTTCTGCACAACGTGGTGCCTCAGGCCCCGGGCCATATCATCTGCAAGAACACGGACGAGTCCATGCGCTCGGGCATCATCTACGGCGCCGCCGCCATGCTGGACGGCCTGTTGCAGGGCATGGAGGAGGAACTGGGAACGCCCGCCGCGGTGGTGGCCACCGGGGTGTGGGCCCCCGCCGTCATCCCACACTGCCGCCGGAAGGACATTCACCTTGACAAGGACCTGATCCCCCGGGGGCTGTGGCTCATATGGAAGAAGAACCAGAAGCGATAAAAAAGCCGTCAGCGGTTTGTTCCGCTGACGGTCTTTGTTTAGCGCAGGCGCAGGATCATCTGGGCAGCCACGGCGCCATCGGGCTTTTGCACGAGAAGGTGCCAGCCCTCCTCATCCAGCCGCCGGTAGAGGCGCAGCTCCTCCCCCTCCCGGCAGGCGTCCTGATAGTTGATCTCCGCCTCGGCGACGTCCATGCTCTCCAGCTCCGCCACGGTAAAGGAGCCCATGAGCATGCGCACATAGGCCACGTTGTTCATGTGCCGGCCCGTGTCGATGTCCCGGGAGCAGACGGTATAGGTCGTGTGAAGGTTCGCCGGCTCCGGCTTTTCCTTAAACCTCGTGAACAGCCCTTCGCAGACCCGCTCCGGCAGGGGCTCCATGTCCACGGGATAGCCGAATTCCGACGTCTTCATGACCCGGCCCGTGTCCACGTTCTGGGCCGCCCACTCGGTCCGCCCCTCGGCCAGCAGCTCCCCGTCCCGTTTCAGGGTATAGAACCGGTCGCACTTGATGATGCCCGGCTTGCCCGGCCAGGTCTTCACGGTCACGGTGTCGCCGTAGCCCGGGGTCTTGTGGATGCGTACCCTGGTGCGCACCGCCAGCCAGAAGGCCCGGTGGCCCATCATGTCGGCATAGCCCACGTTCATGCGCTCGGCCTGCTCCGCCGCCAGGTCCATAAAGAGGTCGAAAAGCCCCGCCAGCTTCAGGTTCCCTGCGTAGTCCAGCTTGCTGGTATACAGGGTCTCTTCCTTTTCCAGATAGTTTTCCATATGCTCTCCCCTATATCAAACCGGCACCCCGCCTTAGCTGCGGGATGCCGGAAACATTTGGTCGTCCCAGAGGACCACATGGCCCTCCTCGCGGGTCTTGTTCATATCAATGAGCCGCTGGTTTCCCGAGCCCCGGAAACGGAGGCTTATATCCTTCTCCGCCAGGATAAAGGGCCCGTCCACCAGCACGTCCGTAAGGGCCAGCAGCTCGTCCGTCGCCTCGCAGCGGGGGTGGCTGCCCTCCCGCAGCAGGTCCTCGTAGACGAAGCCCGTGAAGGCCCATACGGTCTTTTTGGGGTATGTCTCCTTCACCCGCCGCAGGAAGGGCACCAGCGCCCGCTGGTTGTCCGGCTCGAAGGGGTCGCCCCCTAAGAGCGTCAGACCGTCGATGTACCCTGGCGACAGCATATCCAGGAGCTTTTCCTCCGTCTCAGCGGTGAAGGGCTGGCCGTAGGCAAAGTCCCATGTCTCAGGCTGGAAGCATCCCGGGCAGCGGTTGGTGCAGCCAGACACGAACAGCGTCACCCGCACGCCCACGCCGTTGGCGATGTCGCAGTTTTTGATCTCGCCGTAGTGCATGGCTTACAGGTGCAGGACCCGGTCCTTGATCTCCTGGGTGCGGCCCTGGTTCCAGAACTGGGTGCCGATGTAGCCGCAGGTGCGCCGGGCCACGTTCATCTTGTCCTGGTCGGTGTTGCCGCAGCGGGGGCAGCGCCAGATGAGCTTGCCGTCGTCCTCCACGATCTCGATCTCCCCGTCCCAGCCGCACACCTGGCAGTAGTCGCTCTTGGTGTTCAGCTCGGCGTAGATGATGTTGTCGTAGATGAAGCGCATGACCTGCAGCACCGCTTCCAGGTTGTTCTGCATGTCGGGCACCTCCACGTAGCTGATGGCGCCGCCGGGAGACAGATGCTGGAACTGGGCCTCGAATTTGAGCTTGGTGAACGCGTCGATCTCCTCGGTCACGTGCACGTGGTAGGAGTTGGTGATATAGCCCTTGTCGGTGATGCCCTCGATGACGCCGAAGCGCTTCTGCAGGCACTTGGCGAACTTATAGGTGGTGCTCTCCAGGGGGGTGCCGTACAGGGAGAAGTCGATGTTGTGCTGCTCCTTCCAGCGCTTGCAGGCGGCGTTCATGTACTGCATGACCTCCAGGGCAAAGGGTGTGGCAGAGGGGTCCGTGTGGCTCTTGCCGGTCATGTACTTGACGCACTCATAAAGACCCGCGTAGCCCAGAGAGATGGTGGAGTAGCCGTTGTAGAGGAGCTTGTCGATGGGCTCGCCCTTGGCAAGCCTCGCCAGCGCGCCGTACTGCCACAGGATGGGGGCCGCGTCAGAGAGGGTGCCCTTCAGCCGCTCGTGGCGGCACATCAGCGCCCGGTGGCACAGCTCCAGCCGCTCGTCGAATATCTTCCAGAACTTCTCCAGATTGCCGCCGGAACTGAGGGCCACGTCGGGCAGGTTGATGGTGACCACGCCCTGGTTGAAGCGGCCGTAGTATTTGTGCTTGCCCGGCTCATAGTTGCCGGCGTTGGCGATGTTGCCGATGCCGGCGTCGGTGAACCGGTCCGGGGTCAGGAAGCTGCGGCAGCCCATGCAGGTGTACACGTCGCCCTTGAGCTCCAGCATCTTCTTCTCGGAGATGTAGTCGGGCACCATCCGCTTGGCGGTGCACTTGGCGGCCAGCTTTGTGAGGTACCAGTAGGGCGTGCCCTCCTCCACGTTGTCCTCCTCCAGCACGTAGATGAGCTTGGGGAAGGCAGGGGTGACCCATATGCCCTGCTCGTTCTTCACGCCCTCATAGCGCTGCAGGAGGGTCTCCTCGATGATGATGGCCAGGTCCCTCTTCTCCTGCTCACTCCTGGCCTCGTTGAGGTACATGAACACGGTGACGAAGGGGGCCTGTCCGTTGGTGGTGAGGAGCGTCACCACCTGGTACTGGATGGTCTGCACGCCCCGGCGGATCTCCTCCCGCAGGCGCTTTTCCACGATCGCGTCCACCTGCTCTTTTTCGGGGATGACGCCCAGAGTGCTGATCTCGTCCCGGACCACGGCGCGGATCTTCTCCCGGCTCACCTGCACGAAGGGGGCCAGGTGGGCCAGGGATATGGACTGGCCGCCGTACTGGTTGGAGGCCACCTGGGCCACGATCTGGGTGGCGATGTTGCAGGCGGTGGCAAAGGAGTGAGGCCGCTCGATGAGGGTGTCGGTGATGACGGTGCCGTTCTGGAGCATGTCCTCCAGATTCACCAGGTCGCAGTTGTGCATGTGCTGGGCATAGTAGTCCGTATCGTGGAAATGGATGATGCCCTGCTCATGGGCCTCCACGATGTCGGGGGGCAGCAGAAGGCGGTTGGTGATGTCCCGGCTCACCTCGCCGGCCATGTAGTCCCGCTGGGTGGAGTTGACCACAGGATTCTTGTTGGAGTTCTCCTGCTTGGCCTCCTCGTTGTTGCACTCGATGAGGGCCAGGATGCGGTCGTCGGTGGTGTTGGACTGGCGCACCAGGGAGCGGGTATAGCGATAGGTGATGTACCGCTTGGCCACCTCATAGGCGCCGTGGGCCATGATCTGCTCCTCCACCATGTCCTGGATCTCCTCCACGGAGGGAGAGCGGCCCAGCTCGATGCAGGCCTTCTCCACCGAGTCAGCGATGCGGTGGATCTGGGTGTTGGTCATACGCAGGTCCTCATCCACCACGTCGTTGGCCTTGCCGATGGCGTTGATGATCTTGGTGATGTCGAAAGCGACCTCCGAACCGTTCCTCTTGATGATCTTCATGGCGTACGTCCCCTCTCTTATCCTTTATCCCACAGTTACTGCGGCCGCGCACGAGCAGGCCGCAGATGGTTACATAATCCCGGTAGCCGTTATATTAGCACAATATCTTGTGCCTGTCAACCGTCTCATGACCAATATTTTGTAAGCGGCCAAAATGCCTGCAAAGCATTGGGAATGGTACATGTCCGGGCTTTTTGCCGGGTAAAAATGCACAGTCTGCCAAAAAAATTTTTTTCCTGCATGCCGGGGACCGCACCCATGATATAGTCACGCCGCCGCCCGGGACAGGACGGCGGCATAACATACGGGAGATGTTATCGGCTCAGCTTCTTCTGCAGCCAGTCCTTTCCGTCGGTGAACCGGGACACGATATAGCACACCACATAGTCGCCGGCAGCGTTGATCATGGTGGCGGGCGGGTCCACCAGGTTGCCGATGGCCACCAGGATGGGGAACGCCATGGTCATCTGCTCCGGGAAGAAGATGGAGCAGATGATATACTCCCCTATGTACCCGCCGCCGGGCACGCCGCTCATGCCCACAGAGCTGAGCACTGCCACCAGCACCACGGGCACCAGCATCTTAAAGCCCATATCCTGGCCGAACACCCCCAGCACGAAGGCGATCTTCAGCACGCAGGAGAAGCAGGAGCCGTCCATGTGCATGGTGGCGCCCAGGGGCAGCACCATGTCGGACACGTCCTTGGAGATGCCGGTGGCCTCCGCCTCCTCCATGTTGGTGGGGATGGTGGCCACGGAGGAACAGGTGCCCAGGGACACCACCGCGGGCTTGGCGATATGGCTGAACATGGTCTTCACCGCGCCCTTGCCGCCGCCGAACCGGGCGAACAGGGGCCAGGCCGTGAAGATATAGATGAAGCACAGGGGATAATAGAGGATGAGCGCGCGGCCGTAGCTCGCGGTGATCTGGGGCCCGTAGGAGGCCACCAGGTCGGCGAAGATGGCGAAGAAGGCCACGGGGGCGTAGTAGGTGACGATCTTCACGAATTTCAGCATCACATTCGTCAGATCCTCCAGGAACTTGCCCACCACGGTATCATGGCCGCCGTTCAGGTTTACGGCGAAGCCAAAGAGCAGCGAGAACACGATCAGCGGCAGCATGGCCCGCCGGCTCAGAAGGCCCACGAAGTCCTCCGCCGTGAAGAAGTTCACCAGCATGGTGGAGAAGCTGGCGTACTCCCCCATCTCCTCCTGGGGTATCTCCTGCCAGGGTTCCAGCACCGGCGGGAACACCTTCACCAGCAGGAACATGATCACCGCGGCGATGGCGCCGGTGACCACGAAGGTGCCGATGGTGACGCCCATGATCTTCCCCGCCCGCTTCCGGCTGCCCATATTGGCCACCGCGCCGGCGATGGAGGCGAACACCAGGGGCACCACGATGCAGAACATCATATTGATGAACACCGTGCCCAGGGGCTTGAGCACCGAGGCGTTGGGCCACACCCAGCCCACGACGGCGCCCGCCACCATGGCGATGAGCATCACCGCCATAAAGCGGTAATTCTTCGCGACTGCTTTCTTATCCATAGAAACTCCCTCCCTTTGGATGGCTCTCCGGCCGGGGATTACCCCGCCGGAGCATCTGCCATATTATAGCGACAGATAATTGCAAATAACATTGCCGTGAGTGCTTGAAACATTTCAAAATGTGCTGTATAGTATGTCCACAACACGTTTTTGCGAGGTGCTTTGCGTGAATGCCAGCTACAGCCGGGAGGGCTACCTCACCGAGGACTACCACTATTTCCACCTGAAGGACACCGCCGGCCAGGAGCGGGACTTCCACTTCCACGACTTCGACAAGTTGGTGATCCTCTTATCCGGCCATGTGGACTATATGGTGGAGCGGGCCACCTATGCCCTGCGGCCCTGGGACATCCTGCTCATCGGCCACCACACCATCCACAAGGCCCTCATCGACAAGTCCGTGCCCTATGAGCGGGTCATACTGTACTTGGACCGGAATTACCCCGCCCACGCCGGCGGCGGCACGGACCTTTCTGAGTGCTTTGAGGGGGCCGACCGCTTGGGCCGCCATCTGCTCACCCCCGCGCCAAACGATATCGGCGTCATCGGCGGCGTACTGGAGGCCCTGGACAGAGCCGCCTCGGATGAGGGCTTCGGCGCCCAGGCGCTGCGGGACACGCTGGTGACCCAGCTTCTCATCGCCGTGAACCGGGTGTTCCTCACCGGCGGCGGGGATACGGCCGAGACGCCGCCACAATATGACCCCAAGATCGCCCAGACGCTCTCCTACATCAACGAGAACCTGGCCAAGCCCCTGACGGTGGAGGCTCTGGCCGAGCGGGTATACCTGAGCAAGTACCACTTCATGCGCCTTTTCAAGGCCCAGACCGGCAGCACCGTCCACGCCTACGTCCGCCAGCGGCGGCTATTATATGCCGCCCAGCTCATCCGCCAGGGCGAGAACGTGAACAAGGCCGCCGCAGACAGCGGCTTTGAGGAATACTCCACCTTTTTCCGGGCCTTCCGGGAGAGCTTTGGCGTGAGCCCCGGACAATTAAAATAGTATAAATGAAAACCATCCATTTTCAAAATGGATGGTTTCGTATATTATTCAACGAAGTTTTGGGCATTGAAGAACGAAAACGGTTGGATATGCGGCGCCTTATGCAAAAATGTCATCCTTTCGCCTGTCTCCGGGTGCATAAAAGACAGTTTATACGACCACAATCCAATAGCGCTTTCATCCTCCGGCGCGCCGTATTTCCGGTCCCCCGCCAGGGACATGCCCCGGCTGGCGAACTGGCAGCGGATCTGATGGGTCCGGCCGGTAAACAAATGCACTCGCACTAGGCTCATGCCGTCATGGCTCTCAACGCACTCATATTCCAGCGCCGCCGGCCGTGTGTCCGGGCCGGGCACATCGGTCACATAGGTGAGCCGCCTTGCCTTGTCCCGTGCCAGCAGGTCTTCCATCCTCCCCCGCGCCGGGTCCGGCACGCCGTGGACTACAGCCAGGTATTCCTTATGAAATATCCCCTCCCGCACCTGCCGGCTCAGCTCGGAGGCCGCCTTCACGCTGCGGGCCAGGACCATCACCCCGCCCACGGGCCGGTCCAGCCGGTGGACCGTGCGTACGCAGGCGTGCTCGTCCCTCAGTGCCTGGCGCACCAGGGAGGGCATCCCGCCCGGCTCGTCCGTGGACAGCACCCCCGCGGGCTTTAAGCACACCGCTATGCGCTTGTCAAGATACAGAAACTCCATAAAGGCACCCTCCCGTCTCCGCCCATTATAGGCCATGGGCCCGTATTTCACAAGGCATTTCCATCATAGCAAAAAAAGCTGAAAAAAGCCTTGATTTCATCGGACAGGTATGGTATAGTAATTGAGCGAATTTTGGATAAAGGACGAGATCATCATGACTATTGCCGTTTCTGTTTTGCAGCTCATCGCCGACCTGTTCCTCATCGTCGTCATCCTCTTCCAGAGCGGAAAGCGCTCCGGCCTCTCCGGCGCCATCGCCGGCGGCGCGGACACCTTCATGACGAAGAGCAAGGCCAAGACCTGGGACGCGAAGCTGGCAAAGATGACAAAGTGGGTCGCCATCGTCTTCGTGCTGCTGACTCTGGTGCTGAACTTCATCTGATAATTGAATACAGCGCAGCGCCGCTCTTTTGAGCGGCGCTGTTTTTTTGTTGGTCTTATGCTGTGGCCGGCTCCAGGAGCGTCAGGGTCCTGTTGTCCGCGTCCAGCCGGCACCTGAGCCCGTAAGGGATGACGCCGATGGGCTCCGCGTGGCCGAAGTTCACGTTATAAAGAATCGGTATCTCCGGGTGTCCCGCCTCTCCGCCGACGACCTTTCGGCATACCTCTTTATAGGGCTCATACCTGCTGCGGCGGGCAGGCTTGCCCACGATGATGCCGTTGATCACGTCGAACAGCCCCTGGGCGGCCAGATTTCTGAGATACCATGTCAGATAGTCCGGGCCGATGTCATCCTCGCTGGTCTCCAGGAACATGATCTTACCGACCCATTCCTCTTTTGTGGGCCAGATGGCCGTGCCCACCACCTCAGGGAACACATCCACACATCCTCCCAGCAGCTCGCCCTCCACCACGCCGGAACCCTGGATGATCTCATAGCCCACCGTCTCCGGGTGATAGGCTTTGAGACGGTGCATGTTCTCCGGCTTCCACCATATCTTCTCGTCCTCGTCGTCGTACCAGTATGGCGCGGAGGGGATGTCCAGGGTGGGCTTGGGCGCAAAGAGCGTATCCCGTATGCTGGCGGCGGTGTAGCCGTTGATGCGCACATATTCCGAAAAGTTGTTCATGACGCTGGCGCCGTAATAGGACACCAGCCCCGCCTTATAGCACATCAGGTGGTTGGTGGTGGTGTC